>FZLQ01000157.1 GCA_900197605.1 Phyllobacteriaceae bacterium Water-Bin73
CCCGATGAGTAGAGCATGTCCATGCCTTGCGTTTCATCAGCCACCGGTTCGGCCGGTTGCGCGTCGCGGGCGGGCAGATATTCTTCATAGCCCTCAGATGCTTTGCCGACCATAAACATGCCGGCCATATCGGGCAGCAAGGCCACCAGCTTGTCGGCTTCCTCCTTCATATAGTCAGAGGTGAACAGCATTTTGGCCCCGCAATCCTTGACGATATATTCAACCTCGCTGGCCGTCAGGCGCGAGGAGACGGCGGTAAAATAAAGACCGGAGCGTTGCGCTGCCCAGCAGATTTCGAGAAAGTGCTTATTATTATCCATGAAAATGGCAATACCGTCGCCGACCTGAAGGCCGCGCGCGCGCGCCAATTGTGCAATTTGATTTGAGTAATCATCAAGCTGTTTGAACGTCACAACTTCATCAGTTGATGCCATGATGAAAGCCGCCCGATCCGGCGTGTTTTGTGCGTGAGTGCTGATATGCATTTTGTCATCTCCCCCAAAAAGTCCTATTGCGAGAACTATAGAGATATGGGAGGTTTCGGCAAGAGACAGGTGAGGGAGACATGAAAGATGTCAGATTACAAACAGATTAAAACCGAGATAGATGAAAACGGCATTATGGTGCTGACGCTATGCCGCCCGGAGGCGATGAATGCGTTTACCGGTCGCATGATGCACGAAGTTATTGACGCTTTTGACAAAGCTGATGCTGATGACGCGGTGCGCGCCATTATTATAACCGGCGATGGCGAGCGTGCTTTTTGCGCCGGGGCTGATTTGTCACAAGGCGATAAGACGTTTGATTATGCCGAGCGCAGCGATGGCGGCAAAAAATCCGATGTGATTTCCGAGAGCGGCGACGTGAACTGGTCGAGCGAAGATATTCGTGATAGCGGCGGCATAATGACCTTGCGCATTTATGAAAGCATCAAGCCGGTTATCGGTGCGATTAACGGCGCGGCTGTCGGTATTGGTGTGACTATGCAATTGCCGATGGATG
>FZLQ01000017.1 GCA_900197605.1 Phyllobacteriaceae bacterium Water-Bin73
CATCGTGATAGCTAAAAATATAAATACCCGGCGGGCGCGCCCCCCATTCCCCCCGCCGCTCTCGGCCAAACGCCGCCTCTAGCGCGTGCAGCCTTTGCAACAGCGCCACCGCAGGCACCACGCTGCGCACCGCCACCGCCGTATTGATGTAATCGCTCTGCCCTTGCCCGTCTATTTTCGGGCCGACCGCCGCCGAGCGATAAAGCGGCGCGCGCGCCACCACATGCGCCCCGCAAAGCGGCAAATTATCAATCGCTGCCGCCATAAGCTGCTGCGAGTTGGCAAAATCGCCGGAAAGATTGCTGCCAAGTGCCAGATAAATCATGCGCCCTAACTACAAGACTTTGTGAAAGGGGGCAAACCGCCTATGATGCGGCATGAGCACGCCAGCCCTTCCCCCGCATGACTGCCAAATTTGCACGCGCCTCGCCGCCTATCGCGACGCCAACCGCGCCGCCCAGCCGGACTGGTTTAACGCCCCCGTGCCGTGCTTTGGCGATGCCAACGCCGAATTGCTGATTGTCGGCCTCGCGCCCGGCGTGACCGGCGCCAATCGCACCGGTCGGCCCTTCACCGGCGATTGGGCGGGCGATTTGCTTTACGCCACTTTGGACAAATTCGGTTTTTGCGAAGGCACTTACGACAAAAATCACATGATTGGGCATAGTGACGACGGGCTAAGGCTGCAAAACTGCATGATTACCAATGCGGTGCGCTGTGTGCCGCCGCAAAACAAGCCGGTCGGTGCAGAGATAAACAACTGCCGCCCGTTTTTACAAGCGCGGCTGGCCAGTCTGCCCAATTTGAAAGTGGTTTTGTCGCTCGGCAAAATTTCGCATGACAGTGTGCTGCGCGCATCTGGCGTGAAGCTGAAAGACGCGCCCTTCGGCCATGCAGTGTCTTACGCGCTGTCGAATAAGGGGGCCGATTTCACGCTCATGTCGAGTTATCACTGCTCGCGCTACAACACCAATACCGGCCGCCTAACAACGGAAATGTTTGAAGGGGTTTTTAAGGCTGTGCGGGAGAGGCTGCTCAAATAGTCAAGCTAGCCGTCTTTCATCAGGCGCGCTTTTTGTCTCTGCCAATCGCGTTTTTTCTCAACATCGCGCTTATCGCCTTTTTTGCGGCCACGGGCGAGGCCGAGCAGAAGTTTAGCGCGGCCATGCTCATTGAAATAGAGTTTGAGCGGCACAATCGTCATGCCATCGCGCTGCACCGCCGCCATCAGCTTGTTCAGCTCGCGCTTATGCAGCAGCAGCTTGCGCGGCTGGGTGGCTTTGTGATTATGGCGGTTACCGGCAACATATTCGGGAATATCGGCATTCATCAAATAGCCTTCGCCCTCGCGCACAGTGGCGAAGCTATGCGCCAGATTGGCCTTGCCGAGGCGCAGCGATTTCACCTCCGTGCCTTGTAGCACCAAACCGGCTTCAAAGGTTTCAGTGACCTCAAAATCGCGACGGGCGCGGCGGTTTTCAGTAATTGTGCCGTCTCCCGCGCCGGATTTTTTACGGCCACCGCTTTTGGCAGACATGACTAGAGACCCAAATCAACAAGCGCGGCGTCAATGCGCCCGCGCGCCATCTCGCTGGCCGGCAATAGGGGCAGGCGAATTTCTTCGGCGCATTTGCCCATGCGCGCCATCGCATATTTGGCCGGAGACGGGCTGGTCTCGCAAAACAGCGCATCCATGAGCGGCAATAATTCGGCCAGCAACGCCTCGGCCTTGTCCCACTCCCCGTCCAATGTGGCTTGCTGCATGGCGGCGCATTTAGCGGGCGCGATATTGGCGCAAACCGAAATGACGCCGACACCACCGGCGCGGTTGAAGTCAACGGCGCTGGCATCTTCGCCCGAAAGCTGAATGAAATCCGCGCTGCAAGTCTCGGCTTGTTGAGCGATACGCGCCATATCAGATGTCGCATCTTTCACGCCGACAATGTTTTTAATTTCGGCCAGCCGCCCCATAGTTTCCGGCGTCATATCAACGACTGACCGCCCGGGGATATTGTAAAGAATAATCGGCAGTGCCGTGTTTTCGGCAATGGCGGTGAAATGCGCGACCATGCCGTCTTGCGTCGGCTTGTTGTAATAGGGCGTGACATGCAGCACCGCATCTGCGCCGGCCTTTTCGGCATGCTGGGTGTAGGCAATCGCCTCCGCCGTGGCATTGGAACCGGCACCGGCAATAATCGGCACGCGCTTATCGGCGGCCTCAATCACCACCTCGACTGCGCGCTCATGCTCGGCATGGCTCAGCGTCGGGCTTTCACCCGTTGTGCCGACCGGCACCAGCCCTTGAATTCCTTCGGTAATCTGCCAATCCACCAGCGATTGCAGCGCCGCTTCATCAAGCGCGCCGTTTTTGAAAGGTGTAATCAGAGCCGTAATGGCACCCCGAAACATAATTCACTCCTATTCGAACAGGCTATTGCATGCCTGCCAATCTGGCGGCAACATAACATAAGATTTGGCGGCGACAAGCATTGCGCCGCAAGCAAAACAGATGGAGTTGAATATGAGCGAAGCAAAAACCAATGCGGTGATATTCGGAGTCGGCCCACGGCAAGGATTGGGCGCAGAATTATGCCATCGCGCCGCCGCGCGCGGCTTGCATGTTTTCGTCAATGGCCGCACGGCTGAAAAGATTGAGGCTGTTGCCGCAGATATTGTTAAAGCCGGTGGCAGCGCCACTCCCCTGCTGGCCGATGTGACTGATGAAGCGGCGGTCAATCAGGCGGTCGCTGAGATTGAGAAAGACGGTCGCCCATTGGAACTGGCGATTTACAATGCCGGTAATAACCGCCCCGAAGCCTTTCTCGATGTCACGGCTGAGGTGTTTGAGGATATGTGGAAAGTCATTTGCTTTGGTGGCTTTCTGGTGTCGCAAGCCATTATGCCGCTTATGTTGAAGCAAACCGATAGCGCGCCGCGTCAGAGTTTTTTATTCACCGGTGCCAGCGGCTCGTTGCGGGGCAAAGCCAATTTCGCCGCCTTCGCTTCCGGCAAAGGTGCCTTGCGAATGATGGTGCAGTCTTTGGCGCGCGAGTTTAATCCGCAGGGTATTCATGTCGGCCATGTGATTATTGATGGCGCGATTAATGGGGAGAAAGTGCGAACGCGTTTTAGTGAATATCTCGACAGCAAGGGCGAAGACGGCGCGCTGGAAATTGCCGCCATTGCCGACGCTTTCTTGATGATGCACGAGCAGCACCGCTCGGCCTGGACACAAGAGCTTGATTTGCGGCCGTTCAAAGAGGAATTTTAGCGTCAAAACGCCCGCGCCGCCGAGAGTGTCAAACCGTTCAATGTGCCGGATTAATAGCTGAATAAACCAAATCAGGGCGAACGCTCATGACGCCGTTAAAATTTCACCCGTCTTAACTAATTGGCGTTTGACTAGTTCGAACGCTGATGTGTGTTTATGTGATGATGTGTCATTTCGATTTTCAATGGCGCAAAGATAACAATAAAACAACGCCTTTCAAAATCCACCGAAAGCTCTTGAAAAAGCGTGGCCTCTTCGTTATCACCGCAGGTGGAGAGGTGGCCGAGTGGTCGAAGGCGCTCCCCTGCTAAGGGAGTATGCGGTAATCCCGCATCGAGGGTTCGAATCCCTTCCTCTCCGCCACACCAAAAGAATCCGTTTGCCAGAAGGGGCGCGAGCAGGTCGCGATGGAGGGTCTTCGTCCAAAGCTTAGGCAATAAAAAACCACCGGCAGGCTCTGCCCACCGGTGGTCTGAAAAAAGGCCTTACGGCTTAGCTTTCTTCTTTAGGTGACCAAATCGCGCCCATCATCATCAGCGTGATGACAGCCAAGAACAAATAGGCCGGCGGGGTGATGCCCGTCAGCTCAGTTGTGCCGACAAATTCGATAAAGCCATTACCGACATTGGTCAGTTCTGTGCCACTGGCTTTCAGGTCAGACAGCGCGCTGGCTGTGACCGGATTATTGTAGCTGGCGAACGTCCATATGCCATAAACGAAAAACACATTGAGCAGGCAAAATACCGTTGAAAGCGCTTTGGCGACCATGTTCGGCGATTCGCCACTCGCCGGTGTGCGTGTTTGAATAGCAGTACGCAATGACAACCAAATAATCAAAACACTGGCAATAATCATCAGACCATTGCCGATACGTGCCGATTGATAGAGTGACCATATTTGAAATTCTTCCATTTTTCCCTCCGAAACCAGAATTTGAATTTACTTAGCCGCATGACGGTAGCCTGTGTTCTTTATGCACCCACCCCAAAAAAGCTGTTTTATATCATTTTGACAGGACAAAAGGCCAGTTTTACAGCAGTCTAAACTTGCCGCTAACTTAAGCGGCACAGCAATTTAATTTTTGGAGGGAAAAATGAACGCAATGACAGCTTCGAATATGTTCTATGCAGAAATCTATAATTCTATGGGTTTGCTTTTTATCGGCTCAGCCTTTTTGCTTTGGCTCGGCATGCGCGTGACATCGGTTCTGGTTGAGCGCGACACTGACAATCCGGTGGCCAAAGGCCTCGCCGTCTTGTTTGGTCTTGCCGTTGGCGCAAACTTTATCTTTATCGGCGTGCAAATGACTCTAACACAGCAGCGTCATGCTTGGACGTTGAATAATTATGCCGAACAGGGCATGGAAATTCCGCAAACCGCAACATCTTTCATTGAACAAATGGGTGTCGGCAGCGCGTTGCCTGAGCCCTCGCTTTTGGGCAATCCTATCCTGCTGGTAATCGGCCTTATCGGCACGGCGTTTTGCATTTTACCGCTTTTTGTGCCTGCCAATTCAAGCAAATAAGCGTTTCATTTTTAGCTGCGCGAGGCTTTGGTAACAACCAAAATCCCGCGCAGTTTTTTTATGCCCGCTGCCATAAATCAGATTTTTGAGGGACATTATTTTTTTATGTGGCAGACTGTTGCCCAAATTGGAAGCGAAGCAATGGGAGCAGTTAATGGGTAAAAAACCTGTATGCCTTATCCTCGGTGCCGGTGCCGGTGTCGGCGGCAATGTCGGTAAAAAATTTGCCAAAGAGGGCTATCACACCGTCTTGGCGCGGCGCAGCGATGAAGAAGGCCTGAATAAGTTGGTAAGCGATATTACCGAGGCAGGCGGCAGCGCATCGGGGCGACTGCTTAACGCCATTGAAGATGACGCGATTGAAAACCTGATTATTGATGTCGAGAAGAATGAAGGGCCGATTGAGGTCGTATTGTTCAATCTCGGCGCGCAATTTGGCGACCGCACTTTGGAAGAAACCCCGCTCAAATTATTTGAGATGGGCTGGCGACTGACCAGCCTTGCTTTGTTTCGTCTGGCGAAAGTCATAGCGCCGATTATGGAAGCGCGTGGCGGCGGCAAAATTCTGGTCACATCGGCCACCTCGGCCATGCGCGGCAACGCCGGACAACACGCCCACGCCGCCGCCATTGGCGGGCGTCGGCTTTTATGCCAATCGTTGAATGCTGAATTGGGCGTAAAGGGGATTCACATTTGTCATATCTATATTGATGCAGCGATTGAAGCCCCCGACACAATCGGCAAATTGCTTGGGCCTGAAGCCTATCAAAAGCTGCTGGAGGAACGCGGCAATGGCAAAGACATGCTTGTCATTCCGGAAAAAGTGGCAGACACTTATTATCACATTGCCCACCAGCACCGCTCGGCTTGGAGCCATGAGGTCGATATACGTCCCTACTCTGAGCAGCCCTGGTGGAATAATTGAGTGGAATAATTGAGCGTCATAATGAGGGAGAAGAATTATGGCCATAACAGTCGAGAAACCTGATGCAACATGCGGCGCGTTGGTATCCGGCGTTGACCTGACGCAAGACATCTCCGCCGATTTGGCCGGGGAATTGCGCGCCATTTGGCTGGAAAACAAAGTCATCGCCTTTCCTGACCAAAAGCTCAGCGATG
Source organism: Phyllobacteriaceae bacterium Water-Bin73 (assembly GCA_900197605.1). Taxonomy (GTDB): domain Bacteria; phylum Pseudomonadota; class Alphaproteobacteria; order RS24; family RS24; genus UBA8337. The sequence continues at coordinate 5,916 of FZLQ01000017.1, forward strand.
AAGACCTTGAGCGCATCACCCTCGCCTTTGGTGAGTTCGGCGACGACCCGTTTTTCGGCCATATTGATGGGCATGAAAACATTGCCGCCATTCAGCGCAATGCCGATGAGACGACGCCGATTTTTGCCGAGGCTTTCCATTCCGATTGGAGCTTTTTGGACGTGCCACCTGCGGGTACGTGCCTGTTTGGCATCACCATTCCCCCGCATGGCGGCAATACGTTATTTGCCGACCAGGTGACCGCCTATGAACGCTTATCCGACGAAATGCGCGACAAGGCCGATAAAATCACCGCTATTCACTCAGCTGAGCTAGGCTATGCGCCGACCGGTGCTTATGGCGATGACGATCAAGAAAGCGGGCGCTCGATGAAAATTATTCCCAGCGAAAAAGCCCGCGAAAAGCGCGAGCATCCTTTAGTCCGCACCCATCATGAGACCGGCGATCGGGCCTTGTTTTCATCGGCTGCCTATATTCAAGGCTTCACCGAAATGGCGAAGGAAGAAAGCGACGCGCTGCTGATTGAGTTTTATGGCCATCAGACTGATGAGGCTTTTATCTATTCGCATAAATGGGCGAAGGACATGCTGGTGATGTGGGATAATCGCTCGTTGCTGCACGCCGCCACCGGTGGTTATGACGGCTATGACCGCTTGCTGCACCGAACGACCATTGCCGATACGCGGTTTTAGGAAGGTAAAATGAACACACATGACACTATTATTCGCAACGGATTGATTTATGACGGCACGGCAGGCGCTCCATTTGAGGCCGATATTGCCATTGATGGCGGAGTCATCACACTGGTCGGGAATGTCGATGGAAAAGGGGTAAATGAAATCAATGCCAATGGGCAGATTGTGACGCCAGGCTTTGTAGACATCCACACCCATTATGATGGTCAAGCCGCATGGGGTGACACACTAGACCCATCGTCATTGCACGGCGTCACCACCGCAGTGATGGGAAATTGTGGTGTCGGTTTTGCCCCTGTTCATGAAACCGACCATGACCGTCTGATCCAATTAATGGAGGGGGTTGAGGATATTCCATTTCCCGTGTTAGCCGAAGGTCTGCCGTGGGAATGGGAGACATTTGAGGATTATCTCGACTTTTTGACGCCTCGCCGTTTCGACATTGACCTAGCCGCGCAAGTACCTCATGCGGCCATGCGCGTTTACGTGATGGGGGAGCGGGGAGCCAATCGTGAAGACGCAACCGATGAAGACATAGCCAAAATGGCCGACCTTGCCCATGATGCAGTAATGGCCGGGGCGTTGGGCTTTTCCACCTCGCGCACCCTCAACCACCGTTCGGCTGACGGCAGCCCGACGCCGACCCTCACCGCCAGCGAAAAAGAACTGCAGGGCATCGCGTCGGGTTTGACGCGCGCTGGGCGCGGAACTCTGCAATTTGTCTCCGACTTCGACGATATGCACGCGGAAATGGCAATGCTACGCCGACTGGTCGAGCAATCAGGACGGCCGCTCTCTGTATCAATTGCGCAAGCCGACAATAAACCTACCTTATGGCGCCATCTGACTGACTGGTTAGAACAAGGTGACGCCGACGGCCTGCCAATGCGTGGCCAAGTTAGCCCGCGTCCTGTCGGTGTTTTGCTGGGGTTAGAGCTGACGCTAAACCCTCTTTCCGGTCATCCGAGTTTTAATAAAATTGCCAAGCTTCCTCTGGCTGAAAAAGTCGCTGCCCTATCCAACACAGACTTTCGAGCCCAACTTCTTAGCGAAGAACCCAAGTCTGAGAACCCATTTGTTCGCGCCTTACTTGCCAGCTTTGGTAAAATTTTTATGCTGAGTGACCCTCCAGATTACGAGCCCAGCGCCGACAAAACCGTTGCGGCAATTGCCAAACAACGCGCTATCAGCGAAGTAGAAGTCGCGCTTGACTTAATGCTTCAAGACGGAGGCCGAGGCGTTCTATATTTCCCATTTCTCAATTTTGCAGATGGCAATCTCGACAGCACCCGCAGTATGCTGGAAAGCAAAGCCAGCTTGCCGGGCCTGTCAGATGGCGGCGCCCATGTAGGAATGATTTGCGATGGCTCGTTCCCGACCAGCCTGCTAACCCATTGGGGGCGGGACCGCACACAGGGCCCCCGCTTGCCGCTAGAATTGCTTATCAGCAAACAAACTCGCGACACCGCGCATTGGGTCGGACTGCATGATCGCGGTATCTTAAAGCCCGGTTATCGCGCCGATATAAACGTTATTAACTTCAATAAGCTGAGCCTGCACTTGCCCGAAGTTTGCTACGACCTGCCAACCGGCGGTCGCCGCTTGATGCAACGCGCCAGCGGTTACAGCGTCACCATGGTCGCAGGTGAAGTGACTTATCGTAATGGCGCCCCGACTGGCGCCAAGCCTGGTAAACTAGTGCGCGGAGCGCAATTAGTTCCGCCGCGAAAGCTGGCTGCCGAATAACCCTAACTCAGCTTGCTGAGCTTGGAATTAGCTCTAATTCGAAAAAAATGGTTGGGAGATGCCGATGAAACCTTATTTGCGCTGCGCTTGGCTTAGCCTCTTGGCGATTGCGCCCCTGCTGGTGCTTCTGAATTTGCTGTTATTGGGGGTGCGCGCTGCTGATTGGCAGCCAGAAGCGGCGATTGCCGAAGCGGCCCAATATAAGGTTGAAATTATCCGCGACGCTTATGGTGGACCTTATATTTATGGGCAGCGCGATATCGATGTCGCTTTCGGCCTGTCTTACGCCCATGCCGAGGACGACTTTAGAACCATGCAGCAAATGATACCGTTTTATCGCGGGCAATTGGCGAGAGAAATAGGATTGGAAGGCGCGCCCGTCGATTTTCTCGTGCATTGGCTCGGTGTGCGCCGCCATGTAGACGAGAATTATGAGCACATGCTGTCGCCACAAATCCGCGCCCATTTGAAAGCCTATGCAGATGGGCTGAATTATTACGCCGCAACCCATCCAATGGAGGCCGACCCACGCCTGTTTCCGATAACGCCGCAAGATTTAACCGTTGGCTTTTCATTGCAGCATCTATTGTTCTATGGCTTTGAAGGGCACATCACCAAGCTGTTTGCCGATAGCCCGCAAATTGAGCTTGCCGCCGCGCCGGACAGCGCGTCCTTAACCCGCCATTTTGGCGCGGCCGGTCTGCCTGTCGGCTCAAATGCTTTCGCGATTAACCAAGATAAATCCACTGATGGCGCGACGCGCATCATGATTAATTCACACCAACCGCTAACCGGGCCGGTCGCTTGGTATGAGGCGCATGTAAAATCGAATGAGGGCTGGGATATGCATGGCGGGGTTTTTCCAGGCATGCCGTTTATCGCCAAAGGTTTCAATCCCGATATTGGCTATGGCGTGACGGTTAACAAACCCGACCTCGTCGATATTTATAAGCTGACGCTGAACCCCGATAATAATGATGAATATATGCTCGACGGCAAGGCGCACCGCTTTGAAAGCCGGCGCCATTGGCTGAAAATTAAGCTGCTCGGTAATTTCTATCTGCCTGTACCACGCAGTTTGCTGACGTCGGCGCATGGCCCTGCCCTTGAAACAAGCCACGGCACTTATGCGGTGCGCTATGCCGGTATGGGCGAGATACGCCAGCCCGCGCAATGGATGGCGATGAATAAGGCGCGCAATCTCGATGAGTTCAAAAAAGCAATGGCCATGCAGGCTATTGTCTCGTTCAACTTTATTTATGCCGACCGCAGTGGCGATATTCACTTTCTGCATAATGGCCGCATACCCAAGCGCGCCGCCGGTTGGGATTGGCAAAAATATCTCCCCGGCGACCGCAGCGATTTGATTTGGGACGAACAGATTAGCTTTGATGAGATGCCGCAGATTGACAATCCGGCCAGCGGCTATTTGCTGTCCACCAATCAAGACCCATTCAAAGTCACTGCGCCAAGCGACAATCTTGACCCGAGCGACTACCCATCAACATTGGGCTTGCAAACGCGCATGACCAATCGCGCCGACCGGGGGTTGGCGATGTTTGCCCAAGCCGGACGCATGAGTGAGGCCGATTTCATCGCCGTTAAATGGGATAAGTTTTACGACCCTGAAAGCCGCGCCATGAAATATGTGCGCCGCATTGCCGAGATGAATTTTACCGATGGCTCGCTGCATGCAAAGGGGCAAAAAATTCTCGCCGCATGGAATGGCGAAACAGCGCGCGACAATCGCCAAGCGGCGCTGGCCGTCTGTCTGCTGTCGGAAGAGTGGAAAGCTGAACAGGCGGACAAGCCTGCGCCCGATATTGCGCCGGTCTATGACACCTGCCTTGCGGAGTTGATGGACGCTTTCGGGCGGCTTGACCCGCCATGGGAAGAGCGCAATCGCTTATTGCGCGGCACAGCCGACTTGCCGCTGGGCGGCGGCCCCGATGTGCTGCGCGCCATTTATGGCCTGCCGGAAGACGATGGCCGCCTGAAAGCCGTCGCCGGTGACGGGCTGATTGTCTATACGGCATGGGATAAAAACGGCAAGCAAAGCGGCGGCATGGTGCATAATTTCGGCGCGGCCAGCACGCGCCCTGCCTCACCGCATTATGCCGACCAAGCGCCGCTTTACGCCGCCGAGCAATTTCGGCCTATCGCTTTAAGTCGCGAGGCTTTGTTGAAAACCCGTCACACAATCACGCGCTTACCGCATTAGGGGCGCGCTTGCTCCCAATCGAGAATTCTGGATTTTACCGCCAGTCCCCAAAAATAGCCGCCCAGCCCGCCATCATGGGCCAATACGCGATGACAGGGGATAATAAAGAATATCGGGTTTTTGCCGACCGCCGACCCCACGGCGCGATTGGCATTGGGCTTGCCGATTTTGGCGGCAATCTCCTTATAGCTCGACACCCGCCCAAACGGGATATCCAGCAAGGCGCGCCAGACAGTCTGCTGAAACGGCGTGCCTTTAAGATGCAAGGAGAGCGCTTGCGGGGTGGCCGTAAAAGCCGATAGCGCCGCTGCATGATGCGGCGAGCTTTGCTCAACCAGGCGCGTCGCTTTCTTGCTTTTCGATAGCTCTTCCTCCATGCGCGACATGGCCTCGCCATCTTCGTCGAGCCAAATATGCGAAAGCCCGGTCTCACTCGCCGCCATTAAAATGCGCCCGAACGGGCTATTGGCATGGGCGACATGAAACACGTCCGGCAATGCCTTCATTTCGGTCACGGTTATGAAATCAGCGGGGCGCATTGGCTTCTCCTTTTCCATAAGGATAACCGAATAAAAACAGCAGCGCGAGACGCATCTTGCGCCTGCCCACAGCTTTGGCTAAACCGCTAGCATGAGCGAGAAACATCAAAAGCTGAAAATGATTGCCATTCTATGTGCCGTTTTGGGCGGGCTGGCTTTGGCCTATGACGCCATCATTCATACGGAATTTTATCAAGAGCTTGAACGCCTCAATCTGGATAATCATCAGCACTGATTTGGAGTTCTGATTATTGCGCCTTAATTATTGCGCCTTAATTATTGCGCCCAGCCGCCGCTAAACGGTATCGCCTGTCCGACAAAAAAGTCGCTTTCATCTGACGCCAGAAACACTCCAAACAGCGCATCTTCGCGCGCCGTTGCCAGCCGACCGGCGGGTACCCCCTTGAGCAATTCCTTAAATTCAGGCGTCTCAGTAAATTGCGGAGGAAAGTAAACCGGATTTTCAACGAAATTTTGCGCAATCAAATTCATCTGAATATTATGTCCGGCAATCTCCGCACCGGTTGAGCGCACATAGCCGACCTGTGCATGGCGCGCCGCACTATAGGCGGTAATACCGGCCATGCCTTTCACGCCCGTCGCACTGCCATACACCAAAATCTTGCCCTTTTGCCGCTCGACCATTTGCGGCAAGACAGCCTTAGTCAGCCGATGCAGCGGATGCACCATCACATCAAACATGGTCTGCCAAATATCATCAGGCATCTCAGCCGCCGCAATACCCAAATTGGCGGGGGCAGCCAAATTAGCCACCAGCACGTCAATGTGACCGGTCTCCTCTATCAGGGCGGCAGCGCGTGACGGATCGGTTAAATCGGAGCTGTCAGCAATCACCTCCGCGCCTTCTTCGGCAAACACTTCCAGCGTGATAGGCCCCATATAATCATCGGCTTGCGTTACCAAAACGCGTTTTCCGTCTAACCGTCCCATTAAGATGCGTCCTCAAACAAATAACCAAGACGCGGATAATGCACCAGAACATCACCGACTTGCGCGTCGGTGCGCTTCACTGCAATCGCTTCCGCCGTCACCCAGATAATTTCGCCCGTCGTGACTTCTTGGCCGTAATCATTTGGCTTAATGGCAATCATCTGCCCGACCGGCAAAGCGTCATCAGCAATCGCATCGGCAGGCGGCGTATGGTCCGGCGTCGCCTCGCGTGCAATGGCCAGCGCGTCAGAGGCCGCCATATTGCTACGCTGCCCCTCGCCCATATCGCGAATGGTTTGCAGCCATTTGCCAATCGCCTTGTGCTGATTGATTTCAGCCGCCAATGACGGGGCGTTACCGGCGAAATTCAGCACATGAAAAATGGCGGCATCGGCCAATGTAAAAGCCGCACCCAGCATAAAGGCACTGCCCAATAGCTGGCGATTTATCATCTGCAAATCCAACACAAATTGCGCTTTCACATGCTCAATCGGCAGCGCCGCCGCCATCACTTCGGGGCGTTGCATCGCGGCGCGGTCAGCCAGAAATTCCTTCGGTACTAATTTGCCAATCTCGAAAATGCTGGGACCGGCGACGTTGGAGAACAGGCGATGATCGGCCCAATCGGCAATAATTTCAGCCGCGCCCAGCAATTCGGGCGGGGTCAGCGGCGTTTCAGGAAAACGCTTTTCCAATTCGCGGATAATCAGTTTGGTGTCGCAATAAATATGCGCGCCGATTTGCATCACCGGAATTTTGCGATAGCCGCCGGTCAGCGGCGTAAGCTCAGGCTTGGGTGCTGTAATCGGCTGGTCAACCGCATGCCAAGCGATATTTTTATGAGCAAAAATACTGATGACCTTTCGCGAAAAAGGCGACATCTCATATTGGTGCAGAATAATATCTGACATCAGGCAGCCGCGTCAAAATACGGACGCTCACCGGCAATCGTCACCCGCTCCATCACGCGCACTTCCGGAAAATAATCCGACGCCGCAAAATGCTGGCACGAACGATTATCCCAAAATGCCAAAGACCCCGGTCGCCAGTTGAAGCGGCATTGTACTTCGGGGTTCCAAGCGGTTTTGTAAAGCGTATCGAGAAGCTGTCGGCTTTCCTCCGGCTCCATATCGACAATATGGTCGGTGAAAGCACCGTTTACATAAATCAACCGCTCTTTGGTTTCGGGATGCGTCCGCACCACCGGATGCACCATTGGCGGATATTTATCATGCAGTTCTTCGGCCTCTTTACCCAGACGACGCGCAAAGACACGCGCAATATCATGCGACGCAGAGAGATTTTCAATCTTCTCTTTTATCTCGTCCGACAGGCGCTCATAGGCCATCACCATATTGGCGAACAGCGTGTCACCGCCGACTTCCGGCAATTCCAGCGCGCGCAAAATAGAACCGAGCGACGGGGCTTCGCGCCATGTCACATCAGAGTGCCACATATTCTCAGAGCCGCGTGATTTCGGCCCATGCGCGATACGCAGCACTTCCGGATTGGGCTGGTCTTTCGGCGTGGCCGGATGAATCTCCAAATCACCGAATTGACCGGCAAATTCAATATGCGCCTCTTGGCTCAAATCCTGATCGCGGAAAAACACGACGCGATGCTTCAGCAAGGCGGCGCGCACTTCTTCAATCAGCGTGTCGTCAAATTTTGATAAATCGCAGTCGAGCAATTCGGCACCGCAAGCGGGTGTCAGTTGCTGCACACGAAAACGCGTAAATTCTGACATGTCTATCTCCCCCAGTTTTGACAGAGTTTGCGACTAAATATTATTTTGGTCAATCACCTAACCGCTTCTAATTAAGGCTGCATTTTGTTAGCGTAGCGGCAATCAAACCAAGCAAACGGAAAAATCATGAGCATTGTGGTTATCGGAGCCGGGCAAGCGGGCCTTCAAACAATTATGAGCCTTCGTCAAACCGGCTATGAAGGCGATATTACGCTGGTCGGCGATGAGGCGTTTCTGCCCTATCAGCGCCCGCCTTTGTCGAAGGCTTATCTGTCGGGCAATATGGAACGCGAGCGGCTGTTTTTGAAGCCTGATGAGTTTTTTACCGAAAATAATGTGACGCTGAAACTCAACACAAGCGTTGAGAGCCTCGACGCGGCGGCAAAATCTGTGACGCTGAGCAATGGTGAGACCCTTTCATTCGAATATGCCGTCATCGCAACGGGCAGCCGCCCGCGCCTGCTGAATGTGCCGGGTCGTGAACTGGCGAATATATTCGACCTGCGCGGCATGGCCGATATTGACGCCATGCAGCCGCATTTTGTCGAAGGCAAAAAACTGGTTGTTGTCGGCGGCGGTTATATCGGGCTGGAGGCGGCAGCCGTCGCCGCCGGTATGGGGCTGAGCGTGCATGTGCTGGAAGCCGCCCCGCGCTTGCTGGCGCGGGTTGCCGAGCCGGAAATCTCTGATTTTTACACCCGTATTCACCAAGCGCATGGCGTGACATTGGTGACTGAAAGCCAGATGACCGGCTTTGTCGGTGATGGCGCGGTAAGCGGTGTTGAGATGGCTGATGGCAGCATTATCGACGCCGATATTGTGATTACCGGCATTGGCATTTTGCCGAATGTTGAGATTGCCGAAACGGCGGGACTGGCTGTTGAAAACGGCATTGTGGTGAATGAGGTCGGGCAGACCAGCGACGCGCATATTTTTGCCGCCGGTGACTGCACCTCGCACCCCAATGATTTATTGGGCCGCACCATGCGGCTGGAAAGCGTGCCCAATGCGATTGAGCAAGGCAAGGCTGTCGCCTCGGCCATTTGCGGCACACCCAAACCCTATCATCAAGTGCCGTGGTTTTGGTCTGACCAATATGATGTGAAACTGCAAATTGCCGGTGTGCCGACGCAAATCGACAGCAAGGTTCTGCGCGGCGATGACAGCAGCAACAGCTTTGCATGGTTCTATTTCACCGGCGACAAGCTGACCGGCGTCACCGCAATTAATCGCCCCGCTGAATTTATGGCCGGGCGCATGCTGATTGAAAAATCCCTCAAGGGCGAACTGTCAGCCGACCCTGCCAAGCTGGCCGATGAGGATATGAAACCCAAAGAATGGTTGGCGTGACGCAGACACAAGAACAGTTGATTGAGCAATCGCTGACCCATTATGCCGCCCGGCACGGCGACCCGTATGACGCGGCGTTTCAAAAACTCTATGCCGCCAATGCCGATTACGAGCCGCTGTTTTTTCTCGACACAGATGAAGGGCTGCGCCGCAATATGATGCGCACCACGCTCGAGATTATCGCCACTTATCTTGATGATGCTTATGCGGCTGAAAACCTCGTCACCGGCGCGCGGCTGGTTCACCTGACCTATGAAATCAACGATGATTTCGACCTGTTCTTCCAAATCACCCGCGATGTGATTGCCGAAGGCTGCGCCGATATTTGGAGCGATGCCCATGCCGCCGCATGGAACACTATGCTGAAGGATTTTGAGAAAGCGCGGGTTTAGGATATCGTTATTCCAAGAACAAAAACAGCAATGAGAAGATGAGCAATTTGGCTTTTGATACACATAAATTTGTGACCGACCTCAACAAAGCAGTCATGGAAACCGCTGTGGCTGAAGTGCTGGCCGATACATATGCCTCTCTCATGAATGACCGCATCGCCACCAAAGATGATTTGGCATTGCTGGAAGAGCGGCTAAAAACGCGCATCATAGCGACAAAAATGACAGGCACCCTCGCCACTTGCGCCATTCCCGGCTTTCTGATGGTGTTTTTGCAGGCTTAAAACTAAAAAGCCGCAATCCCTGTAATGGCGCGGCCGAGAATGAGGGCATGCACATCGTGCGTGCCTTCATAAGTATTGACCGTTTCGAGATTAATCGCATGGCGCATTACATGATATTCACCGGCAATGCCATTGCCGCCATGCATGTCGCGCGCCTGACGCGCCACATCGAGCGCTTTGCCGACATTATTGCGTTTGACGATAGACACCATTTCCGGCGCAAAGCGGCCTTCATCCATCAGCCGCCCGACGCGCAGGCTGGCTTGATAACCCAGCGCAATCTCGGTCTGCATATCGGCCAGCTTTTTCTGATAAAGCTGATTGGCCGCCAGCGGCTTGTTGAATTGATGACGCTCAAGACCATAATCACGCGCCGCCTCAAAGCAAAATTCCGCCGCGCCCATCGCGCCCCAGCTAATGCCATAGCGCGCGCGATTGAGGCAGGAAAACGGGCCTTTCAGACCCTCAACCTCAGGCAGCATATTTTCTTCCGGCACAAACACATCTTCCATCATAATCATGCCGGTGATGGAGGCGCGCAGCGACAGCTTGTTCTCAATCTTCGGCGCGCTCAGGCCTTTCATACCTTTTTCAAGGATAAAGCCTTTAATCTTATTATCGTGCTCAGCCGATTTCGCCCAAACGACAAACACGTCGGCAATCGGCGCATTGGAAATCCAAGTTTTAGAGCCGTTCAGCATAAAGCCGCCATCAACTTTTTTGGCATTGGTCCGCATGCCCGCCGGGTCTGACCCCGCATCGGGTTCGGTCAAACCAAAGCAGCCGATAAATTCACCACTGCTGAGCTTTGGCAGATATTTCTGCTTTTGCTCTTCTGAGCCGAAAGTATTGATGGGGTGCATGACCAGAGAGGACTGCACAGACATCATGGAGCGATAGCCGCTATCGACGGCTTCAACTTCGCGCGCAACCAAACCGTAAGACACATAAGACGCGCCTGCCCCGCCATATTCCGGCTTAATGGTGACACCCAGCAAACCCTGCGCGCCCATCTCGGTAAAAATCTCCGGCGCCGATGTTTCATTGACAAACATATCGGTGACGCGCGGCAGCAGGCTTTCGCGTGCATAGGCGCGGGCGCTATCGGCAATCATGCGTTCTTCTTCGGTTAATTGCTCCGACAGCAAGAACGGGTCTTCAGCGTTGAATTTTCCAATTTTTTCCATAACGCAACCTAACGTAGATTTCGGCCTCGCCAAAAAAGAAAAAGCCCGCATGCATCACAATGGCGCATGCGGGCTTCGCCTCACAAAAGGCTCTATTTTTTGATAATGCCTGCCAGCATTTTGCGCGTGTTCTCGCCATAAGGCGGACGCAGCGCACCGGCAGCAAATTCAAACGGCGACTGACGGAACACGGTTTTGGCATGGCTGAAATTGATAAAGCCCTCAAACCCGTGATAGGCACCCGTGCCTGACGGGCCAACGCCGCCAAACGGCGCGTCGTCTTGCATGATGTGGGTAATCACGTCATTCACCGTCACACCGCCTGAAGTGGTGTTGTTGATGACGCGGCTTTCTTCGCCCGCATCATCACCGAAATAATACAGACCCAGCGGACGGTCATGGTCATTCACATAACCAATGGCCTCATCGACTGATTTGTAAGATTTCACCGGCAAAATCGGGCCGAAGATTTCTTCCTGCATGATTTTGGTGTCTTCACCAGGCTCAACCACAATGGTCGGCGGAATTTTGTGATGCGGCTGCTGTGAGAAGTCTTCATTAGCCGGATTAATCTCGACAATCTTGGCACCCTTCTCGCGCGCATCGTCCAAATAGCCTTGCAGACGATCATAATGGCGCTGATTGACCACTGATGTGTAATCCGGATTATCCTTCAGCGACGGGAACATGGCTTCCACCGCACCCGAGGCCTCAGCGACAAACTCATCAACCTTGCCCTCCGGCACCATGACGTAATCAGGCGCGAGGCAAATTTGACCGGCATTCAATGTTTTACCGGTCATCACACGGGCAGCGGTTTTCTTGAAGTCGGCGCTATCGGAAACGATAACCGGCGACTTGCCGCCCAGTTCCAGCGTGACCGGCGTCAGATTTTCAGCCGCAGCGCGCATAATATGCGAGGCAATCGGCGTCGCACCGGTGAACAGCAAATGGTCAAATGGCTGCTTGGCGAAAGCGGCACCGGTTTCAGGGCCACCCAAAACCACCGCGACATCGCTCTCGTCAAAATATTTCTCGCACAGCTCTTTGGTCAAAAGCGCGCTCTGCACGGTAAATTCTGACGGCTTGATAATCGTCCGGTTACCGGCTGCGAAAATTGAACCCATTGGGCCGAAGCACAAATTAAACGGGAAGTTCCACGGCACAACATTGCCGACACAACCCAGCGCTTGATACTCAACGCGGGTGCGCGCACCCAGTAAACCGAGCGGGAACATGGAATGGCGCTTGGACGGCTTCATCCATTTTTTGACATTCTTCTTGGCATATTTCAGCGCACCCAGCGTGCCACCGACATCAGTTGCCAGCGTGCCTTCAGGGCTGCGGCTGCCAAAATCGGCCATCAGCGCGTCAACCATCGCATCGCCATTTTCGACCAGCAGCGCAATCGTGCGGTCAATCAAATCAATACGACGCGCCGCGGTCATTGGCCCTTCGGCAATATGTGCGGCTTTTTGCATATCCACCAAACGGCGAATATCTTGTTCAGAAGTCTCCGGCAATTCCGGCATTGTTTCAGCAGCGCTCATGGCTATCTCCCTCAAAAAGTAGGCTTGGATTTAATCAGATAATGTCGCACTTGCCAATAGCCGCCATCTCTTTAAGGTGTTGCTCAAACAGTGACTGCGGGAGAGTGAGCATGTCTGATATTTTGGAAAAAGAGGTGAGCGAGAGCGGTGTCTTAACGCTTCGCATGAACCGACCCGATGTTTTGAACAGCCTGAACAGCGATATTGTTTTCGCGCTGATTGACGCGTTCAACAATGCCGCCGAAGACGATAATGTGCGCGCCATTGTGCTGACCGGCAATGGCCGCGGCTTTTGCGCCGGTGCCGACCTTGCCGGTGGCAATTGGCCAAGCGAAAAAGGCATGACGCCCGGCGATATTACCGCCAATTCAATGGAAATCGGTTTCAACCCGCTCGTGCGCGCTGTCGTTGATAGCCCCAAGCCAGTTATCACCGCGATTAACGGCGTGGCCGCAGGCGGCGGCGTTGGCCTCGCGCTATCGGGCGACTTGGTGCTGGCGGCTGAAAGCGCCAAATTCCGTCTCGTCTTTGCCCCCCAATTGGGCATTATCCCCGATGTCGGTGCAAGCTGGCTGGTGCCGAATTTGGTTGGTCGCGCCCGCGCCAATGGCTTGGCCTTACTGGGTGATGACCTGTCAGCCGAAAAAGCGCAGGAATGGGGCATGGTCTGGGAAGTGCATCCCGATGACCAACTGGTCGCCAAAGCGCAAGAATATGCCGCGCGTATGGCGCAAGGCTCCATCACCGGCATAAAGGCCACGGTGCGTGCCCATGACAAGGCGATGTTGCAATCAATTCACGACCAGCTTGACTTTGAGAAAGAAGAGCAGCGACATTATACCAATCAACCGGTTTTCTTTGAGGGCGTGCGCGCCTTTATCGAAAAACGCAAACCGAATTTTCGCGAAATTGAAGCCGAGCAAATGAAAACGGCGAGAGACAAAAAGTAAGGACAGATGATGAACTTTGAATTTGATCTTTTGAAACTCGATATTGAAAACAATATCGCCACACTGACCTTCAACGACCCCGATGCGCTCAACGCCATGAGCGGCCCAATGCTGGCCTCTTTAGATTTGGCGCTTGATGAGATTGAAAACGCGGATAATGGCGTGCGCGCGCTTATCGTAACCGGTGCCGGTCGCGGCTTTTGCGCCGGTGCCAATGTGGCGCGCATGGATGGCGGCGCTGAAAACGCCCAAAAAAATCGTCCATCAGATGCTGGAGAAGGTCTTGAAAAAGTCTATCACCCACTGCTGCGTCGCTTCCGCAATCTGCATTGCCCTATTGTTTCAGCCGTTAACGGCCCCTGCGCCGGTGTTGGCATGAGCTTCGCCCTGATGGGCGATATGGTTGTCGCCAATGAGAGTGCCTTTTTTCTGCAGGCCTTCCGCCGCATTGGCCTTGTACCCGATGGCGGCGCGACCTATTTGCTGCCGCGCCTCGTCGGCATGGCGCGAGCGCGTGAACTGGCCATTATGGGCGAGCGCCTGCCGTCAAAAACAGCATTGGAATGGGGGCTTATCAACCGAGTTGTGGCTGATCATAAACTGCTCGACGAAGCCGGTGCATTGGCCGCTGAGTTGGCACAAGGCCCGCATTCGCTGAAGCTTATCCGCAATCTATTGTGGGAAAGCGTTGATGCCAAATATGAAGAACAACTGAATAATGAGCGGCAAGCCCAGCGAACGGCTGGCCGCACAGAGGACTTTAAAGAAGGTGTCACCGCGTTTAACGACAAACGCGAAGCGAAATTTACCGGAAAATAACCGACTTCCTGCAAATCGTATTTCAGCTAAGGCTGTCGAAAAAATGGCAGAGGTAAATTTATGAGGCGACGAACACGGATTTTGGTCTCTCTTTTTGCGATTGGCCTTTTGGCTGCCTCGGGCGGCCTTTTCAGGTCGTCTCATTCACTGCAATTTGATGATGAGCGCCTAAAGCGCATTGACGCGCATTATAGAGCAGCCATTGACAACCAGATCGTTGCCGGCGTTCGTGCGCTCATCGTGCAAAACGACCGCACGGTGTACGAGCGCAATTTCGGTTATCGCGATATTGCTGGCAAAAAGCCAATGACCGATGACACGATTTTTCACATTTATTCCATGACCAAACCCATCACCTCGGTCGCGGTGATGATTTTGTTTGAAGAAGGTAAATTGCTACTGCACGAGCCGATCGCCAAATACATTCCGGAACTGGCTGATTTGAAGGTCTATGATCCGGTTGATGGTAAAGGCAACCCGCCTGTCCGAAAAGCGGCACGTCAACCGACCGTCAATGATTTGCTGACCCATCGCGCCGGCTTCACCTACGGTTTGTTCGACCGATCAGCGCTGGGCGCCAAATATCGTAAAGCCGATATTGGCGGGCCCACAACAGACTTAGAAGGCATGGTTGAAGAACTCGGTAAATTACCGCTCGCCTTCGACCCCGGAACCAAATGGCATTATTCGGTCTCAACCGATGTTTTGGGTCGTTTGGTGGAGGCCGTTTCAGGACAAAAATTCAGCACGTTCCTCAAACAGCGCATCTTCACCCCCCTAAAAATGACCGATACGAGCTTCCGCTTTTATGCCGATAAAGCCGACCGCACGGCGGTTCTCTATTCGCGAGAGGGGGTTCCCGCAGATTTTAAGAAAAACGGTTATTTTGCAAAGCCTACAGGCCCCGGGCTGGAACCAGCGCATCGCACATTGCTTTTCGGCTATACCGATAAGGGTGTCCTTGAAAGCGGTGGTGCCGGATTATTGTCAACCACGGCCGATTATCTGCAATTTGCCAAAATGCTGCTGAACAAAGGCGAATTGGACGGAGTGCGAATATTGTCACCCAATTCAATCGATATGATGCGCCTCGACCAAGTAGGCAATACGCCGCCGACAGCGCGCCTGACAAATATCATGTTGAATGACGGCATCGGCTTTGGGTTGGGCTTTGGCACGATTAAAAACCAGGGGTTATCTGGTTTAGCTTTACCGACCGGAAGTTATTTTTGGGGCGGCGCAGCAGGCACCTTCTTTTGGGTTGATCCAAGAAACGAACTAATTGGCATTTTCATGACGCAACTTGTGCCGCACCGAACCACATTGCGCCAAGACATGTGGGGGCTGACCTATCAGGCGATTACCGATAATCGGGTCAATCCGTAGGCCTTATTCCAGCCCCAGTTTCAGCATCACTAGCTTGTTCACAGCTTGCGGATTAGCTTTCCCGCCCGTGGCTTGCATCACCTGACCGACAAACCAACCGGCCATTTTCGGGCGCTCTTTCGCTTGGGCTACCTTGTCGGGATTGGCGTCAATCACTTCGTCAACGGCGGCTTCAATCGCGCCTGTATCGGTTACTTGCTTCAAGCCTTTTTCTTCAATAATCACTGCCGGATTTTTGCCCTGGTCGGGGCCGTCTTCAAACATCAGCTCGAAAACCTCTTTGGCCGAGCGTCCTGACACCGTGTCATCGGCAATCAAGCCGACAAGCTGGCCGACTTGCGCGGCAGATACTGGGCTGTCGGCAATGTCGAGATCGGCTTTATTGAGACCGGCAAATACCGAGCCGATAACCATATTGGCGACGGCTTTGGCGTCTTGGCCTTCGGCGGCGGATTCAAAGAAAGCGGCGTTTTCCGCTTCGCCCACCAGCACACCGGCATCATAGGGGGTCAGGCCATAATCATTGATGAAGCGCGCTTTTTTTTCGTCCGGCAATTCCGGCAGGTCTTTGGCAATCTCATCGACAAATTCTTGGCTGAACTCCAGTGGCAGCAAATCCGGGTCGGGGAAATAGCGATAATCATGCGCTTCTTCTTTTGAACGCATGGCGCGGGTCTCGCCCGTCTTCGGGTCAAACAAGCGCGTTTGCTGTTCCACTGTGCCGCCATCTTCAATCAGGTCAACTTGGCGGCGCGCCTCATATTCAATGGCTTGGCCGATAAAGCGAATGGAATTGACGTTTTTAATCTCGCAGCGTGTGCCCAACTCGTCGCCAGGTTTACGCACCGACACATTCACATCGGCGCGCAGACTGCCCTGCTCCATATTGCCGTCGCATGTGCCGAGATAACGCAAAATGGCGCGCAGCTTTTTGACATAGGCTTGCGCCTCAGCCGCCGAGCGCATATCGGGATTGGAAACGATTTCCATCAGCGCCACGCCCGAGCGGTTCAAATCGACAAAGCTCATATTCGGATGCTGGTCGTGAAGCGACTTACCGGCATCTTGCTCAAGATGCAGACGCTCAATGCCAATCTCCTTCACCGCGCCATCGGCAAGGTCAATCTCAATCGCGCCCTCGCCGACAATCGGCTGCTGAAATTGCGAAATTTGATAGCCTTGCGGCAGGTCGGGATAGAAATAGTTTTTGCGGTCAAATACGGAATAATTATTAATCTGTGCCTTGAGGCCCAAGCCGGTGCGAACGGCTTGCTCAACACAAAACCAGTTAATCACCGGCAACATGCCCGGCATGGCGGCATCGACCAATGAGACTTGGCTGTTCGGCTCGGCACCGAATTCAGTTGCCGCGCCGGAAAATAATTTGGCCTTAGAGGCGACTTGCGCGTGGACTTCCAAGCCCAGCACAATTTCCCAATCGCCGGTCGCGCCCGAAATGAGGTTTTTATTCTCAGCCATTTAAGCACTCCACCAATCTTGCGGTTGCGCGTCAAACCCGGCCGCCTGTTCCAGCACACCGGCTGTCCGCAGCAAGGTTTCTTCGCCAAACGCCTGACCGATAAGCTGCAAGCCCAGCGGCAGGCCGTCGCCATCAAGTCCGGCAGGCACGGAAATACCCGGCAGACCGGCGAGGTTTACCGTCACGGTAAACACATCATTCAAATACATCTCAAGCGGGTCTTCGACATTTTTGCCAATCTCAAACGCCGCAGATGGCGTGGTCGGTGTCAGCAGCACATCGCATTTCTCATATGCTTTGGTGAAATCCTCGGCAATCAGGCGACGCACTTGCAAGGCTTTGACGTAATAAGCATCGTAATAGCCCGCCGATAACGCATAAGTGCCGATCATAACGCGGCGCTTCACCTCATCGCCAAAACCGGCGGCGCGGGTTTGTGCATACATATCGTCAATATCCGTGCCTTGCTGACGCGCGCCGTAACGCACACCGTCATAGCGGGCGAGATTGGACGAGGCTTCGGCAGGCGCGATAATGTAATAGGCAGGCAGCGCATATTTGGTATGCGGCAGCGAGACATCGACGATCTCAGCCCCTGCCGCTTTCAGCCATTCAATGCCCTGTTGCCAGAGTTTTTCAATCTCAGCAGGCATATTATCAACGCGATATTCTTGCGGAATACCGACACGCAGGCCTTTAATATCACCCGTCAATGCCGCTTCATAATTCGGCACATCGCGCTCAACACTGGTGGTGTCGCGCTTGTCGAAAGACGCCATGCTGCTCAGCATCATCGCCGCATCGCGCACCGTATGGGTAATCGGCCCGGCTTGGTCGAACGACGAGGCGAAAGCCACAATGCCCCAGCGCGAACAACGGCCATAAGTCGGCTTCAGCCCCACTGTGCCGGTAAAGGCCGCAGGCTGGCGAATAGAGCCGCCCGTATCGGTGGCGGTGGCGGCAATGCCAAGACGCGCTGCAACGGCAGCCGAAGAGCCGCCCGATGAGCCACCGGGCACAAGCGCCGTGTCACCGGCTTTCCACGGATTGACCACTGGCCCGAAGCGCGAGGTTTCATTGGAGGAGCCCATAGCAAACTCATCATTATTCAGCTTGCCGAGCATCACCGCGCCATCATTCCAGAGATTTTGCGTCACCGTGCTTTCATAAGGCGGGGTGAAATCGCCGAGGATATTGGAGCAAGCCGTTGTCCGCACACCCTTAGTGCAGAACAAATCTTTGACGCCAATCGGCAGACCTTCCAGAGGCCGCGCTTCACCGGCGGCGATTTTGGCGTCGCTTTCCGCCGCCATTGCCAGCGCCTTTTCCGGCGTTTCCAACACATAAGCATTGAGCGCAGATGAGGCCGATACGCGGTCAATATGCGCTTGCGTCAATTCAACGGCGGAGAATTGTTTTTTGGCCAAACCGTCGCGCGCGTCGGCCAAATTCAGTTGGGTCAAATCAGTCATTATTCGACCACCTTTGGCACGGCAAAATATTCATCATCTTTTTCAGGCGCATTGGCCAACACATCTTCGGCATAGCCGCCATCCGTAACGATATCTTCGCGCCCGCGAATTCTGTCTTCCACCGCGCTGGTCAGCGGCTTAACCCCGTCTGTATCGAGCTCAGACAATTGCTCGACAAAACCGATAATCGCACTGAGTTCTTTGGCCAGTGCCGGCAGCTCGCCATCTGTCACCCCGATACGGGCCAGATTGGCGATGCGGCGCACCATATTTTCATCTACTGACATTTATTCGCCTTTGATAGGAAATCACTTTTCGTGAAGTTGGCGGGAAACTAGCAAAGCCAATGCCGCCGCGCAATATGACTTTCGTCAAAACCCGTGCTATTTAAACGGCATGCAAATTCTCGAAACACCCAGCCAGCTAATCGCCGCCCTCGAAGGCGGGCGGCGTCTCATGGGGCTGGATTTGGGCAGCAAGACCATCGGTCTCGCGCTGGGCGATAGCGACCATAAAATTGCCACACCCTTCGACACGATACGACGCAAGAAATTCGGCCTTGATGCGGCGGCACTGGCGGCGATTATCAATGCCGAAAATGTCGGCGCATTGGTGCTTGGCCTTCCGCTCAATATGGATGGCAGCGAAGGCCCGCGCGTGCAAGCCACCCGCGCCTTTATCCGCAATCTTGAAAACCTGCCTGACTTTCCTGCCCTGCCCGTGCTGCTATGGGACGAGCGGCTCTCGACCGCTGCCGTCGAGCGCACGCTATTGGAAGCTGATACCAGCCGCGCCAAACGGGCCGAAGTTATCGACAAGATGGCGGCTGCCTTTATTTTGCAAGGGGCGATAGACGCACATTACGGCGTGTAAACTGGCGATAAAGCAAGAAATATTCTAAAATAAAGCTAATAAGAGAAACAAGGTCAGGCCCTATGGCGATGATTAGGACTCTTATAGATTTGTCGATTTGCGCGCTCACGCTCGTGGCCTGCGGCGGCGGCAAAGTGCATAAACGTCCCTGCCGTGACGGCTTTGACCGCGCCTTTCATTGCGGTAGCGGCCTGCCCTGGACTGACGCACAGGATTTTTGGGAAATAGGCAAATTCACCCGAATGGAAAAATTACGCTTCATTGGCGGTTTTTGACTTGCCCCGACTCGGCCCGCGCCGTATACAATGCTGCTTTAATGACAGTGACAGAAATTAAGGGTGCTTTCGCCCACCGCGACCTACTTGGGATCGACGGGCTGTCTGTTTCCGAAATCACCTATCTGCTCAACCTGTCCGACAATTATGTCGAACAGAACAGACAGATTGACAAGAAGACCTCAGTGCTGCGCGGACGCACGCAAATCAACCTGTTCTTTGAAAGCTCGACGCGCACCCAAAGCTCTTTCGAGCTGGCCGGAAAACGCCTCGGCGCAGATGTGATGAATATGGCGGTCAAAACCTCCGCCGTGAACAAGGGCGAGACGCTGCTCGACACCGCCGTCACGCTAAACGCCATGAACCCCGACCTGCTGGTTGTGCGGCACGGCGATAGCGGCGCAGTGGCCTTGCTGGCACAAAAAATGTCCTGCGCCGTGTTGAATGCCGGTGATGGCGCGCATGAACACCCGACCCAAGCGCTCTTGGACGCGCTGAGCATTCGCCGCCGCCTCGGCAAGCTGCAAGGCTTGCGCGTCGCGATTTGTGGCGACATCACCCATAGCCGCGTGGCGCGCTCCAATCTGCTGCTGTTAAATGCGATGGGCGCGCAAGTGCATCTCATCGGCCCACAAACCCTACTGCCTGTCGGGGCTGAGAAGCTCGGCGCCCGCGTATTTACCGATATGCGCGAAGGGCTGGAGGGCTGCGATATTGTGATGATGTTGCGGATTCAAAATGAACGCATGGAGGGCGCGCTTATTCCGTCCGTGCGCGAATATTACCGCCTTTATGGCCTCGATCGCGAAAAACTCGCCTACGCCAAACCCGACGCGCTGGTGATGCACCCCGGCCCGATGAATCGCGGTGTCGAGATTGACAGCGCCGTGGCCGATGACCCTGAGCGCAGTCTCATTCGCGACCAAGTTGAAATGGGCGTCGCCGTGCGTATGGCGGTGCTGGAAGCTCTGGCGGCCAATCTGCCGAACAATACGGGAGAAGCCGAATGAATTGCGCTTTCACAAATGCCCGCCTGATTGACCCAGCCAATGGCCTCGACGAGACCGGCAATCTGATTGTCGAAAACGGCAAAGTTTTCGCTATCGGCAAA
>FZLQ01000063.1 GCA_900197605.1 Phyllobacteriaceae bacterium Water-Bin73
TGGCGACAAAGGCAAGCCCCGAAACCACCGGCAGCACAAGGGCGCTGGCGGCATCAATGACATAAACAATGCCCAGCGGAGCTGGCCAACCGCCGAGGTCGTAAATTAAAGGCCCGTCGGCTTGATATTGCAGGCCGAATAAAACAGCCGAAATGAGAAAGGCCGCGCCGGTGAGCAAAAGGGCAAGCCCCCATGCCATATCGCGTCCGCGCAAAAGGGCGGCCAGCGGCGCGCCCAAAAGCGGCAGCAAAACTTGTAAAACCGGAAGGTGCTGCATCATGCGTCGCGTGCCTCCGCATTTTCTTCGGCCTCAATCATTTTAATGAGGTCGTCATCTTCAATCGTGCCATAGCTTTCATAAACGCGAATAATGAGCGCATAGCCCACCGCTGTTGTCGCCACACCAACTACAATGGCGGTCAGAATAAGCACATGCGGCAGCGGATTGGCGTAAAGCGTTTGCGCTTCGCCGGTCAGAATCGGGGCGGTGCCATTGGCCACTTTGCCCATTGAAATATACAGCATGAAAACCGAGGTCTGAAAAATCGTCAGCCCGACCATTTTCTTGACCATATTGCCGCGCGCAATAACGGCGTAAAAACCGATCATCATCAGCGCGATGACAAGAAAATAATTCCACTGGCCGGCGAGACTGCTCATTTGCGCGCCCCCGTTTGGCGTTTCTTTTTGGGCTTATTGGCGGGTGGGCTTACCTCTTCATGCGCCTGCATTTTTGACAGCAGGCGAATATGCGTCAGCCGTCCGGCGAAGGTAAAAAACAGCGCGACCATCACCGAAGCGACCGTCAGCCCGACGCCGAACTCGACCAGTAAAATGCCGATATGCTGGCCCGATTTTGCGGTCGCGCCCAGCACATCATAGTCGAGGTAATTGGCCCCAAAGAAGAAAGAGGCAACGCCGGTCAGGCCATAAAGCAGCACACCGGCGCAAATCGCCAACAGGTTCAGATTGGCAGGCCAGACATGCCGCCCGCGATTAAGACCGAAAATCATCGCGTTCAAAACAAACGCGGCGGCGAAAATAACACCGGCTTGAAAGCCGCCGCCCGGGCCGTAATCGCCGTGAAATTGCACGTAAAGCGCAAACAGCATGACGGTCGGTATCATGACTTTGGAGACAACGCGAATGACTGGATTATCCTGCATTTTTGCCCTCCCCATTTTTGCGGCGCTTGGTTATGCGGCTTTGGCTTTTCGGGCTTTTGTTTTTAGGGTGATGCGGGCGGGTAAAGCCCCCCAGCACCAGCAGCACGGCAATGGCGGCGGTGAAAATCACCACCGTCTCACCCAGCGTGTCATAGCCGCGATAGCTGGCCAGAACTGAGGTGACGACATTCGGGATACCGATATCGTCAGCGCTGCCTTTGATGAATTCGGGCGCGACGTGATTATGTATCGGCGCGTTCACATCACCGAAAGCGGGTAAATCGGTGACAGCAATGGCCAACATGGCGGCGGTGGCCAATGCCAAAAACGCCGGCACAAAAGCAATGGAGTGCGGTTTTTCTTCGGCCGGCACTAATGACAAAGTTGCCAGTGCCAAAATGCTTGAAATGCCTGCGCCGACAGCGGCTTCGGTAAAGGCGACGTCAACCGCATCAAGCACCACAAACAGCGTTGCTGCAACCAGCGAAAATGCCCCCGACAACATGACAACGGCAAACAGGCGATGCAAGCGCAAGGCCAAAATGGCGATGAGCGTCAAAAGCGAGATGAGCGATGCATTGACGAGGAAACCGGACATTAGCCGCGCCCCCGTTCACTATTTTTCTTGGCCTTCAAATTGTCAGGTTCTTGGTCTGAAAGCCGCACCGCACGCGCAATTGCATGGGTGGCGGTCGGGCCAGTCATGACCAGAATAAAGCCGATAAGAATAAGCCGCACCGTCACTGTCCAATCGGGAGACAGCATTAAAAGGCCGAATAAAATAAGCCCGGCGCCGCCCGTATCGACAATGCCCGCGCCGTGCATGCGCTGGTAAACATCGCCCAAGCGCAACAGGCCCAGCGCTCCAAAAATAACGGCGAGACTGCCGATAAGCAGGCTGGCAATGCCGATAAACTGCATTATATCTGTCGCGCTCATGCGTCTTCCTCATCTTCGTGAAGCACATGATCGCCCAGCGTGCCGAAGCGGAAGAATTTCAAAATGGCGATGGTGCCGATGAAATTAATCAACGCATAAAGCATGGCAATGTCGAGAAAGGCGGGTCGCCCGTCAAAAAAGCCGTAAACGGCAATCAGCAAAACCGCAATCGACCCGACTGCATTTACCGCCAAAACGCGGTCAAAAGAGGTTGGGCCAAGCGTCGCGCGAATAATCGCCAGCGTCGCGGCAATGCCCAGCGCAATTAGCGTCATGGCCAGAGCGATTTCCATTATTTGCCCTCCAAACTGCTGACTTTCGCGTCCATATCCGGCTCGAGACAGGCGGCGGCAAAAGCGTCGGTCAGGCCGTGAACCAAAATCGTATTCTCGGTTTCATCGACATCGACCGATACCGTGCCCGGCGTCAGAGTGATGAAATTGGCATGCGTCACCAATCCGGCGACAGTTTTCTGGCTGGCCTTCACGCTGACCATTTGAGGCCGCGCAAGTTTCGGATTGAGGATAACCCGCACCACGCCCATATTGGATTTCAGAATTTCCCATATCAGCCATAATGTGACTTTGGGCAGGCGCATCAGAATGGCCATGGGCAGGCCTTCTTCGTCGAGCACGCCCATGCGCGCGGCAATCAGCGATGCGCCCAACGCTGAGAAAAAGCCAAGCGTCAAAAGCAAGCCGTTATAATGGCCCGATAGCAGCAGCCAAAGGGCGTATAAAAGGGCGGTTGATAGGGCAATCTGGCGCATAAGATAAAATGGGCGCGAGACCTACCCGCGCCCAATCTCAATTACTTGCTGGCTTCTTGGATCAGTTCGAACATGCGACCTGTCTGCTCGCCACCCTGGAACAGGGCTTTGGCAGCGTCGTCAATTTTCGAAATGGCTTCCCAGTTTTCAGCAACATCTTCGGCGCTCGGGTTTTCACCCAAATACATGCCTTTGGTTTCGACAATGGCGGCTGATGTATAAGCACCGGCACCGGCACAGATAATTTTGCCGGTCGGCGCGCCTTCGGAGCACATAAAGACAACAGCCGGGGTCACCCGCTCAGGTGTCAGCATGTCTTCCATTTCGGCAGGCATCAGATTTTCCGTCATGCGCGTCCACGCAACCGGAGCCAGCGCGTTAATGTGGATATTGTCTTTCTGGCCTTCCAGCTTCAGCGTGTTCATAAAGCCGACAACGCCCAGCTTGGCCGCGCCATAATTGGCTTGGCCGAAATTGCCGTAAAGACCTGAAGACGAGGAAGTGACCATGATGCGGCCATAGCCTTGCTCTTTCATAATCGGCCATACCGCTTTGGTCGGCTTCATCGTGCCGAACAAGTGCACATCGACGACAAAGGTGAAGTCACCGATTTCCATTTTGGCGAAACTTTTATCGCGCAGCACACCGGCATTATTGACCAGCACATCAATGCGGCCATAAGCGTCCATAGCTTGCGAAATCATATTATCAACGCCCGCATCATCGGTAACGCTGGAGCCATTGGCGATGGCTTCGCCACCGGCGGCTTTGATTTCAGCAACAACGGCTTCAGCCGCCTCTGATGAACCGCCTGAACCGTCCATGCTGCCGCCCAAATCATTGACCACAAGTTTTGCACCGCGACGAGCAAAATCAAGCGCGTGACTTTTGCCAAGACCGCCACCGGCACCGGTGACGATGACAACTTTATCGGTAAAATCCAAACTCATTATATATGTCCTCCAAAGAAAAAATCTGCCCTGTTGTGCATGATGGCGCGGCAGGGGTCAAGCGGCTTTCAGCCCTTATCCCATATAGAATTACTGCGCTGCCGCCAGTCCGGCTTCGGGCAGTCCGGCGGCATCGGCCAGCAATTTATAAGAGCGTTTGCGCGCCTCAATATCGGGAATGAGGGTGAGCGCAAAAACCTCATCAATGGCGTATTGCGTGACCGTATCATTTAGCCGTTCCAGAACATCATCGACTTGGCCGGTAAAGCCACGGCTTTCAATTTGCGGCAAAATGGCCTCGTCTTGCGGCGTTAATGGCCAATCCTGCGCCTCTTCAAGGCTCGGAAAACGCCCGCCCTTATTCTGCATTAATTGTGTCGCCCAAATATTGCGCGGGCGCGCCAAATAGGCCGCTTCTTCCGCCGTCTCTGCCGCCAAGACAGATGTTGCCAGCATGACTTTCGGTTCCGCGCATTGGCGCGAGGGTTTGAAATGCGTGCGATAGGCATTAAGCGCCATTTCCAGATTATCGGGATTGATGAAATGGGCATAAACATAAGGCAGACCAAATTGTGCCGCGTGATAAGCGCCATCGCCGCCCGAGCCGAGCATGAATACCGGCACAGCCTCCGGCCCTAGCGGTTGCGCGTGCATGCCCTGATAGGGATGGTCTTCGGGGAAGCCGCCCGCATCGCCTTTCAGGCCATTGGCGTCTTCGAGAAATTGAATCAGCATTTCAACTTGTTGCGGAAATACTTCCGGCGGCCAAGATTTTGGCCCCGGCTGCAAAGCGGCGGCGGTTTTCGGGTCACCACCCGGCGCGCGCCCCAGTCCCAAATCAATGCGCCCACCCGACAGGCTGGCTAGCATACGAAATTGTTCCGCGACTTTGAGCGGCGCGTAATGCGGCAGCATAATGCCGCCCGAGCCGACAGAAATATTTTTTGTGCGCGATGCAATATGCCCGATAAGGATTTCCGGCGCAGCACCGGCAAAAGCCGATGTGTTGTGATGTTCAGCCAGCCAAAAGCGGCGATAGCCCAATGTGTCGAGATATTCTGCCAGCGCAACGGTTTCGCGCACGGCTTGCGCGGCATTGGTACCGGTCACAATCGCCGATTGGTCGAGGGCATTCAGGGCAAAATCAATCATCGGGAGAGCTTAAGCGAAGCGCTGTGAAAAAACCAGATGGCAAAGCGGCTTTCGGCTCAGTTTCCGCTTGCGACCTGCGGCGGAGTTAGTAATATCGCTCGGCAATTTGGGAGGATTAAGCCGTGTATCAGGAATTAAGACAAATTCGCGCCGAAATGACGAGCGCAGAAAGCATGTTTGCCGTTGGTGAGATTGAGGTGCGCGGCGAGACGCTGAAGACCTTCACCAATGCGCCCGCTACTTTGGGCGATGTCTGGGCTTTGGCTTCCATGCATGGCGACAAAACCTATCTGATTTATGAAGATGAGAGCTGGAGCTATACGCAGGCTTATGCCGAGACCGCCTCGATTGTGAATTGGATGCATGCCAATGACATTAAACAAGGCGACCGCGTGGCGCTGGCCTTCCGCAATTATCCTGAATGGATGCTGCTTTATTGGGCGCTGACGGCGGCCGGCATCACGGTTGTCGGCATGAATGCGTGGTGGGTCACAGATGAGATGCAATACGGCCTTGAAGATAGCGCGCCGAAAGCCTTTATCGCCGATATTGAGCGGCTTGAGCGTTTCCTGCCCGTGCGCGACCAATTCCCCGATATGAAGGTTATCGGCCTGCGCTTGCCCGAGCCGGTTGAGGGCGTGATTGATTATGCCGATTTGAAAAATCATGGCGGCGAGATGCCGAAAGTTGATGTTGATGGCGATGAAGATGCCTGCATTTTTTATACTTCCGGCACCACCGGTCGCCCGAAGGGTGCGCAGTTGACGCAACGTGGCTGTGTGCTGAATCTGATGAATGTGGCCTTTATGACCGCCGCTTCAAATGCCGCTGAAGCGCGCGCCAATGGCACGGAAGACCAACTTCCTGCCCCCGGCGAAGGCCCGGCCCCGACCATGCTGGTCACCACGCCGCTGTTTCATGTGACGGCGAATAATTGCGTTGTCCAGCCTGCGACATTGGCCGGTGGCACATTGATTTTCATGTATAAATGGGAAGCCGGTGCGGCGTTGAAAATTATTGATACGCATAAAGTGACCAATCTCAGCGGCGTGCCGGTGATGGCGCGCGAGATTATCATGCACCCTGATTTCGACAAATATGACACCTCCTCTTTGGTGACATTGGGCGGCGGCGGCGCGCAATTGCAGCCGGATTTGGTCGGCAAAATCGACAAGGCGTTGGAAAACGGCAAAGCCAATACCGGCTATGGCATGACCGAGACATGCGGTCTCATCACCGCTGTTGTCGGCGCGTTTTTCCTCGATAAGCCGGAAAGCTGTGGCCCGCTTGTGCCGACGCTGGAAGGTAAAGTTATCGACACGGACGGCAATGACCTGCCGCAAGGCGAGGTTGGTGAGCTGTGCG
The DNA here is from genome assembly GCA_900197605.1 of Phyllobacteriaceae bacterium Water-Bin73. Classification (GTDB taxonomy): domain Bacteria; phylum Pseudomonadota; class Alphaproteobacteria; order RS24; family RS24; genus UBA8337. Next base: position 6,342 of record FZLQ01000063.1, read on the forward strand.
TGAAGGGCGCGAATGTCATTAAAGGCTATCTCAATCGCGAGGAAGCCACTGAGGAAAGTATCCAAAGCGGCTGGCTTCGCACCGGCGATATTGCCCGCATTGATGATGAAGGCTTTGTCTTTATCGTTGACCGCGCCAAAGACATGGTGCTGCGCGGCGGTGAGAATATTTACTGCGCCGAAGTCGAAAGCGCTTTGTTCAAGCATGACAATGTTGCCGAATGTACGGTTTTCGGCGTTGAAGACGAGCGCTTGGGCGAAGAAGTCGGCGCGGCGATTGTGGTGGCTGAGGGCACGGAACTGACCACAGATGAATTGCGGGAACATTGCGCCAAACTATTGGCAAATTTCAAAATTCCGCGTTATATCTGGCTGCGAACCGAGAAGCTGCCGCGCAATGCAAGTGGCAAGTTTCTCAAACGAGAATTGCGCGACACGCTCGATCCGGCGGACGCGGCCTAATTAAAGCCCCCGTGGCAGGAATTGAGGGATAGCGTGGTCTTAAAATCCCGCTTGCTGACAACTGCGTTTATCGTGCCGTTCACGGTCGCCGCCACGCTTGCGCCGGCGCGGGGGTTTGAACTGAAGCCCGACACGGACGAAACCGACTTCCCGACCTATACCACCACGGTTGCCACCAGCGATGATGAGCCCGATGGCGACGGCATTTTGATTGACGGCTCGCCGCCTGATGATAATGCGGGCCTGTTCATTGATAGTGAGAATGTCGATGTCATTATTGATGGCCCGATTACCATTCGCAGCCACAAAGACAATGGCGATGCAAGCGCGACGCCACTGACAGCCGCGACCGGTGTTAAAATCACCGCGAATAATAGCAGTGTGCGTTTCAAAAGTGGCGCGCGCATCTATATTATCGAAGGCATCTCATTGACGGACTCATCTACTGACCTGCGCGGCCCTAATTATGACGCGGACGGTGATGGTTTTGCCGATAATGACAGCGATCAAGATGGCATTTCAGAAGGTTCTCACGCGCTGCAGGGAAATAATTGGCGCGTCGGCTTTTGGAAAGTCGGTGAGGTATCGGCCGATATTATCGGTGAAGCCGGGTCGTCAGTTGTTGTCTATGGCAATGGTGTCGGCACCCAACATGCGGCCGGTGTCGTTATCAGCGATACACAGCTCGATGGATATCTTGACCTGTCAACACGCATAACCATGTTTGGCGATGAAACCCGTGGTGTCGATATACTCAGCTCAATAACCGGCTATTACCGCCAGCGCGGGGCGATTGATGTGCGCGGTGAAGGTGCCATCGGCATCGATATTGGCGCGTCCATTACCGGTTCACTGATGATTGAAAGTCTTGTCAATGCGACCGGCTATTCGACTGCCCCGACACCGCTGCGTGGGGTTGATGAAAGCGGGCTGACGCCGGAACAACGAACCGCCAATGACAATGAACGTCGTCGCGGCGCATCGGCTGTTAATATTGCCGGCGATATAAATGGCGGCGTGATTATCGGGGGTCTTGTGAACCGCTTCCGAAGTGATGCGGAGACCACAGCGTCAACGGCTATTTTAGATGCGCGAAATGATGAGACGGTCGGTAATGTCGCCGCGCTTGCGACGCTGCCCTATCAGTTTGATGGCAACCGCGAGCTCGGGCGGATTACCACTTATGGTGAGGCGACCGGAGAGGCTACGCTGAAAATTTCATCGACTATCGGTGCAGGAAGCGGTGGCACGAGCCGTGGCTCGGTTGAAACCCTGCTCGACATATCAAATGATGACGAGGACGCTAACACGGACGCCTATGCCGGCACGGCTTATGGCGGCGGCTTAAAGCAGTTCTTCTATTCGCACGGGCTGATGAATCGCGGTGCGATTGAAGCCAATGGCTGGTATGATGATTTCAAAGCCGATGCTTTATTGCTTGATGGCGGAACCATTCATGGCGGCATTTATAATAGCGGCATGATTTCGGCCACCGCTTTTAATGAAAGTGCTCAGGCATTGATTATCGGCACGGGCGCGACCTTGGATGCCGGTTTGCGCACCGATAACAGCGTGCTTCTGAATGAAGGCACGATTTCGGCGCTGACCCAATCCCATAGCGGTTCAAGTTATTTTGATGAGAACGCCATCTATAAAGCGACCGCCATCACGCTGGCGCAAGGCGCAAATTTGCCTGACGATGCAAATTTCATCAATCGAAGTGATGTTCTCAGCACCGCGCCGCATACTAAAACGGCGGCAGATGAAGACGATGCGGCGAATGAAGCTATCGCTTTGGATTTTGCGGCCTATACGGGCAACATGAATGTTAGGCAGGAAATGCGTCAGAACGATTTGCTGCTTGATGCAAGCGCTCCCAATGCAAATACAAATCCTTATTTGGGTGGCGGCGACTTGGATATTGACCGCAATGGCGATGGTGCGATTGACACGCGTGATGTGCCCGCCCCGCGCATTACCGGCGATGTGAAATTCGGCGCAGGCGATAATGATTTTACCATTAACGCCGGCACAGTGAACGGCAATATCAGCTTTGGCGGCGGCTCAGATACACTGACCCTGGCCAATGATATTGCTGATGACACTGAAGATGATTACACGGCTCCCATCACCGGCTTCACCGGCAGCATCGCCAATGGAAGCGGCACGGATTTGGATATTACCATTGGCGCGCGCACGCAGTTGCACTTGGTCGGCCAAGAAGCAGAGGCCGAGGTTTTGGCCATTGATGAGCTTACCGTATCGGGCGAATTGAAAATTAACGTTGATGGTGAGCAATTAACGGCTGACACGTCGGTTTTAGATGTCACCACGCTGACAGTGAATAATGGCGCAAAGATTATTCCGAATCTGACCGGCCTGATTACGGCAGAGGCGACAACTATCAAGCTGATTGACTATACTGATGAGGGTGTCACGCTTCCGTCTGATGTTTTGCCGACCGGTGCCGACAGTGAATCGGCTTTCATTTACAATGTAACGCTTAGCCATGATGAAGATTCAAACGCCATCTCAGCGACCGTTGCCCGAAAAACCGCTGTCGATCTTGGTCTTAATCAAACTGAAGCGGCCTCGTTTGATGCCGTATTGACGCATTTCAGCGACAATGAAAATTTGGAGAGCGCGATTACCGGCATTAATGGCGTTGATGCTTTCAAAGCCGCTTACCGCCAGCTTTTGCCGCATTATAGCGATGGCACGGCGCAACAATTATCCGGTCTCGCCGATATGGCAACCGGCGCGGTGAGCCAGCATTTACAAATTGCCAATGCCGGTGGGCGTCGCGGCGGCGATGGCTGGTTGCAGCAATTCGGTGATTACCGAAAGCAGGATTCAAGCGCCAATGGCCAAACCGTGAGCGGCAATAATTACGCCATTTCATTGGGCTATGATTTGCCGGTTTATGCGATTGATGCGCTGGGCCTTTACATGCAAATGGGCTTCTCTTCGGTGAATGAGAAGAGCGCCGATATTAATGAAGTGAAATCGGAAAGCATTTCTTATGGTGCTTATTTGGCCGACACTATCGGCCCGCTGCACTATCAGCTCAACGCCTCTTACGGGTTTGTTGATTTGGAGAGCGAGCGGCTGATTAACTTTAATGGCGTGGTGGATATCAGCCGCGCCGATTGGGAGGCCACAAGCACGGCTGCCTCAGCCCGTTTGGCCTATCCGATACTCGACACTAATCATTTGCTGCGCCTCGAAGCCGGGGTCGATTATTTCCGTCTCGAGCATGATAATTATGCTGAACGCGAGTCCGTCGGCAATGGCTTTGCCATGCAAGTGAGGGGCGGCCAGTCAGAAAAGACATCGCAATTTATCGG
>FZLQ01000020.1 GCA_900197605.1 Phyllobacteriaceae bacterium Water-Bin73
GGCGCGCGGCGCGATGGAAGACGCCGCCTTTTTGGACATGGTGCATGATAGCTGCGCCCTGGGTGTCGCTGATGAATTTCCCGAAGCCCAATGGCAACGCTTCGCCAAATTGCTGTGCTATTACGAAATCGACGCCACCGACGCCGATGCCGATTGGAAGGCGGTCGAAAAGGAACTGGCCACAGATGGCCGCCCCCGCATTTTTTACCTCGCTGTTGCGCCGCATCTTTATGTGCCGATTTGCGAAGCCTTGCGCGATGCCGGTCTGCGCCATGATGCGGCGCGGGTGGTTTTGGAAAAACCCATTGGCTCGGATTTGCAAAGCGCTGATGAGATTAACAAAGGGGTCGGCGCGGTTTTTGAAGAGCGCAATATTTTCCGCATGGACCATTATCTCGGCAAAGAGACGGTGCAAAACTTGCTGATTCTGCGCTTCGCCAATATGCTGTTTGAACCGCTTTGGTCGAACCGCTCTATCGACCATATTCAAATCACCGTGGCTGAGAGCTTGGGTGTTGAGGGCCGCGATGCCTATTATGACAGCGCCGGCGCGGTGCGCGATATTGTGCAAAACCATTTGCTGCAATTGCTTTGCCTGATTGCGATGGAGCCGCCCAATAGTCTGGACGCTGAAAATGTGCGCGGCGAGAAAATCAAAGTCTTGCGCGCGCTGAAAGGCTTTGAGGCCGAGAATATTGGTGAGCAAACCGTGCGCGCGCAATATAATGCCGGTCATGTCGATGAAAATCGCGTGCCGGGTTATTTGGACGCCCTGCCCGATAATTTGAAAAACAGCCGCACCGAAACCTATGCGGCGATTAAAACCGAGATTGCCAATTGGCGTTGGGCCGGCGTGCCGTTTTACCTACGCACCGGCAAGCGCATGGCCGAACGCCGCTCGGAAATTGTTATCCAATTCAAATCGACACCGCATAATTTATTCGGCGAGGGCGGCAATCAACCCAATCGATTGGTGCTGCGCCTGCAACCCGATGAGGGCATGCAGCTTTATATGCAAGTAAAAGAGCCCGGCCCCGGCCATATGAGCTTGCGCTCGATACCGCTTGATTTGTCATATGCACGTAGCTTTTCTGCGGTCAAATATCCCGACGCTTATGAGCGTCTGCTGATGGATGTGGTGCGCGGTAATTTGGCTTTGTTTATGGGACAAGAAGAAGTGCGGGCGGCTTGGGCATGGACTGATGAATTATTATCGGCATGGGACCAAGCCGGTCAAAAATTGGAATATTATGCCGCCGGCACAGATGGGCCGTTGCAGGCATCGCTATTGCTCGACCGCGACGGCCGCGCTTGGTGGGATGGGGTGAGCGCGGAATGACCCCAGCGGCGCAAGACATTACCCTGTTTGATAGCAATCAAGCCATGACGGCGGCATTGGTGGCAGATGCGCGCGCCGTGCTGTCGGCTGCCGGCCCTTGCAGCCTGCTGTTGTCAGGCGGTTCTTCGCCCTGCGATTTTTATACCGCTTTGGGACAAGAAGAGATGAATTGGGGCGACATTCATATTGCGCTGGTTGATGAGCGTTGGGTTGATGAAGATGATGCCGGCTCCAATGCCGCTTTGGTGAAACGCAGCCTGATGGCCGGTCGCGCCGAGCAAGCCGATTTCTTGCCTATGAAGAACAATGCGCTGACCCCGCATCAGGCCGAGGCCGAACTGGACCGGCAATATCGCCGCCTGCCGAAACCGGCGCTCAGCGTTTTGGGCATGGGGCCGGATAAGCATACGGCGTCATGGTTTTGCGAAGCGGCGGAATATGAAATTGTCAGCCGCGCCGATGCCCCGCTTCTGGTCGGTGGCCTTGACGCGCCGCAAACGCCGGTCACCGGCGCTTATCTTCAGCGCATGACGATTACCGGCAGCATGTTGGGGTTGAGCGGCAAAGCCTATCTCATCATTAAGGGCGACAGCAAAATTGACCTGCTGCGCGCCTGTCTGGCCGCGCCGGCCAATGACAGCCCAATCGGTCGCGCGGCGGCCATATTGGGTCCGCGCCTGCAGATTTTTGCTTTGCAGGGAGACGGCTAATGCACGCGGAACTTGAACGCATTACATCGCGCATTGAGGCACGCTCGGCGGCCTCGCGCCAGCAATATTTAGATGATGTTGCCGCCGCGCGCGACGCGCCGAAAGGCCGCGACAGCCTGTCGGCCGGCAATAAAGCCCATGCATTCGCGGCCTGTCCGGTGCATGATAAGCAATCCATGTTGGGCGGCGAATGGCCGAATATCGCCATTATCAGCGCCTATAATGATATGTTGTCGGCCCACCAGCCCTATCATCGTTATCCCGATATTATCCGCGATGCGGCGCGCCACTGCACGGCTACGGCGCAATTTGCCGGCGGCGTGCCAGCCATGTGTGATGGGGTGACGCAAGGCCAGCCGGGCATGGAATTGTCATTATTTTCGCGCGATGTCATCGCTATGAGCGCGGCCATTGCGCTGTCGCATAATAGTTTTGATGCGGCGCTTTATTTAGGCATTTGCGACAAAATCGTGCCGGGTCTGCTTATCGGTGCTTTGCAATTCGGGCATTTACCGGCAATTTTTGTGCCGTCCGGGCCGATGGCATCGGGCCTTCCCAATAGCGAGAAAGCACGGATTCGCCAGCTCTATGCCGAGGGCAAAGCCAGCCGCGAGACGCTGTTGCAGGCCGAATGCGACAGCTATCACAGCGCCGGTACATGCACTTTTTACGGCACCGCCAATTCCAACCAAATGTTGATGGAATTTTTGGGATTGCATATGCCGGGGGCAGCTTTTATTCCGCCCGATACGCCCTTGCGCGATGCGTTGACTGTCGCGGCCACCCAGCGCGCTGCAGCGATTTCATCTTATGGCGACGACGCCACAGCACTGGCTGATATCATCGACGAAAAAGCCATTGTCAACGCCATGGTCGGCCTATTGGCGACCGGTGGCTCAACCAATCACACATTGCATTTGCCTGCCATTGCGCGCGCCGCAGGCATTATCATTGATTGGCAGGATTTCGATGAATTGTCGAAAATCGTGCCGTTGCTGACGCGGATTTATCCCAATGGCCAAGCCGATGTGAACCATTTTCATGCCGCCGGTGGCATTGGCTTTGTTATCAGCACCCTATTGGATAATGGCTTATTGCACGAAGATGTTCGCACCATTGTCGGCCACGGCCTCAGCACCTATCGCCAAGAACCGGTGTTGGAAGACGGCGGGCTTATCTGGCGCGATGGCCCGACACAAAGCGGCGATCGCGAAATTCTGGCCGATTGCGCTACCCCGTTTGATGCCGAAGGCGGTATTCGTTTGGTTGACGGCAATTTGGGACGCGCTATCATCAAAGTCTCCGCCGTGCAGCCAGCGCACCGCATCATTGAAGCACCGGCGCGGATTTTTCACGATCAAAACGCAGTGCAAGAAGCGTTTGAAGCGGGTCAATTGGACGGCGATGCGATTATTGTGCTGCGCTTTCAAGGTCCGGCCGCCAATGGCATGCCGGAATTGCACAAGCTGACACCGGCCTTATCCGTCTTGCAAGACCGCGGTTTTAAGGTGGCATTGGTAACAGATGGGCGCATGTCGGGCGCGTCGGGCAAAGTGCCCGCCGCCATTCACGTAACGCCGGAAGCCGCGCATGGCGGGCCTTTGGCGCAATTACACGATGGCGATTTAATACGCCTTGATAGCGAGAGCGGCGTTTTAAGCTGCGCCGCAGATTTAACACAACGCCAGATTGCGACCGCGCCCTTGTCTAATGACGGCCCGGGCTTGGGGCGCAATTTGTTCAACACATTAAGAACCGGCGTCGGTTCGGCAGAAACAGGGGCGTCACTTGTGGCGCCTGAGGAGGGGTAAATGTTTCTAGTGGGTGATATTGGGGGGACTAATGCGCGTTTTGCCATTGCCCGCACGACAGATGATCACGGCATTGTGATTTCCGATTTCGAGAAATTCAATGCCCATCAATTTGATCGTTTTGACGATACGATGAATGAATTTGTTGACCGCATCGGCATGCGTCCGTCATTGGCGGTGCTGGCTGTCGCCGGGCCGATTAATAATGGCGAGGTGCAATTCACCAATCGCACATGGCAGCTCAATGCCACGCAAATTGCTCAAAGCTGTCAGCTAGATGAAGTCTGTCTGATGAATGACTTCACCGCCATGGCCTATTCAGTGACCCATATTGGCGATGACAGCTATATCAACCTCAAGCCCGGACGCGCCGCTGAGAAAGCACCGATTTTGGTCGCCGGACCAGGCACAGGTTTTGGCTCATGCTTGCTTGTGCCGGAGGCCGATGGCGGCTGGCAGACCATTGCCGCCGAGGGTGGCCACAGTCTTTTCGTGCCCCGCAATGAATTGGACCGCGAGATAATACGAATTCTGAGCCGACACACGCAGGCGATTTCGGTCGAGCGGATTTGCGGCGGCGCGCATTTGGAAGAACTGACCAAGGCGATGGCCGAATTGCATGGCTGCGCCGCGCCTGATTTCGGGCCGCAAGAAATTATCGAGCGGGCCGAGAGCGACGACGCTTTGTGCCGCGATATTTGCCAAATACGCGCCGATGCGATTGTCTCGAGCTTGGCCAATATGGCGCTGGTCGGCGGCTCATTGGGCGGCATTGTTGTCGCCGGTGGCGTGGCGCGTCATTTGCTCAATTTCCTGCGCGAAGAAGAAACCATTGGCCGCTTCGCCTCCGTCTGGCCGGAAGGCAATTATCTGCAAAACATTCCTATTCGCCTTTTGGTTAACCCGCTTGCCCCGCTGGTTGGCGCGGCGGCGCATTATTTACACAATGAGAAATAAAATGAGCGAGAACCCCGATTTATTTGCCTGTCCCATTGTTCCGGTATTGACCATCAATACCCCCGAACAAGCCGTGCCTCTGGCCGAGACATTGGGCAAGGTCGGGTTTAGCGCATTGGAAGTAACCTTTCGCACAGCCCATGCCGCCACGGCGATTGCCGCCATGCGCAAGGCCTGCCCGGATTTGCATATTGGCGCAGGCACGATTACCGGTGCCACACAATTTGACGCTGCCTGCGCAGCCGGCAGTGATTTTTTGGTCTCGCCGGGCACCGGCCCGACCCTTTTTGAGCTGTTCAAGCAAGCCACCATGCCGGTTTTCCCCGGCATTGCGACACCCAGCGAAGCGCTGGCGGCTTATGAGCAAGGCTATAAAATTCAGAAATTTTTTCCCGCCAGTGCCAATGGCGGCACGGCCATGCTGAAAGCCATGTCGGCACCTTTGGCCGATATTTCTTTCATGCCGACCGGCGGTATTCATCGCGAAAATATGCAAGACTATTTGGCATTGCCCAATGTGGTAAGCATTGGCGGAAGCTGGATGATTGACGCTGACGCTCTCGCCACCGGTGATTGGGATAAGCTGGGCGCTTATGCAGAAAGACAAATTCAGGCTTAAGGAAAAAACATGAGCCAAGCCCTTAACAATGCCGCAGCCCTTCGACGGCAATTGATGCAATATTTGCCGATGCAGGCGCATGACCCGCATACCAATCCGGCCAAATTATTGGCCTATCGCTTATCTGATGAATTGGCGGCAGGACGATTAAGCCTAGCGGAAATGGAAAATATTCTGGCCGATTTATGCCAAACCGCGGCACGCGATCGCGGCAAGCGTTTGGCCGACCGCGCCGGACTGGGCGAGATTGAAAGCTGGCGGCGCCAATTCAATAAAATTATCCGGCAAAAAGCCAAAGGCGGATTTTCGGCCTTTCGTAAATGGGCCGAAAGCGAAGCCATTGGGCTGGTTGCCACGGCGCATCCGACATTCGCCATGACCGACGCCATGCGCGCGCATGTTTTGGCCGCCGCCAGCGGTGCCAAAGCACCTCGCAAGCTGACGGCTGATGGCATTATTCGCAACGAGCCGCCGCGCCTCAGCGATGAGCATGATGAGGCGCAAAACTGTATCCGCACCATGCATCGGGTGATTGATGACGCCAATGCCGCCATTATCAAACAAGCCGCCAAAAGCTTTCCGAACCAATGGACGAAATTGACGCCGCAATTAATCACGGTCGCCAGTTGGGTCGGCTATGATTTGGACGGGCGGCGCGACATTCAATGGACCGATACGATTCGCCTGAAGCTCAGCGAAAAAGCCGGAAAATTGGCTGATTATGTTGAGATTGCGCAAGCCATTGCCGCTGAGGGTAAAGCCCCGCCAAAAGCGCTTTTGGATTTCATCGCGGCGACGCAAACCGCTTTGCGCATTGCCCAAGACGAGAAAGATGCGTTCGCGCAAGATTTGAGCCAAGCCGATAATCTTGCAGCAGCGGCGAAAATCCTGACCATGCCGCAAACCGGTCGTTGGCTCGATACCGTTCCGGCGCTGAAATATCTCAACGCCGCCATCAAACAAGCCGATGACCGCAAAACCAAGCAAGCCTGTTTGGTGCTGAAAGCGCATATTATGCGCTGTGGCATGGGTTCGGCGCGCCTGCATTTGCGAGTCAATGCCCAGCAAGTCTTGACGGCCATTGGCGCCCATATATCGGTGACCGGCGATGACCGCTTAAACTCGCGCACATTTTTGCGCCGCGTCTCGAAATTCGCCGAGCGGGTGAAACCGGTTAAATCGGATTTTGCCATGCTTGATGCGCAAGACGGCACAGTGGACCGGCAGCTTATTCTAGCGGCGCAAATTCTCAACAGCATTGACCGCGATATGCCGATACGCTTTCTCATCGCTGAAAGCGACCAAGCCAGTATTGTGCTGAGCGCGCTGGCACTGGCGCGCTATTATGGTGTGGCTGCGCAATTGGATATTTCGCCTTTATTTGAGACCCCGCACGCGCTCAGAAATGGTGGTCGCGTGATCGGGCAAATGCTCGAGCAACCGGCCTATCGCGCCCATGTCAAACGGCGCGGCGTGGTTGCCGTGCAAACCGGATTTTCCGATGCCGGTCGCTTTATGGGGCAAATTGCGGCGGTGTTGGCGATCGAGCGACTGCAATCGCATCTAGCCACCGCCATCTCCGAATCTGGCCTGACCGATATGCGCGCGCTTATTTTCAACACGCATGGCGAGTCCATTGGGCGCGGCGGCCATCCGGGCACGCTGACCCAGCGCATGGATTATATTATGAGCCCCTGGGTGTTTGAGCGTTTCCGCCGACAAAATATTGCCCTCACCCATGAGTTTAGCTTTCAAGGCGGTGACGGCTTTTTATGGTTTGGCAATGACCGGTTGGGCGAGGCATCATTGCTGCAACTCATATGCACGCGTTTTCAGCCAAGCGAAATGGCGTCTGATGATGAGTTTTATGCTGATGCCGATTTTGTTTGGGACTTTTACAATGAAGTCATCAACCAGCAGGATAGCCTGTATCATGATGATGATTATCGTTACATGCTGTCGGGCTTTGCGCGCAACTTCCTCATTCCGTCAGGCTCGCGCCCCGAAATTCGCCAAGCCAGCGGGCCATTGGCGCAGTCAACATTTACACCGCGGCGCATTCGCGCCATTCCGCATAATGCGATTTTGCAGCAATTGGCGATACCGACCAATGTGATTTTCGGCATTGGGCGCGCCGGTCGAATTGACCCGAACCGCTTTAATATGATTTTCCTTCATGCCCCGCGCGGGCGCACCATTATGGATATGGTGCTGGGTAGTTGGAGCAATACGCATTTGCAAATTCTGGCTGCCTATGGCGATTTTCAAGACCCGAATTTTTGGATTTCGCGCTCCATCGCGCAAGGCAATCAGCCGACTCGTTGGCAATATCGCGTCGTCGCGCACCAGCTTTATCAGCGCAATGCCAATCCGAAATTGCGCCAATTATTATATCGTCTGCGCGCCGATGGCGATTTATTGGCCGGCATTATGCATGGCGAAAAAAGCGATGTCAGTCTGGGCGTATCGGGCGAGACCGATGGCGCGACGCAAAACCAAATCCTGTTTCACGGGATTCGGCTGGCGATTTTAATGCACGCGCAATTTGTCTGTGCCGCCCTGCCGGTCAATGCGCCCCCCGGCGCGACCCGCGATGAGATTATGGAGCGCATTTGCAATTTCGATCTGGCCCATGTCATTGATATTTTGACCAACACTTATCGCCCCAGCGAGAGCGGGAGTGCCAAATCGGGCCGCGCCGAAAAGGCGGGCAGAACAGACGAGCCGCAACGTATTTTGGCTGATTTGCGGCAATGCCAACGCTTGGTGCAAATGACCAGCCAGGGCTTGGCGCACGGCTTTAACGCTTACGGCTAGAGCGATAGCAGCAGCGGTTGCTCAATATATTCAGCCAGCGTCGCCAAAAATTGTGCGCCGATAGCGCCGTCTATGGCGCGGTGGTCGCATGATAATGTCACCCGCATTTGCGTTTGCGCCACAGTGTCACCGTCAATCAAGTTCAGCTTTTGCACCGGCCCGCCAACCGCCAAAATAGCGGCTTGCGGCGGATTGATGACAGCAGTGAATTGGTCAATGCCAAACATGCCCAAATTGGACACGGAAAAACTGCCGCCTTCATATTCAGACGGCTTTAACCGCTTCTCGGCGGCGCGTGCCGCCAAATCTTTAATTTCTGCGCCAATGGCACGAATGGATTTCTCATCGCAGCGCGTCACAATCGGCGTGATGAGACCTTCGGGCAGCGCCACGGCGACGCCAATATCGGCGTGATGATGGCGCAAAATAGCGTCACCGGAAAAAGACACATTGACCTCCGGCACATCCATTAATGCCAAAGCGCAAGCGCGCACAATAAGGTCATTGAGCGAGATTTTTTCACCCTGCTCAGCCAAAGCCAAATTCACCCGCGCGCGATAATCCATCAGCGCATCAAGTGCCAGACTTCGCGTCAGATAAAAATGAGGGATTTGCTGCATGGACTGGGTGAGCCGCGTCGCAATCGCGCCGCGCATCATATCCAACGGAAGTTCGTCATAAGCGCCTGGCGTATAATAGGCCCGCGCATCGGGCAGCGCCGGCATGATGCCGCTATGCATTTGCCCCGTTGCGGCGTCATCCGGGCCACCAGAAGATTCAGCCCCCGTTGCAGCCTGTGATGCAAAAGGCCGCGCCAATGTCACTGTGCCGTCGCGTACTGCCTCAATATCGCGCTTGATAATCCGCCCGTTTGGGCCGCTGCCGGTAATTTGCGCCAGTTCAATGCCGCTTTGCTGCGCCAAATGGCGCGCCAAAGGTGATGCGTTGATGCGGTTATCGCTCATTGCCGTTACGCCGTCGCATCGCGAAAATAGGCGACGCGCTTGGCCGCAGCAATAATTTGCGCCACTTGCGGCAAGGCCAAACGCTCGAGATTTTCGGCGTAGGGCATCGGCACATCAGCGCCATTAACCGCCTCAATCGGTGCGTCCAGCGCGTCAAAAGCATGGCGTTGCACTTGCGCCGCCAATTCCGAGCCAATGGAACAAATCGGCCAGCCCTCTTCAATCGTCACCATGCGATTGGTCTTTTCAACCGACGCAATCACCGTATCGACATCGAGCGGGCGCAGGCTACGCAAGTCAATCACCTCAGCCTCCAAGCCGATATCGCTCAAAGCGTCCGCCGCCTCAAGCGCCATTGCCACGCCACGCGCATAGGCGACCAAAGTGACATCAGCGCCGCTGCGCACAATGCGCGCGCGACCAATGGGTAGCACATAATCATCATAATCGGGCACTTGGCCGGTCTCGCCATAGAGCAATTCATGTTCCAAAAACACCACCGGATTGGGGTCGCGAATGGCGGCTTTCAACAAGCCCTTGGCTTCCGACGCATTGGCCGGGCTCAGCACAATCAGGCCGGGCACATGGGCATACCAGCTCGAATAATCTTGGCTATGCTGCGCCGCCACGCGGCTGGCCACGCCATTGGGCCCACGAAAAACAATAGGGCAAGAAATTTGCCCGCCCGACATATAGCGCGTCTTGGCCGCGCTATTGACGATTTGGTCAATCGCCTGCATGGCAAAATTAAAGGTCATAAATTCGACCACCGGCTTGAGACCGGAAAACGCCGCGCCGGTGCCAAGCCCGGCAATCGCGTGTTCGGTAATCGGCGTATCAATCACCCGCTGGCCGCCAAATTCATCAAGCAGGCCTTGCGTGACTTTATAAGCGCCCTCATATTCCGCCACTTCTTCGCCCATGATAAAAACATCGCCATCGCGGCGCATTTCTTCGGCCAACGCATCGCGCAAGGCTTCGCGCATGGCAATCTCGCGATATGTTGTGTCGGCAGGCAGGGTCAGTTCCGCCGCGACTTGGGTTGCAACCGGTTGAGCGTCAACCGGCGTGACCGGGTCGGCATGTTGCGGTGCGTCTTGTGGTTCATCTTGCGGCGCATCTTGCTGCATCAGCGCTGTCGCCGCGCTGGCATCCTCACCATCCAACAGCAAAACCGCAATCGGCTGGTTCACCTTGATTTGGTCGGGACCGGCTTCAAATAAAATCTTGCCGACCACCCCATCATCAATGGCTTCCAATTCGACAATCGCCTTATCGGTTTCAATCTCGGCCAGAATATCGCCCGATGCGACGTTTTCATTTTCTTCGACTAGCCATTGCGCGATTTTGCCGCTCTCCATCGTCGGTGACAGCGCCGGCATCAGAATTTTAACGGCCATGATGGTCTCCTCCGGCCTCAGACGGGGCCGCTAGAATATCGGTCATTAAGTCACTATCGGGCGGCAAATCTGCCGACAGCGCGAAATCGACCGCCACTTCCACCTCTTCCTTAATCGCGTCACGCCGCGTCTTAATCGTCGCTTCGTCAACCAAACCGCGTGCCAATAAGCGGCCTTCCAAAACCTTAATCGGGTCGGTTTCCTCGCGCACTTTATCGACTTCATCGCGCTTTCGATATTTCGCTGGATCGGACATGGAATGGCCGCGATAGCGATAGGTCAGCATTTCGAGAATAAACGGGCCGTTACCTGCGCGCACATGTTTCACGGCTTTTTGCCCGGCCGCGTAAACCGCCTCGACATCCATGCCATCGACTTGCGCGCCCGGAATATCAAAGCTCACACCGCGCTGCGATAAATCGGTTTGCGATGAGGCGCGCTCAATCGATGTGCCCATGGCATAGCGATTATTTTCAATAATATAGAGACATGGCAGGTTCCACAGCTTGGCCATATTAAAGCTTTCATAAACCTGCCCCTGATTGGCTGCGCCATCGCCGAAATAGATAAAGGCAACATTGTCATTGCCGCGATATTTATTGGCGAAAGCCAGACCGGTGCCCAGCGGCACTTGCGCCCCGACAATGCCATGCCCGCCATAAAAGTTTTTCTCGACCGAGAACATATGCATGGAGCCGCCCTTGCCTTTGGAATAGCCGTCCATGCGACCGGTCAGTTCAGCCATGACGCGCCCCGGTTCCATGCCGCAAGCCAGCATATGGGCATGGTCGCGATAACCGGTAATGGTCTGGTCACCGGCTTGCGTCACCGCTTGCAAGCCCACCACCACGGCCTCTTGGCCGATATAGAGATGGCAAAAGCCGCCAATTTGGCCCATTGCATAAACTTGGCCACAGCGCTCCTCAAACCGACGAATACGCGCCATATCAGCCCAGATTGAAATCAGCTTGTCATCTGATAGCCCGCTCTTTGTTGGCTTGGGCGAGGGTTTGGGGGTTTTGGTTTTTTTTGCTGCTGCCATTGCTGCCTCTTTATCTTCTTCCGCTATTTCAACCTTCGTGGTTATTATTGTAGAAATAGCGCCTTGTGAAAAGGTAAATGTCCAGCGTTGTCATAAAAAGACTTTTTATTGCTTTGCGGCGCGATAATGCGACATTTTCAATCTTTTACTGGCGCATGAATGGCTAAAGATTTCTCAAGCCGCTCCCTTTAACGCCCCAAAGCGCGCGCTTATTTCCAGCCGCGCGGATTGGCGGCCATTTCAGCATTTTTGGCGTCCATGACAGCTTTCAGCTCAGCCGCAATGGCCGGTTTGCGCATGGAGATGTCATAGGCCTCTTGCGCGTCAGCCTGCAGGTCAAACAGCCACGGGCCTTGCCCCTGCCAAATCGGAATCGATACCGGGTCAGTGGGATAGACCACCGGCTTGCGGGCGCGATATTTATGCCGCTTGTTGCGCACCGCCATTAATGTGCCGGCGGCATAATAATATAAAACCGCATGTGGGCTGTCGCCGCCGCGCAAAGTGGCGGCGATGGATTTGCCGTCCAATAGGCGGTCTTGCGGGGCGGGCAATTGCAACTCCTCCAATAGAGTCGGCAATAAATCCGTGCCCATGGCCAGCGCATCAGAGGCGCCCGGTCGAATGGCTTTTGGCCAATGGGCGATAAACGGCACATGCACGCCGCCCTCAAAACTGACACCTTTACGGCCTCGGCCAATGCCGCGCCCTTCCCACCACGGGCCGTTATCGCTGGTGATGATAATCAGCGTATTGTCGAACCGCCCGCGTTCTCTCAAGGCGGCGACAATGCGGCCCACCGTATCGTCGAGACCCTGCACCACATCGCCATACAGGCCGGCTTCAGAACGGCCGGCCTCATGCGGCGCGGCGTAAAGCGGCACATGGGGAAAATTATGCGCGAGATATAAAAATAGCGGCTTGTCCTTTGGCGCGTCCGCGATAAAGCGGTAGGCTTTTTCCGCATAAAGCGGATTGAGCGTGGTTTGGTCAACCGGCGCTTGATGAGTAATGGTTTCGCCCTGCCCCGCTCGACCGCTGACCAGAGTGAAGGGGTTCATATCATTGGAATAATAAGTGCCGAAAAATTTATCGAAGCCGAACTCGGTCGGCACGGATTTATCATGGTCGCCCATATGCCATTTGCCGACCATCGCCGTGTGAAAGCCACCGGCTTGCAACACATCGGCAATGAGGATTTCTTCACGCGGCAAGCGCACCGGATTATTGAAAAACCGATTAAGCCGGTCGAGCGGCGAGCCGGACGGAAACGGCACAACCGTCAGTCCGGCGCGCGGGGCCATGCGACCGGTCAACATAGCAGCGCGCGAGGGCGAACAGACCGGCGCGGGCGCGTAGTAATTTTCCAACACCATGCCATTGGCCGCCAACGCGTCCATATGCGGGGTTTTAATCAGGCGATTGCCGGTAAAGCCGACATCGCCATAGCCCAAATCATCGAATAAAATCACCACCAAATCGGGTGCATTGGCCGGGGCGGGCCCGCTAATGGATTTCAGATAAGCCGCTTTTGAGGCCATGCGCGCGGCATTATCGGCCTGTTCGTAAAAGGCGATTTTACCTGTCACATAAATGATCCCGACCAGCACCCCCGCCACCGGCAACAGTAAAATAAGTGCGCTCCGCACCATCCATTTTTTGGCCAAAGGAGGGAGCTTAAACCGCATTAATTTATGCCTAAATCAACTTCCAAATGCGAAATGGCATTGACGAAATTATTCGGCGCATGGCTCTGCTTGCCGGTCCATTCCACATTCGGGAAACGGTCAAGAATACGCCGGTAAGCGGTCTCAAGCTGCATATTGGCAATGCGTTGGCCGAGACATACATGTGGGCCGGTGCCGAATGCCAAATGGTCTTGCACATTATTGCGGTGCATATCCATTTTATCGGGGTCGTGAAACACATCAGGGTCTCGGTTGGCTGCGCCGTAATACATGACGACTTTCTCACCCGGCAGAATTTGCTGACCGGAAAAAGTGGCCTCGGCCAAAGCCGTGCGGCGCATATACATGACCGGCGAGACCAGACGCAAGGCTTCCGGCACCATCGAGGGCACCAGATTGGGGTCATCCAATAGCATTTGCTTCTGGTCTTTGAATTGCGTCAATAGCCTCATTGTGCCCGACAAAGAATTGCGCGTCGTGTCATTGCCGGCGAAAATAATCAGCAGCCATGAGCCGTCGAGATAAGACTGGTCCATCGGTTCGCCGTCAACCTCAGTGGTGGCAATCACCGTCAATAAATCATCGCGCGGGTTTTTGCGGCGGTCTTGCAAAACCTTTTGGCCGTAATTGAACATTTGGCGGATATTCCAGAGGAATTTCATAATGAAAATCGGGCTGATTTTAGCATTGGGATTTGAAATGATATATTGCGCGTTCTCCAAATAGTGCATCCAGCGCACAATTTTATGGCGGTCTTTTTCATCAATGCCCAGCATTTCGCATAATGTATACATGGGCAGCCATTCAGAAAAATTGGTCACCATATCGACCTTGCCGTCATTCTTTTTGGCAATCGCTTCCAGATTATCCAGAAGGCGATCTACCTCGCCTTCAACCCGGGCTTGCAAATGCGCAATATAATCGGGCGTGAAAAAGGGCCGATGCGCCATGCGCAGCGGAATATGAAAGGGCTGGTCCATATTAATCATTGAGTTCAGCGCCGCGCCGCCAAGGCGTTTCGGCCCCTGCTGGCGCGCGCTATAGCCCATTAAAATACCGCCCGTGCCGGACGAAAACGTCTTGGCATCGAGGTCGCATTTTTTGACATCTTCATAGCGCGACAGCGACCAAAAGCCAGCAATATCGGTGTCGGCGGGCGGCTGCCACCACGCGACCGGCGCTTTTTCGCGCAAAGTGTGAAAATATTCATATGGCTGGCCATGCGCGGCAAAGGCCATAATATCCATCAGGTCAAAACCCGCAGGGGTCTCATATTTCATATGCGGCGGCCGATAGCTATTGTCTTCCGGCTGAATTATTTCTGACAGCGATTCCATGGCAAATCCTCAAAAAATGACGCGTGCGTCATGATTATACGTCACAGCAAGCATCGGGCAAGCCTTTAGCCGTGACCTTAATAGCGGCATTAAAGACCCAACAGCGCCAAGCCGCCCGTCGCGCCCATTAAATAAGCCCCGGGCAGCCGAATGAGCATTTTATGACCGGCAAAGCCCAGACCGATAAACAAAGCCGCGCCCATTAAGTTCATCATCACCACCGGATGCACCATTAACGCATTGGACGGATTATAGGCGACATTGACCAATGTCAGAGCCGAGACCAGCAGTAAAACGGTAAACATATCCCAAGACACTGTGCTCAGCGTCACGGTGCTTTCCGGCAATCCCCCTTTGCGGATTTCACCAAGATATAAGCGTCGGCCCAAAATGCCGTGAAACCCGGCCCCCAATGTGGCAAGCGCCGCGGCTGCCATTAAATACCAAAAACCCATTATTTATCCCCTTCGTCATCTTAACGTGTCGCACCCCAAAGCGTGACACAGCCCGTTTCGCAACGCAAGAACACTGCGCCGACACAGGCAGGGTCAAACCCCAAATTTGGCATCATGCTGATGAGTTTTTGTTGCAAGTCACGAAGCAGCCTTTATACAAACGACGTGGCTATCGCCATAAGACGGAGAGGTGCCGGAGTGGTTGAACGGGGCGGTCTCGAAAACCGTTGTGCGCGCAAGCGTACCGAGGGTTCGAATCCCTCTCTCTCCGCCATTATTTTTTCCGGTTCGCCGACTTGCCAGCTAAAGCTGGCGGCGCTGGGGGAAGGCGGGCTAAGGCTGTAAACAGCCAAGCCCTTTTACCCAATCCCTCTCTCTCCGCCACGCTATAAGGGCGCGGTCACTTTAGCGACCCCCGCCCGCCTTGCGCAAGCGAAGTGAGTTTGCAACGTAAACTCACTGAGACGCGCTATAGGGGCGCGGTCGCCTTGGCTATAAAGGCTTGCTGAACGCAGTGAACCTTAGCCTGCATTGCCCCCTACCGAAGGGGGTCGCCAGCGACCCCCGTGCGCCTTGCGCCGGAGACGGCCTTTTCCTAAGCTTTACCGATCGTCCGTTTTTTGCGAACAATCAGGAGCGCCCCATGCAAGATTTTACCGATAAGGTTGCCGTCATTAGCGGCGGTGTGAACGGCATTGGTTTCGATATTGCCAAAGCACTGGCGGCTGAAAAATGCCATGTCGTTATTGCCGATCTTGACCAAGAGGCCTGCGATGCAGCCGCCGCAGAAATCGCGGCCATGGGCGTCAGCGCGATTGGCCGTAAATGCGATGTCACCCAAGAAACCGATATTAAAGCGCTCGCCGATGCGGCCTGGGCCGAATTCGGCCATGTCGATTTATTGTTCAATAATGCCGGTGTCGGGGCCGGTCTTGTCTCATCGCCCAAAATGGATGATGCCGATTTGCGTTGGATTTTCGAGGTTAATTTTTTCGGCAATTGGAATATGTGCATGGAATTTTTGCGCCGCTTCAAAGACCAAGACAGCGAAGCGCATATTTGCAATACGGCGTCGGAAAATTCTATCGGTTGGCCGATGCCGCGCATGGCCGGTTATAATGCATCAAAGGCCGCCGTGCTTGGCTATACCGGCATGTTGCGAATGGAATTGCCCGCGCATATTAGCGTATCGCTGCTTTGTCCCGGTTGGACGCAAACCGATATCGGCAATTCAGGCACCAGGCGGCAAGCAAAATTCGGCGGGCCGAAACCGCCGCGCCCGAGCTTTCCGATGGATGGGGATTTTTTTCCTTATGCGGTTGAGACCGTTGGCGCGCATACATTGGCCGAGATTAAGAAGGGCTCATTTTATATTTTCCCGCATTATGCGGCACGCCATTTGGCCGAAGAGCGCAATGATGAAATAATCGCCGCTTTCGATGCTCAAACCAGCGCCTCAGCGGATTGGCAAAAACACGATACGCGAAGCTTTTTCGAGTCCCTGCAAGCGGCCCGAGACAAAAAGGAGTAAAGCCGATGAAGGCTTTGAGAGTAAATGCGTTATTGGCCGATTTGGCCGGTGTGGCGCTGGAAGACATGGCCACACCAACACCCGGGCCGGGCGAGGTATTGGTTAAAATCCGCGCCGCGACATTGGGGTTTCCCGATTTTTTAATGACCCATGGCGGCTATCAGTTAAAGCCGCCCGTGCCGTTTTCGCCGGGCATGGAAGGCGCCGGTGAGATTGCCGAATTGGGCGCTGATATTGACGGCTGGTCGCTTGGCGATCGGGTGATATGCGGCGGGCTTGGCACATTTGCCGAATATATGATTATGCCGGCAGACCGCTTGCGCAAAATTCCCGATAATCTCGATTTCGCGAAAGCTGCCGCCACCGGCTCGGCTTACCTCACCGCCTATGTCGGGCTGGTGCGGCGCGGGCTGCTGCAAAAAGATGAATGGCTGCTGGTGCATGGCGCGAGCGGCGGCGTCGGGCTGGCCGCGGTTGATTTGGGCAAATATCTGGGCGCCAAAATTATCGCCACGGCCTCATCTGACGCCAAGCTGAAAATCATTGATGCGGCCTTCAGCCCCGAAGCCGTGCTGAATGTAAATGACGGGTTTCGCGAGACAGTGAAAGAACTGACCGGCGGCGGGGCCGATGTGATTTACGATCCGGTCGGGGGCGATGTCTTTGATGAAAGCGTGCGCTGCATTGGCTGGGACGGACGGCTTTTGGTTATCGGTTTTGCCGCCGGACGGATTCCTCAAATCGGCGTCAATATGCCCTTGATAAAGGGCTTTTCAGTGGTCGGCGTGCGCGCCGGTGAATATGGCCGCCGCAATCGCGAAAAAGGCTTGGAAAACCAAGACGCGATTTGGCAATTGGCGGCAGAGGGTAAAATCAGCCCGCATGTGCATGCCGAAATTCCGCTGGCCGATTGGCGCGACGGCTTTGCCATGATGACCAAACGCGAAATTGTCGGGCGGGTTATTTTCACCCCGCATGATTAATCATCTGCGCGGGCGACAAGCCGGTTCAGTGTTTATCGAGATAGGCGATAATGACATCAGCCGCTTCATCGGCGCTAAGCTCGGTCGTATTGACGACAATCTCAGGCGTTTCGGGCGGCTCATAGGGGCTATCAATACCGGTAAAGTTTTTCAATGTGCCGGCGCGGGCTTTTTTATACAGCCCCTTTACGTCGCGGCGCTCCGCCACATCCAGCGGCGTATCGACATGCACTTCAATGAAATCACCCGCAGGCACCAGCGCGCGCACCATATCGCGCTCGGCGCGGAAGGGGGAGATAAAGGCGGTCAACACAATCAGACCGGCATCGGTCATCAGCTTGGCAACCTCGCCAATGCGGCGGATATTTTCAATGCGATCGGCATCGGTAAAGCCCAAATCCTTGTTCAGGCCGTGGCGCACATTATCGCCATCAAGCAGGAATGTATGTTTGCCATTGGCGTGGAGTTTTTTCTCCAGCGCATTGGCAATGGTCGATTTGCCCGAACCGGAAAGACCGGTGAACCAGAGAATTTTCGGCTGCTGACCCTTGAGCGCGGCATGGGCGGCGCGGTCCACATCAACAGCTTGCCAATGAATATTATGGGCGCGGCGTAAAGAGAAATGCAGCATGCCGGCGGCCACTGTGGCATTGGTCAGCTTATCAATCAGCACAAAACTGCCAAGCTTTTGACTGTCGGCAAAAGGCGCAAACACCACCGGCCGGTCGGTTGCCAATTCAACGACACCGATTTCATTCAGCCCCAAACTGGCGGCGGCCAAATGTTCCATATTATTGACATTGACCGCATATTTCGGGGCTTGAATACGCGCCGATACGGCTTGTGTGCCGATGCGTAATTCATAAGCGCGCCCGGGCAACATCTCGGTTTCATCCATCCACACCAGACTGGCTTCAAACCGGTCGGCGGCAAGCGGTGGATTATCGGCAGCGGCAATCACATCGCCGCGCGAGCAGTCAATTTCGTCTTTTAGGGTCAGCGTCACTGACTGGCCGGCAACGGCTTCGGCTAAATCGCATTGGCTGGCATCAGCCGCCATGGTGACAATCGAGGCGATGGTGCTGGTTTTACCCGATGGCACGATACGCACTTTATCGCCGGGCTTTACCGTGCCACCGGCGAGGCGACCTGAAAAGCCGCGAAAATCCAGATTCGGGCGATTGACCCATTGCACCGGCATGGCGAAAGGCGCTTGCTGCGCTGCGTCCTCAGCCAATTCCACTGTCTCCAAATGCGGCAGCAAAGCAGGCCCCGCATACCATGGGGTGTTGGCGCTTTTCTGGGTGATATTATCCCCGGCCAGCCCCGAAATCGGAATTGCCAAAGGCGGAGTCATTTCAAGATTTGCCGCGAAATGAGTGAAGTCAGCGACAATCTCGTCAAAGCGCATTTGGTCGAAATCGACCAAATCCATTTTATTGACCGCCAGCACAATATGCTTAATGCCCAGCAAATGAACCAGATACGCATGGCGGCGGGTTTGGGTTAAAATGCCCTGACGGGCATCAACCAGCAGCACTGCCAAATCGGCGGTTGACGCGCCGGTCACCATATTGCGGGTATATTGCTCATGGCCCGGCGTATCGGCGACAATGAATTTGCGTTTTTCAGTGGCGAAAAAGCGATAGGCCACATCAATGGTAATGCCCTGCTCGCGCTCAGCCGCCAACCCGTCAACCAAAAGGGCGAAATCAATCGCTTCGCCTTGCGTGCCGGATTTTTTGGACGCCGCTTCCAGGGCGCTGAGCTGGTCGTCGAAAATCATTTTGCTGTCATAGAGCAAGCGCCCGATCAGCGTTGACTTGCCGTCATCGACACTGCCGCAAGTGATGAACCGCAGCATGGTCTTTTCTTCATGCGCCGCCAAATAGGCTTCAATGTCTTGGCCGATAAGCGCTTCGGCCTGATAGCTTTGCGCGTCAACCATTAGAAATAACCCTGCTGTTTTTTCTTTTCCATTGAGGCGCTGGCATCATGGTCAATGGCGCGGCCTTGCCGTTCCGAGGTGGTGGTCAGCAGCATTTCCTGAATAACCTCGTTCAAGCTCGCGGCTTCGCTTTCCACGGCGCCGGTCAGCGGATAGCAGCCCAAAGTGCGAAACCGCACGGAGCGCGTTACCGGCTCTTCGCCTTCATTGAGGGGAAAGCGCTCATCATCGACCATCAGCAACAGCCCATCGCGCTCAACAGTCGGGCGCGGGGCGGCAAAATAAAGCGGCACAATTTCAATATTCTCCAGCCGGATATATTGCCAAATATCAAGCTCGGTCCAGTTCGACATGGGGAAAACGCGAATGCTCTCGCCTTTCGCTTTGCGGGCGTTATAAAGCGACCAAATTTCCGGACGCTGGTTTTTCGGGTCCCATTGATGGTTTTCGCTGCGAAATGAAAACACCCGCTCTTTGGCGCGCGATTTTTCTTCATCGCGGCGCGCCCCGCCAAAAGCGGCGTCAAAGCCATATTTATCCAACGCTTGCTTCAACCCCTCGGTTTTCCACATATCCGTATGCAACGGCCCGTGGTCAAACGGGTTAATGCCCTGCGCTTCGGCCTCGGGGTTTTTATAAACAATCAGCTCCATACCGGCCTCTTTGGCGGCTTTTTCGCGCAATTTATACATTTCTTGGAATTTCCAAGTCGTATCAACATGCAGCAAAGGAAAAGGCGGCGGCGACGGGAAAAACGCCTTTTTGGCAACATGCAGCATGGCAGCGCTGTCTTTACCGACCGAATAGAGCATGACCGGATTTTCGGCTTGCGCGACCACTTCGCGCATGATTTCAATGCTCTCGGCTTCTAATTGCTGTAAATGGGTCAGGCTGGGCATGGTTTTCTCGGGCCTTGTATCAAAACTGCCTCTCTGTATCGTATAATTAACAAGTTTTCAATGGTAATTATTATTATCTACATTATATATTGTATTATTAAGACTGAAACCGGGCTTAAAAGCCGGTGGCAGGCACACTCTTCAAAGCAGCATGTCCGGCTTTTGTAACTTGGCTTTTGTGACTTGACTTGCGCGTTTGCTTGCGTATATTCGCCGCTTAATTGCCGCTCAGGGCTGGTTTTGGCGCGCGCGGCATAGATTTTTACGAAGGTGGACAAACCGATGTACGCAGTAATTCGCACCGGCGGCAAACAGTATCGCGTCGCCAAAGACGATATTATCGCCATTGAAAAGCTCGATGGCAAAGCCGGTGATAAGGTAAAATTTGACGAGGTTCTGATGCTGGGCGAAGCCGGTAAAGAGCCGAAAATCGGTGAACCCATGGTTGCCGGTGCCAGTGTAACAGCCGAAGTGCTGGAGCAAGCGCGCGCCGATAAAATCAGCGTCATCAAGTTTAAGCGTCGCAAAAACTACCACCGCAATAAAGGGCATCGCCAGCACGAAACCGTGCTGAAGATTACCGGTATTTCAGCTAAAGCGGCCGCCAAAAAGGCCGCCCCCAAAGCTGACGCAGCAGACGACGCTGCAGAGGAGTAAGATAAATGGCTCATAAAAAGGCAGGCGGTTCATCCCGTAACGGTCGCGATAGTGCCGGTCGTCGTCTTGGCGTCAAAAAATTTGGCGGCGAGCACGTGATTCCGGGCAATATCATCATTCGCCAGCGCGGTACCAAATGGCACCCGGGCGATAATGTCGGCATTGGCAAAGACCATACGATTTTCGCCATTATTGAAGGCAATGTGCAATTCTCACAAAGCCGTGGCGGACGCACAGTCGTCTCGGTTGCCCCATTGGCCGAAGCGGCAGAATAACGGGCGCATGCATGTTAAGATGATTGCCCGAAAAGGCGGTCATATGAATTAAGGGAGATGACCGGAACGTCATCTCCTTTTTTGTTTTGAGGGCTTTTTGTTTTGCGGCAAATGCCGCTAATTTGAAGCCAGAGGATGAGACAATGAAATTTCTCGACCAAGCGAAGGTTTATATTCGCTCCGGCGATGGCGGGGCGGGCTGCGTGTCGTTTCGGCGCGAGAAATATATTGAATTTGGCGGCCCTGACGGCGGCGATGGCGGTCGCGGCGGCGATGTGATTGTCGAATGTGTCGATGGGCTGAACACGCTTATTGATTATCGCTATCGCCAGCACTTCAAGGCCGGTATCGGCGTGCATGGCATGGGGCGCAATCGCTCGGGCGCTGACGGGCCCGATAAAATTCTCACTGTGCCGGTCGGCACCCAAATTTTCGCCGAGGATAATGAGACCCTGCTGGCCGATTTAACCGCGATTGGCCAACGCACGGTTCTCGCCAAAGGCGGCAATGGCGGGTTTGGCAATGCGCGCTTCAAAGGGCCGGTCAATCAATCGCCCCGCCATGCCAATCCCGGCCAAGAAGGGCGCGATGCGTGGATTTGGCTGCGCCTTAAACTGATTGCTGATATCGGTCTTATCGGCCTGCCCAATGCCGGAAAATCGACCCTGCTCGCCTCCATGAGCCGCGCCAAACCGAAAATTGCCGATTATCCTTTCACCACTTTGCACCCGAATTTGGGAGTGGTCGGCCCGCCCGATAGAAAAGGCGGGCAAGAGGCAGGACGCGAATTTGTAATGGCCGATATTCCCGGTCTGATTGCCGGCGCGGCAGACGGCGCCGGTCTCGGTCATCGGTTTTTGGGCCATGTGGAACGCTGCGCCGCCTTGCTGCATCTGATTGATGCGACGCAAGATGATGTGCTGGCGGCCTATCGCACCATTCGCACCGAGCTGGCGGCTTATGATGACGGGCTGGCGGCCAAAACCGAATTAATCGCCCTGACCAAAACCGACGCGCTATTGCCCGACCGGCTTGAGGCCGTGCACGCGGCGCTGGCGGCTGAGGTCGCGGGTGAGAGCGACAGTCAAATCATGGCCATATCGGCGGTGAGCGGCGATGGCTTGCAAATGCTGTTTGACGCGCTGGCGATTCAGATTGAAGGGCAGGCTGAGGAGCCAAGCGAAGATGCGCGCGGCCAAAAAGCACAAGACGCTGAGAGCGCTGATGCGTCCGACGCTTGGCATCCTTTGCAGGAGCAATAAGATGCGCCCTGAGATTGAAAACGCGCAAACATTAGTGGTCAAAATCGGCTCGTCTTTGCTGCTCAAAAACGAGGCGCTCAACCATCAATGGCTGGCTGCCATGGCTACGGATTTGGCCGGCTATCACGCCGCCGGTAAAAAGCTCATCATCGTGACCTCGGGCGCGGTGTCGCTGGGCTATGCCGCGCTTGGCTTTGCGCGCACCGGCCTGACCCGCGACCAGATGAGCCTTGAGCAGAGCCAAGCTGCCGCCGCAGCCGGTCAAATTGAACTGGCGCAAGGCTGGCGCGCGGCGCTGGCCGAACAGGGCTTGGCGGCGGCGCAGATTTTGCTGACGGCAGAGGATACTGAACAACGCCGTCGCTATTTGAATGCGCGCCAAACCCTGACCACTTTAATGACGCATGGCGCGGTGCCGGTCATTAATGAAAATGACACGGTCGCCACACAAGAATTGCGCTATGGCGATAATGACCGCTTGGCGGCGCGGGTGGCAGCGATGGTGTCGGCTGATTGCCTTATCTTATTGTCGGATATTGACGGGCTATATGATGCCGACCCGACACAGCATAAAGACGCCAATTTTATCGACCATGTGAGCCATATTGATGCCCATATTGAGGCGATGGCAGGCGGCACGGGCTCCAGTCACGGCTCGGGCGGCATGGTGACAAAATTACAGGCGGCTGAAATAGCCCAACGGGCGGGCTGTCATATGGTGCTGGCCAGCGGGCGCGACAATGCCCCGCTCAGCGCGCTCGCCAATGGCGCGCGCTCAACCGTTTTCATGGCGCATGATAATCCCCATAGCGCGCGTGCCGCTTGGATTGCCGGAGGCTTGCAGCCCGGCGGCTCTTTGCATCTCGATGCCGGGGCGGTGGCGGCTCTGCGTGCCGGTAAATCGCTTTTGCCGGTCGGATTGACCGGTTTGGACGGCCAGTTTGAGCGCGGAGATTGCGTCGCGCTTTTGGACGCTGACGGGCAAGAAATCGGCCGCGGCCTATCTGCCTATGCAAGCGAAGAAGCAAAGCGTATGGTTGGCTTATCGAGCGACGCCGTGCATGACACGCTGGGCTATCGCGGACGCGATGAAATGGTGCATCGCGACGATATGGTGTTGCACGCCGCGCAAAGCGAAAAGGGACAATAAGGCAGGATAGCAAATGAGTGAAGCGCGACAAAGCGATGAGGGTTTGGCCGCCATGATGGCAGAGCTTGGGGTGAAAGCGCGCCGCGCCGGACGCCAATTGGCCATCGCCCCGACCGATGCTAAAAACACGGCCTTGCAAGAAGCCGCCAATGAATTGCGCGCCGATGCCGCCAATATTATCGCCGCCAATCAACAGGATATGAAACTGGCCGAAGCGCAAAATGTCGGCGCAGCGCGGCTTGACCGCATCATGCTCGATGAAGCGCGTCTCGAAGGCATTGCACAGGCGCTGGAAGCCATTATCAAACTTGATGATCCGGTCGGCCAATCCATCGCGCACTGGCAGGTGGAGAGCGGGCTCGACATCACCCGTGTGCGGGTGCCCTTGGGGGTGATTGGGGTGATTTATGAAAGCCGCCCCAATGTGACGGCTGATGCCGCCGCTTTGTGCTTAAAATCGGGCAATGCCGTTATTTTGCGCGGCTCATCAGAAATTCAAAACTCGGCGCGGCTTATTCATGGCTGCTTTGCCCGCGCTTTGAAAACCGCCGGTCTGGACGAAAATTGCGTGCAAATTGTCGATACGCCTGACCGCGCCGCGGTCGGCATGATGCTGGCCGGGCTGGACGGCAATATTGATATTATCGTGCCGCGCGGCGGCAAGGGTTTGGTCGGGCGCGTGCAAGACGAGGCGCGGGTGCCGGTTTTCGCGCATCTTGACGGCGTGTGCCATATTTATGTGCATGCCGCCGCCGATTTGGACATGGCGCGCGCGGTTTTGCTCAACGCCAAAATGCGCCGCACCGGCATTTGCGGGGCGGCTGAAACGCTGCTGGTTGATGCGGCTTGCGCCGACACGCATTTGGCGCCGCTCATCACCGCCTTATTGGAAGCAGGCTGCGCCGTGCGGGGCGATGACGCCGCCCAGCAAGCCGATAGCCGCGTCAGTGCGGCCACGGAAGATGATTGGTATGAGGAATATCTCGACGCGGTGATTGCGGTGAAAACCGTCACCGGCCTAGACGAGGCGGTCGCGCATATTACCCAATATGGCTCAGGCCATACCGAAGCCATTATCACCGCCAATGATGACGCGGCGGCGGATTTCTTAAACCGCGTGGACAGCGCCATTGTGATGCATAATGCCTCAACCCAATTTGCCGATGGCGGCGAATTTGGCATGGGCGCCGAAATTGGCATTGCCACCGGACGTTTTCATGCGCGCGGGCCGGTTGGGCTGGAACAATTGACCAGTTTCAAATATGCCGTGCGTGGCAGCGGCCAAACGCGCCCCAAATAGCCGATGCGCGCGCCCGCCCCGCCCAAATTTTTTGCCGGTGCCAAAGTGGCGCTGTTTGGCGGCAGTTTTGACCCGCCGCATCAGGGCCATGCTTTGGTTGCCAAAGCGGCCTTGCGCGCGCTGGG
>FZLQ01000132.1 GCA_900197605.1 Phyllobacteriaceae bacterium Water-Bin73
GCTGAATGGCTGGAAGAAAAGGGCGGCGCGACGCCGCTGCTGCCGACAAGCGGTTTGGCGCGCGCCGAAGTGCGTCGCCTGTCGGCTTGGTTTGACGATAAGTTTCACGCCGAGGTCGGCAAGCTGATTACCTATGAAAAAATCGACCGCCGCTTTATGGGCGCTGATGATGGCGGCGGCGGCCCCGATATGGCGACCGTGCGGGTCGGTCTGCATAATCTCGAATTGCATTTGGAATATCTCACTTATTTGCTGCAAACCCGCGATTGGCTTGGCGGTGGCGAATTGAGCTTGGCCGACTTCACCGCTGCGGCGCATCTTTCTTGCCTCGATTATACCGGCGATGTGCCGTGGAAATTATGGCCGGTTGTGCGCGATTGGTATGCGCGGATAAAATCGCGCCCCAGTTTCAGACCCTTGCTGGCCGACCATGTTGCCGGCATGCGTCCGCCGCCCTATTACGCCGATTTGGATTTTTAGGCTTGGCCGCGCCCGACAGCCTGAAAGCCGAGATTATCGCCCAAGCGACGGCACAGGGTTTTGATATTTGCCGGATTGTTGATGCGACCGCACATGCCGCCGCCGGAGAAGGTTTGCGGGCTTTTGTCGAAGCCCAGCATCACGGCCAAATGGACTGGATGGCGGCGCGAATGGATGAACGTGCCGCGCCGCAGAAATTATGGCCCGCCGCGCAAAGTGTTATCATGCTGGGCGTTAATTACGGCCCCGATAATGACCCGCTTGCGGCGCTCAAAGAAACCGATAAAGGCGTGATTTCGGTTTACGCACAAAGGCGCGATTATCATGATGTCATTAAGAAGAAGCTGAAAGCATTGGCGCGCGCCGTGGTGGCGCAAACCGGTGCTGAGGTCAAAGTCTTTGTCGATACAGCGCCAGTGATGGAAAAGCCGCTCGCCATGCGCGCCGGTTTGGGATGGCAGGGCAAGCATACAAATCTCGTGTCGCGTGATTTCGGCTCGTGGTTGTTTCTGGGCTCGGTATTCACCACTTTGGCCTTGCCCCAAGATGAGCCCGAAACCGACCATTGCGGCGGGTGCTCGGCCTGTCTCGATATTTGCCCGACCAGGGCTTTTCCCGCTCCTTATAAAATAGACGCAAGGCGGTGCATTTCTTATTTGACGATTGAGCATAAGGGCATGATTGACCGCGAATTGCGTCCGCTTATGGGCAATCATATTTATGGCTGCGATGATTGCTTGGCCGTCTGCCCGTGGAATAAATTCGCGCAAACAGCCGGTGAGGCGAAACTGGCTTTGCAGACGGATTATGACCGACCCGATTTAATCTCGCTGAGTAAGTTGGACGATGCGGGCTTTCGTAAGTTTTTTGCCGGCACGCCGATTAAGCGCAGCGGGCGCGATAATTTTATCCGCAATGTGCTGATGGCTTTGGGCAATATGGCAGCACCCACGCCGACGCATATTGAGGCGGCGCGCGCACGGCTGGGAGATGAGGCCGCGCTGGTGCGCGCCAGTGCGGTATGGGCACTGGGGCAAATGCTCGATATGAACGCCGCCGATATTGATAGTTTGCGGCGTCATATGGCGCATAATGGCGACCATGATGAGGCCGGGCTGGTGGCAGAAGAATTGGCGCATTTGGAAAATTAAATGAGTAATCGCGAGAATATGAACGGCATTTTATTTTTCGGCTTTGGCTTTTGCGCGGCGCATCTTGCGCCGATTTTGGCGGCGGCGGGTTTTACGTTGAAGGCCAGTTGCCGCGATGATGACAAAGCCGCTTATTTGGCGGCGCAGGGCATCACCCCCATCAGGCTGGACGGCGCGCCGTTATCGGCTGATGCGCTTTCCGGCATTGACCATATTTTACTGTCAGCCGCCCCGACTGAGGCGGGCGATCCGGCGCTACCGCTTTTGCAAGACGCTTTGGCGACATGCGCTGACCAGATGAAATGGCTGGGTTATTTATCAACCACCGGTGTTTATGGCGACCATGCCGGGGCTTGGATTGATGAAGAAACACCGGCCGGCAAAATAGGCGCGCGCGGGCAACGTCGGCTTGATGCCGAAACGGCATGGGGGGCGCTGGCCGACAGGCTGGGCTTGCCGTTACATTATTTTCGCCTGGCCGGTATTTACG
>FZLQ01000021.1 GCA_900197605.1 Phyllobacteriaceae bacterium Water-Bin73
GGGGAGCCGGGAGAAGAGCAGCGCAAAACCCGGCCCCCCGACTCGCAAGCCGCTGCTGCCGGTGGCGTGACCACCATGATTACCATGCCGAACACCAATCCGGTGATTGACGATGCGGCTTTGGTTGACTTCATCTCGCGCCGCGCCCGCGACACGGCGATTGTGCGCGTTCACCCGATGGCCGCTTTGACCAAAGGCTGCGACGGGCATGGCATGACCGAGTTCGGCCTGCTGCGCGAAGCCGGGGCCGTTGCCTTTACCGATGGCGACCGCGCCGTGATGAATGCGCTGACCATGCGGCGCGCGCTGGCTTATGCCGGAACATTTGACGCGCTGATTGTGCAGCACGCAATGGATCAAGATTTGCAAAGCGCCGGTGTGATGCATGAAAGCGAATTGGCGACACGGCTCGGCTTGGCGGGAATTCCGGTGGCCGCCGAAACGGCGATTATTGACCGCGACCTGCGCCTCGTTGAATTGACCGGCGCGCGCTATCACATTGCGCTTGTCTCGTCGGCCGAGAGCATCGAGACGGTGCGCGCCGCCAAACAAAAAGGCCTGCCCGTATCATGCGGCGTGTCGGCAACGCATCTCATGCTCAATCAAAACGATGTTGAGAATTACCGCACATTTGCCAAATTATCGCCGCCGCTGCGCCGCGAAGAAGACCGGCTGGCATTGATTGCCGGTGTCGCCGACGGCACGATTGATGTCGTCGTCTCCGGCCATAACCCACAAAATGAAGAAGCCAAGCGGCAGCCATTCGCGCAGGCCGCTTACGGCACGGTTGGCGTTGAAACCCTGCTGGCCGGATTGCTTACCCTGCATCACGCCGATGGTGTGGCGTTGGATAGATTGCTGGCAAGCGTCACCGCCCGCCCGGCTGAATTGCTGGGCTTGGAAGGCGGCACATTAAGCGTCGGCGCACGGGCTGACTTTGCTATTGCCGACCTTGAAGCGCCCTGGGTGGTCGATGCAGACAGCTTGCGCTCCAAGTCACAAAATGCTGCAATCGACAAAAGAAAAGTTCAAGGGCAGGTGCTTGCCTGCTATGTTGACGGCGAAGCGGTTTTTGAGCTTTAAGCATCCATTGGTTTTGAGGGGATATTATGAGTGATCCGGTAATTATTATTATGGGCTTGGCATTTGGATATTTGCTCGGCTCGATTCCGTTTGGACTGCTATTTACCCGCCTCGGCGGCAAAGGCGATATTCGCGATATCGGCTCCGGCAATATCGGCGCCACCAATGTGTTGCGCTCGGGCAGTAAACTTTTGGCTCTCGCCACCCTGCTGGCGGACGCACTGAAAGGCAGTCTCGCCGTTGCGCTTATCTGGCGCTTGGGCAGCGACACGGCGGCTTATATGGCGGCTGTGGCGGCTTTTATCGGCCATTTATTTCCGGTCTGGCTCGACTTCAAAGGCGGCAAAGGCGTTGCCGTGTTTATCGGGGCCATTCTCATCATGTCGCCGCTGACCGGCATTGCCTTTCTCATTATTTGGTTGGTGATGGCCATTACCTTTCGCATGTCGTCGCTGGCGGCCATCACGGCCATGATTGTTAGCCTGCCATTGCTTGTGTTTTTGGGTGAGGTCGATACCGCGCGCTTCACCGCGCTTATGGTTGCACTTTCTTTATGGGCGCATCGCGAAAACATTGGACGGCTTCGCAACGGAACCGAACCCAAAATCGGCAGTTAAAATCGACTGCCCACCAATAATAAAAATAAGGTGGCTGGATAAGAGTAAAAGATTCATTCCTTAATTAAAATGAGCGCGCCGCTTGACCGACAGCTTGCCTATTTACGCCTAACCCGCACTGACCAAATCGGGTCGGTGACATTTCAACGCCTGCTGAACGGTTATGGCTCGCCGGAAAAAGCCCCCGCCGCTCTGCGGGGGTTATCGCAGCGCGGCGGGGGGCAACGCGCCCGGAAGCTCGGTTCATTTAGTGCTATTGGAATTGGAACTGGCAGGTCGCCTGACCCAAGAGCCGGGTCGCAAAATCAGCCTGATTTGACGCACATTAAAAATCCATGATTTGACATGAAGGGGCATTTCGACCATATGATGCGCCCGAAACAAGATTTGAGGCGCTGTTATGCAAGTCGTTATTGTTGAGTCGCCCGCTAAGGCGAAGACCATCAATAAATATCTCGGCTCGGACTTCAAGGTCCTGGCTTCCTTCGGCCATGTCCGCGATTTGCCCGAGCGCAACGGCTCGGTTGACCCCGATAATGATTTCGCCATGTCTTGGGAAGAACAAGGCGATGCGCGCAAACGTTTAAGCGATATTGCCAAAGCGGTGAAAAGCGCCGACTCACTTGTGCTGGCCACTGACCCCGACCGCGAAGGCGAAGCGATTAGCTGGCATGTGCTGGAAGTTCTCCGCAAAAAGAAAGTGCTGGGCGATAAGCCGGTCAGCCGCGTGGTGTTCAACGCCATCACCAAAAACGCCGTGCTGGAAGCCATGGCCAAGCCGCGCGAGATTGATGAAAAACTCGTCGATGCTTATTTGGCGCGCCGTGCGCTGGATTATTTGGTCGGCTTTAATTTGTCGCCCGTGCTGTGGCGCAAACTGCCCGGCTCACGCTCTGCGGGTCGCGTGCAATCGGTTGCGCTGCGCCTGATTTGCGAGCGCGAATTGGAAATCGAAGCCTTTAATCCACGCGAATATTGGTCGGTGGATACGGATTTCAAAACCGCCAATGGCGACACGCTGCCGACACGGCTGGTGCGCCATAAGGGCGAGAAACTCGATAAATTCACCCTCGCCAATGATGATGTGGCGCATGCGGCGGAAACCGCCATCGCCAGCACCGAATTTTCCATTGATGCGATTGAAAGCAAGCCGGGGCAAAGAAAGCCTGCCGCGCCCTTCACCACCTCAACCCTGCAACAAGAAGCCAGCCGCAAGCTGGGCTTTAATGCCAAGCGCACCATGCAAATCGCGCAGCTTCTCTATCAGGGCGTGACGATTGACAACGAGGAAACCGGCCTGATTACCTATATGAGAACCGATGGCACGCAAATTGCGCCGGAGGCCGTGACCGAAACGCGCCAAGTGATTGTTGACGATTTCGGTGATGAATATCTGCCGGACACGGCTCGGGTTTATGAAACCAAAGCCGCCAACGCGCAAGAAGCGCATGAGGCCATTCGCCCGACATCATTGGCGCGCCGCCCCGACCAGATGGGCCGCTTTCTCGACGGCGACCAAGCCAAGCTTTATGAGCTGATTTGGAAACGCACAATGGCATCGCAAATGGAAAACGCGCGCGTTCAACGCACGACGATTTCAATCAGCGGTGCCGATGGCCTGACCGGTTTGCGCGCCTCCGGCACGGTGATTACCTTTTCAGGCTTTTTGAAGCTTTATGAAGAAGGCAAAGATGACGAGGCCGATGAAAAAGACGGCCCGCGCCTGCCCCAAGTCAATGAAGGCGAGGCTCTCTCGGTCTTCAAAATCTCACCTGAACAACATTTCACCGAGCCGCCACCGCGTTATAGCGAAGCGACTTTGGTGAAACGCATGGAAGAATTGAGCATTGGTCGCCCGTCAACCTATGCGTCAGTGCTGAGTGTTTTGCGCGAGCGCGATTATGTGGTGATGGACCGCAACCGCTTCATTCCGGAAGATAAAGGCCGCTTGGTGATTGCATTTTTGGAAAACTTCTTCGACCGCTATGTCGAATATGATTTCACCGCCGCGCTGGAAACCGACCTCGACAAAGTGTCTGACGGCTCGCTGAGCTATAAAGAGGTGCTGTCGCGCTTCTGGGAAGACTTCCACAAAACCGTCGAGTCGACGATGGAAATTCGCAATACGCAAATTCTCGACACGATGAATGAAGTGATGGGCGCGCATATTTTCAAGGATACCGGCAATGGCAATCCGCGTATGTGCCCGAAATGTAATGAAGGCGAGTTGAGCCTGAAAACCGGACGCTTCGGCGCTTTTGTCGGCTGCACACGCTATCCCGATTGCGGCTTCACCCGCCCCTTTGCCGGTGAGCAAGCCGAGGCCGGCGATATTGAACGCATTTTGGGGCAAGACCCTGAGAGCGGCCTTGATGTGCATGTCAAAAACGGACGCTTCGGCCCTTATATTCAACTGGGCGACGCCGGAGATATGCCCGCCGATAAAAGCGAAAAGCCGAAACGCGCCGGTATTCCCAAAGGCAAAACACCCGCCGAGATGGAACTTGATTATGCGCTGAAGCTGTTATCGCTGCCGCGCAATATTGGCGCGCATCCCGAAACCGGCGAAGATATTATGGCCGATATTGGCCGCTACGGCCCCTATATTAAAGCGGGCAAACAATCTGCCAGCCTTGAGACACCCGATGAAGTGTTTGAGATTGGCGTCAATCGCGCCGTTACCGTATTGGCAGAACGCAAAGCCAAAGGGCCGGCGCAACGCCGCGGCGGCAGCGTGATTAAGGATCTTGGCGAACACCCTGACGATAAAAAACCGGTGCGCGTTATGGATGGCCGCTTCGGCCCTTATGTGAAATATGAAAAGGTCAATGCGACCATTCCGAAAGATGAAAATCCGGAGGATATTACATTGGAGCGCGGGCTGGAATTAATCGCTGCGCGCATCGCCAAAGGCCCGGCCAAGAAACGTAAAAAAGCGGCGCCGAAGAAGAAGAAAAAGAGCGCCTAATGGGAACCATTCCCACGCGCGATGAGATATTGAAATTCATCGCCGACCGGCCCGGCGAGACGACCAAGCGCGATATTGCCAAAGCATTCAACATTAAAGGCGCAGACCGTATTCCACTGAAACGGCTGCTGCGCGAAATGAGTGCGGAAGGATTGCTGGAAGGCAGTCGCAAAAGCGGCATGCGTGGGCAAGGCGATTTGCCCAATGTCTCGGTCGTGCAAGTGACCGGCCGCAATAAAGAGGGCTATCTGGTCGCCCGTGCGCGCCATGAGGGTAAATTGCTGGACGGCCCGCAAGACCCGATTATTGAAATTGACGACAGCGCGCCGCGCAATCGGCGTCACCGCCCCTCGCCGCCTGTCTCACCGGGTGATACGGCGCTGGCGCGGCTGCGGCGGGTTGATAAGGATACTTATATTGCCCGCGTCATCAGAAAACTCGGTGATGCCGGTGGACAGATTATCGGCGTGGTGCGCGAGCGCAATGACGGGCTATGGCTTATCCCCGCCGACCGCCGCGAGCGCTATGACTATCAACTTGAAAAAGATACCAAAGCGGCGCATGGCGATTTGCTGATTTGCGAAAAACTGCCCGGCCCGCGCATGGGGGCGAAACGCGCAAAGCTGAAAGAAAATATCGGCGCGGCAGACGACCCGCACGCCTTTTCGCTTATCTCGATTGCCGAGCAGGGTTTGCCGACTGTATTCCCCGATGCGGTGATGGCCGAAGCCGAGGCCGTGACAGAAGCCGATGCGACAGGGCGCGAAGACCTGACCGCCCTGCCCTTTATCACCATTGACCCGGCCGATGCCCGCGACCATGACGATGCGGTATTTGCCGAACCCGACCCTGACAATGAGGGCGGCTATATTGTTTGGGTGGCGATTGCCGATGTCGCGGCTTATGTAAAACCGGCCAGCGAGATGGATGTCGAAGCGCGCAAACGCGGCAATTCGGTTTACATGCCCGACCGCGTTGTGCCGATGCTGCCCGAAAGACTGTCGAATGATTTGTGCTCTTTGCGCGAAAATGAAACCCGCCCGTGTATGGCGGTGCGTATGCAGATTGCCGCAAACGGCCAAAAAACCGGCCATCAATTTTATCGCGGCCTGATGCGCTCGGTCGCCAAGCTGAGCTATGCCGAGGCGCAACACGCCTTTGATGGTGACTGCCTGCCTGCATTTGCCCATCTCAATGACACGGTGCTGCAACCGCTATGGCAGGCTTATCAGTGCATGGTTGAGGCGCGTGAACAGCGCCAGCCCTTGCGAATTAATCGCCCCGAACGGCGCATTGAAATGGACGGTAAGGGCAAGATTACGCGCATCTATATCCCGCCATCATTGGAAGCGCATAAGCTGATTGAGGAAATGATGGTCACGGCCAATGTCTGCGCTGCCGAGACGCTGGAAAAAGCCAAGCGCCCGCTGATTTATCGGGTGCATGACACGCCGCCCGATGACCGCGTGCGCGCTTTGTCCGATTTTCTGCGCTCAATGAATGTCAAACTCAGCCTCGGACAAACCCTGCTGCCGAAATTATTCAACGGGCTGATGGAACAGGCCGCCGACCAGCCTTACGCGCCAACCATATCTGAGGCGGTGCTACGCACCCAAGCGCAAGCCGTTTACACAATTGAGAATATCGGTCATTTCGGGCTGAATCTGGGTCGCTATGCCCATTTCACCTCGCCGATACGCCGCTATGCCGATTTGACAGTGCATCGCGCGCTGATTGCCGCCCTGAAGGCCGGTAAAGACGGGCAGACCGACGCGGAAGCCGAAGCCCTGCCCGATATTGCCGAGGCGATTTCGCAAACCGAGCGGCGCGCCATGTTGGCCGAGCGCAGTGCCGGTGAACGTTATCTTTCCGCCCATATGTCGCGCCAAATCGGGGAGAGCTTTTCGGCGCGCATTTCCGGTGTTTCGCGCGCCGGATTATTCGTCACCCTCGATGATAGCGGCGCAGATGGGCTGATTCCGATATCACAATTGGGCGATGAGCGGTTTTACGCCGATGAAAGCAATATGTTTATGACCGGCGGCACCAGCGGCATCAGCTTTCGGATTGGCGAAAGCGTTGAGGTCGAGCTTGAAGAAGCCACACCGCTTAAAGGCGGCCTCTTGTTTTCGTTGGTTGATGGTGGCACATATGGCGGCAAGCAAAAGCGCGGCCCCAAAAAACGCGGCGCTTTTCGTCGCCCACCGCGCCATCGCCCCAGAGGAAGACGTTAAGCCATGAGCATTGAACATCTTTTGCGCGAAGAACGCAGTCGCCGCACCGCCATGTGGCGTGGCCTGCGGGGCCGTTGCCCGCAATGCGGCGAGAAAACCTTGTTTCGGCAATATCTGAAAATCAGCGACACATGCCGCGCTTGCGGCCTTGCCTTGTCAGGCCACCAAGCCGATGATGCGCCGCCCTATTTCACGATTTTTATCGTCGGCCATGTGATTGTGCCTGTCGCGCTGATCGTCGAACGGCTCTATACGCCGCCGCTTTATATCCATGCGCTGCTGTTCTGCTTGCTGGCCATTGCGGTCAGCCTTATCTCATTGCCAATGGTCAAAGGCGCTGTTGTCGGCCTACAATGGGCTTTGCGTATGCACGGCTTTGAGTCTGAAAGCCCTGAAGATGAGGAAAATAATGAGTAAGCAAGAGACCCCCCGTTACGGCACTCCGGCCTCGACGCCGGGCGAATATCGCGACGACAGCGCCAAAGCGGTGCGCCCCAAAGAAGCCTCGACGCTGATTGTCGTGCGCCAAGCCAAGCAACCCAAAATCCTGATGGGCAAACGCGCCGCATCGCATAAATTCATGCCGAATAAATTTGTCTTCCCCGGCGGGCGGTTGGACCTTATCGACCAACGCCTGCAAGTGCCGAAAAACCTCAGCGCGCCGGTGATGAAACGCTTACGCAAAGAGACGCGCAAAAATGTCAGCGACAATAAATTGCGCGGTTTGGCCCTGGCGGCCATTCGCGAGACTTTTGAGGAAACCGGCTTGATTATCGGGCGGGAGACCAAAAAACGCCTATCCACCGGCGATAAGGTTTGGCAAAGCTATTTTGACCACGGTGTTGAGCCGCCGCTCGACCAAATGGATTTCATCGCCCGCGCCGTCACTCCGACCTATCGCTCGCGCCGTTTCGATACGCGCTTCTTCATGGTTTATGATGAATTTATTCATACAGACCCGGAAGAAATGGTGAAGGCCAGCGGCGAATTGCTAGATTTGCATTGGCTGACACTGCCCGATGCGCGCAAACTCGACCTACCCGCCATCACGCGGTCGGTGATTGATATGGTGGAAGAGCGCATGAAACTCGACCGCAAGGCGCAGTTGAAAAAGCCTGCGCCCTATGTGCGCTTCATCAATGGCAAACCGCTAATGACCGAGCTTTAGTTAAGGTTGACAAGCGCCGTGAAATGCCTATTTTCACGCCCACGCGCCACGTTTTGAGCGCCCGTTTTAAGGATTTGACCGATGGCAAAACCAACAACAGTTAAAATCAAGCTGGAAAGCACTGCCGGCACAGGTTTTTACTATGTCACAAAGAAAAACGCCCGCACCATGACCGAGAAAATGGTCGTTCGCAAATATGATCCGGTCGCGCGCAAGCATGTTGAATTTAAGGAAAACAAAATCAAGTAAAACGCTTGATATTGTTGACTGAAAGGCGTCTCAAGGGGCGCCTTTTTTATTGCTATTGTTCTTTGCACCAAACAACCTAATTATAGCGCCATGCAGCAAGAAGAAGCCGAAATTATGGCCCTCAAAGCCCTTTCCTATTTGGCCGGTCTTGACGAGATGATGGACCGCTTCGCCGCCCTGTCGGGCATTGGCACGGGCGATATTCTCGAGCGCGCCCAAGACCCTGAAATGTTGGCCGGTGTGCTTGATTTCTTTTTGTTCGATGAAGCGCTGCTGACCGAATTTTGCGAAGCGCATGACATTAACCCCGAACATCCGGCGCAGGCACGTATGGCGCTGCCCGGTGGCGACCTGCCCCATTGGACGTAAGTGAGTGTAAATGAGTAAAATCGAACCGCAAATAATGTCGCAGCTAGAAGCGCTGACGCTAGACCCGCACCGCCCGCTGATTATCAGCGATGCCGATGAGGTGCTGCTGAAATTTATGGAGCGCGTTGAGGTTTATCTGGAAAGCATCGGCTTGTGGATTGACCTGCAAAATTTCGGGCTGACCAATAATATCAAATCGCGCGACACCAATGAGCCGGTGAAAATCCCTACGCTGATTGACGATTTCTTTGCCGCCGAGACACCGCATATTGAAGCGGCTGATGGCGCGGCCAATGTGCTGTCGGCCTTGTCTGTGCATGCTCAGATTATCGTGCTGACCAATTTGCCCGCCGACCATAAACAAGCGCGCATTGACAACCTTAAGGGTCACGGCATGGACTATCCGGTGGTGGTGAATAGCGGGCTGAAAGGCCCCGCCGTTAAATGGCTGGCTGATAAAGTGGCCGGGCCGGTTTTCTTTCTCGACGATATACCGCACAATATTAATTCGGTAGCGGAAGACGCGCCCGATGTGCATTGCATTCATTTTATTGCCGACCCGCGTCTGCAAAAATTGATTGGCAAAGCCGATGGCGCGACCAAGCGGATAGATATTTGGGCCGAGGTGCATGACTATATCGCAGGACAAATCAGCGACGACAGATGACCGGCCGGCAACGCAGCCGGCGCTGTGCCCCGACTGCCTGAACAGCAGCACGCTTGAGCCGCATGAGACACGCTGCCCGTCTTGTCATTCACCACGCCTTATCAAACATGATGAGCTGCTGCAATTGGGGGTGGCGCATCTTGATTGCGATGCGTTTTATGCCGCCGTTGAAAAGCGCGACAATCCTGAGCTGAATGATAAGCCGGTGATTATCGGCGGCGGACGGCGCGGCGTTGTTTCGACCTGTTGTTATATCGCGCGCATTCATGGCGTTCATTCTGCCATGCCGATGTTCCAAGCGACGAAAGCCTGCCCCGACGCGGTTATTGTTAAACCCGATATGGAAAAATATGGCCGCGTTGGCCGCGAGGTGCGCGACCTGATGCGCGAATTAACGCCTTTGGTTGAGCCGCTTTCCATTGACGAAGCCTTTATGGATTTACGCGGCACCGAGCGTCTGCATGGCGGCGC
Source organism: Phyllobacteriaceae bacterium Water-Bin73 (assembly GCA_900197605.1). Classification (GTDB taxonomy): domain Bacteria; phylum Pseudomonadota; class Alphaproteobacteria; order RS24; family RS24; genus UBA8337. The sequence goes on from FZLQ01000021.1 coordinate 9,827, forward strand.
GCCTGCTGAAAGCCTGATGCGGCTGGTCAATCGCATTGAAAATGAGATTGGCATCACCGTCTCTATCGGCCTCAGCCATAATAAATTCCTCGCCAAGCTGGCTTCTGATTTGAACAAGCCGCGCGGCTTTTCAATCATTGGGGAAGCCGAGACGCTAGACTTCCTCGCCACACTACCGGTCGGGGCAATTTGGGGAGTCGGCAAAGCCATGCAAGCGCGGCTGGCGCGCGATGGTATTCGGCATGTGGCGCAGTTACAAAAAATTGACGAAAGCGAATTGGCGCGCCGTTATGACTCAATGGGCTTGCGACTGGCGCGGCTGGCGCGCGGCCAAGACAGTCGCAAAATCGTGCCCAGCACGGCGGCCAAATCAATCTCCAGCGAAACCACTTTTAATGAAGATTTAAGCGACGCCAAAGCATTGGAAAAGCATCTTTGGTGGCTGGCTGAGAAGACCGCCAAACGCTGCAAAAGCAAAGGCGTGGCCGGCAAAACAGTGGTGTTGAAAATGAAAGCCGACAGGCTGTCCTCGCTGACCCGCAATGTCTCGCTGCCCGACCCGACGCAATTGGCTGATGTAATGTTCGACAAGGGACGCTCCATGATGCGGCAAGTTTTGAAAGAGCATCCGGAGCAAAAATTTCGACTTATCGGCATTGGCGTGAGCGGTTTGGTTGACGACCAATTGGCCGACCCGCTCGACCTTGCCGACCCCGATAAAGGCCGCCGCAAAGCGGCTGAACAAGCCATGGATAGCCTGCGACATAAATTCGGTGACAGTTCCATTAAAAAAGGGCGCAGTCTCTAGGCTGAGCGGCTGGCATATGGCAAGCTTTGCCCTAAATTTACGAAGAGAAGATGATGAGCACAATCGACACACATATTGACCGACTGGGACTGACCTTGCCGCAAACAAAAGCGCCGCTGGGCGCTTATGTGCCTTTTGTGCAGACCGGCAATCTGCTGATGATTTCGGGGCAAGGGCCGATTGGCGCAAGCGGTGTCAGCATCACCGGTCGGCTGGGTGACGGGCTGGAGATTGAGGACGGCACACGCGCCGCGCAAATGGCCGGGCTGAACATTATCGCGCAAATAAAAGCCGCGCTTAATGGTGATTTTGACCGGCTGGTACGAATTGTGCGCCTCAACGGCTTTGTTAATTCAACGCCTGAGTTTACCCATCATCCGGCTGTCATTAATGGCGCATCGGAGCTGATGCATGATGTGTTTGAGGCGCGCGGTGTGCATAGCCGCATCGCTGTCGGCGTTGCCAGCCTGCCGATGAATTGGGCGGTCGAAATTGACGCGGTTGTCGAGGTTGCCGAATGAGCGAGGCTGCTGCCGTTCAGTTAAAAGTCCTCACCAGCCTGACCGGCGTTGCGGCAGACGACTGGGACGCCTGCGCCAATCCTGACAGCCAAACCTATAACCCGTTTTTGCGCCATGCGTTTTTATTGGCGATGGAGGAAAGCGGCTCAGCCGTATCTGAAACCGGCTGGCTGGGGCAACATTTGGTGCTGGAAGACGCAGACGGCACAGTGCAAGCGGTAATGCCGCTCTACTTAAAGAATCACAGCCAGGGCGAGTATATTTTCGATTATGGCTGGGCCGATGCGTTTCATCGCGCCGGTGGTAACTACTATCCCAAACTCTTGAGCGCTGTGCCATTCACCCCCGCCGGAGGGCGTCGCCTTTTGGTGCGCGATGGCCCCAATGCGGCAGGCTATGAGACCAGCCTGCTGGCCGGTAGCCTGACGCTGCTCAACAAGCTGCAATCCTCTTCCCTGCATTTTAATTTTCTGCCCGAAGACAGTTGGGATGCGCTTGGTCGACAAGGGTTTTTGCAGCGCACAGACCAGCAATTTCATTGGCTGAATGACGGCTATCAGAGCTTTGACGGGTTTCTGGAGGCGCTGGCATCGCGCAAACGCAAGAACCTGCGGAAGGAGCGCGCCAAAGCCCTGGAAAACGGCATTGAGGTGGAATGGCTGACCGGTGAAACGCTGACCGAAGCGCATTGGGACTCTTTCTTTCATTTCTATATGGATACCGGCCAGCGCAAATGGGGCACGCCCTATCTGACGCGACGCTTTTTCTCAATGATTAATGACTGCATGGCTGACGATATATTGCTGATTATGGCCAAACGCGACGGGCAATATATTGCCGGTGCGCTGAACTTTATCGGCGGCGACACGCTGTTCGGGCGCAATTGGGGCTGTATTGAAGACCACCCGTTTCTGCATTTCGAGCTGTGCTATTACCAAGCCATTGACTTTGCCATTGCGCGCGGCCTGAAGCGCGTTGAGGCCGGCGCACAGGGCACGCACAAGCTGGCGCGCGGATATGTGCCGCATCGCACCTATTCGGCGCATTACATCGCCCATGAGGGGCTGCGCGAGGCAGTTGGCAACTATCTTGAAAGCGAGCGGCAATATGTGGACAATGACATCGCCGTATTGAGCAATCACACGCCGTTCCGCAAAGGCGAGAACCAAGCGGATAATGAGGGGGAAGACCATGATCAAACTTGATGACGCCTATGATGAGCAGAATATCTTCGCCAAAATTTTGCGCGGCGACATGCCCAATATCACGCTTTATGAAGACGATAAAACGCTGGCCTTCATGGATATTATGCCGCAAGCGGTCGGGCATTGTCTGGTCATTCCCAAAGAACCGGCTGTGACATTTCTCGACCTGTCAGAGGACAGCGCGGCTGCCGTAATGGCGACTGCCAAAAAAGTTGCCGCCGCTGTGGTGAAAGCCGTGGACGCGCCCGGTTTTATGATGGCGCAACTCAACAGTTCCGCTGCCGGTCAAACCGTGCCGCATTATCACATGCATATTCTGCCACGCCATGACGGGCTGGACCTTGAGTTTCATGCGCGCAAGCCCGAAGACATGGCGGTGCTGAATGAGACAGCGGATAAAATCCGCGCCTATCTATAAAGTCTAATTGACCTTTTCAGAGGGCTTGCCGGTTTTCTTGCTCGGCTTGTCTTCCTGATATTTGAAGGTCAGCTTCTTGGCTTTATCAAGGTCAACCATCACCAGACCACCGCCTTGCAACTTGCCGAACAGCAATTCATCGGCCAGCGGTTTCTTGATGTTTTCCTGAATGATGCGCGCCATAGGCCGCGCGCCCATTTGCGGGTCATAACCTTCTTCAACCAGCCAATCCATTGCTTTGCGCGATACTTCAATCATCACATTGCGATCAGAAAGCTGCATTTCCAATTCGAGAATGAATTTCTCAACCACCCGCACGACAACTTCCGGCGGCAAATTGCCGAACGGCACAACGGCGTCGAGGCGATTGCGGAACTCCGGTGTGAACATGCGGTTAATCGCTTCCCTATCCTCACCCTCGCGGCGCGTCCGGCCAAAGCCCATCGGCTCTTTCGCCATATCAGAGGCACCGGCATTGGTGGTCATAATGACAATGACATTGCGGAAATCGACTTTGCGGCCATTGGCATCGGTCAGGCTGCCGTGGTCCATCACCTGCAACAATACATTGAACAAATCAGGGTGCGCTTTTTCAATCTCATCGAGCAACAACACGCAATGCGGGTTTTGGTCGATACCATCAGTCAACAAACCGCCTTGGTCATAACCGACGTAGCCGGGAGGCGCGCCGAGCAGACGCGAAACAGTATGGCGTTCCATATATTCCGACATATCAAAGCGCAGCAATTCAACGCCCATTGCCGAGGCCAGTTGGCGGGCAACTTCGGTTTTACCGACACCTGTCGGGCCGGAGAATAAATAGCTACCAATCGGCTTTTCAGGCTCGCGCAATCCGGCGCGTGACAGCTTAATGGAGGCCGCCAATTGAGCGATGGCATCATCTTGCCCAAACACCACCCGCTTCAGCGTCACATCGAGGCCCTTCAGCTTCTCTGTGTCGTCTTTGGAAACGGTTTTCGGCGGTATGCGCGCCATTGTGGCAATGGTCGCCTCAATATCCTTCACGCTCACTGTCTTTTTGCGTTTGGAGGGCGGCAGCAGCATTTGCGATGCGCCGACCTCATCAATCACATCAATCGCCTTATCGGGCAATTTGCGGTCGGCCATATAGCGCGAGGACAGCTCCACCGCCGCCTTTAGCGCTTCATTCGTATAGCGAATGGCGTGGAAATCCTCGAAATAGCTTTTCAGCCCTTGCAGGATTTTAATCGTATCCGGCACGCTCGGCTCACTCACGTCGATTTTTTGGAAGCGACGCGCCAGCGCACGGTCTTTTTCAAAATGCTGGCGGAACTCTTTATAAGTTGTGGAACCCATGCAGCGCAGACCACCGCTTTGCAGGGCCGGTTTCAGCAAATTGGAGGCGTCCATCGCCCCGCCGGAGGTTGCGCCCGCGCCGATAACGGTATGAATTTCATCAATAAACAGAACGGCTTCCGGCATATCCTCAAGCTCTGACATGACCTGCTTCAAGCGTTCCTCAAAATCCCCGCGATAGCGCGTGCCGGCCAACAGCACGCCCATATCAAGCGAATAAATCACATTGTCTTGCAGCACATCCGGCACATCACCTTCAATGATTTTGCGCGCCAGCCCCTCGGCAATGGCGGTTTTACCGACACCCGGGTCACCCACCAAAAGCGGGTTGTTTTTATTGCGGCGGCACAGAATTTGAATGGCGCGCGACACTTCTTTTGACCGCCCGATGAGCGGGTCAACTTTGCCCTCGCGGGCTTTTTCATTGAGATTGACGCAATAAGCAGCCAGCGCTTCGCCATCAGGCACGCCGTGGCCTTCTTCGCCCATTTCAGAGGCACCCTCGACCGAGCGCGTCTCGGCCTTGCCCGGCTTTTTGGCGACGCCATGCGAGATAAAATTCACCGCATCATAGCGCGTCATTTCCTGCTCTTGCAGGAAGTAAGCCGCATGGCTTTCGCGCTCGGCAAACATGGCGACCAAGACATTGGCCCCCGTCACCTCATCGCGGCCGGAGCTTTGCACATGAATAACAGCGCGCTGAATGACGCGCTGAAAACCGGCAGTCGGCTTGCAATCTTCATCATCTTCGATAACCAGACCGGTCAATTCATTGTCGATATAATTGGTCAGATTGTTTTGCAGCAATCCAATATCCACGCCGCAGGCTTCCATGACTGCAATCGCATCAACATCTTCGGTCAATGCCAGCAGCAAATGCTCCAGCGTTGAATATTCATGGCTTCGGTCATTGGCCAATACCAGCGCGCGATGCAATCCTTGCTCAAGTTCTTTTGAAAATGCAGGCACATTCAGCTCCTTAAAATCCGATCAATCTTTTTCCATTGTGCATTGCAGCGGATGGTCGTGCTGCCGTGCCATATCCATTACTTGAGTTACTTTGGTTTCCGCTACTTCATAGGTAAACACACCACAAACCCCGACACCATTCTGATGCACATGCAGCATGATTTTGGTTGCATCTTCGGCACTCTTTGAAAAAAAGCGCTGTAGAACATAAATCACAAACTCCATCGGCGTGTAGTCATCATTCAGCAGCAAGACTTTATACATGGCGGGTTTTTGGGTCTTGGTGCGCGTTAACGTCACCGTGCCGGCATCATTACCGTCATCTTTCCCGCCGGACTTTTTATCCTGCATGTTTATTCTATCGTCGTCCGGAATCATCATTCCTCGATGTTACCGCGAATTCTAACTGCATCAAGTGAAACCACACTTGGTAGTAAATCTATGTGGGTGCATTTCCAAAGCAAATGCCGCTTGTTAATATGCCCCATGCGAAGCGATTCCGTGTTCATCTTAAGACTTTCAGCAATAGTGCTAACGCTCTGTTTTTCATGGGGTTTAACGGATATTGCGCGCGCTGCGCCGTTTTCCTCCATCGTTATTGATGCGTCAACCGGGCGCACCTTGCATCAATATCGCGCCAATCAACAACGTTATCCGGCCAGTCTGGCCAAAATGATGACGCTGTATATTATGTTTGAAGAGATAGAAAGCGGGCGGCTAAAGCCCGATACCAAAATCCGTATTTCGCGTCAGGCGGCACGGCAACCGGCCAGCAAGCTTGGCCTGCGGAGCCGCTCAACCATTACCGCACAACTGGCCATGCAGGCGCTGATTGTCAAATCAGCCAATGATGTCGCCACCGCCGTGGCCGAACATATTGCCGGTTCTGAGGCCAAATTTGCGCGGCGCATGACCGGCAAGGCGCGCCAGCTTGGTCTGTATGACACACGCTTCACCAATGCGTCAGGGCTTTATCATTGGCGCCAACAAACCACGGCGCGCGATATGGCGCGACTGGCCAATTTTCTGCTTAACAGGTTTCCGCATTTCGAAACGGTCTGGCGGCTGCGCGAGTTTGACCATAAGGACAAAACCTATGTCAGCCATAATCGCCTGTTGAGCCGCCTCTATGGCGCAATGGGCATGAAGACCGGCTATATTCGGGCATCGGGCTATAATCTGGCGACCGCCGTGCAGCGCGACGGCAAGCGCGTGATTGTCGTGGTGCTGGGCAGTGACTCGCCGCAAACCCGCGACCGCCGCGTAACGGCTTTGGCCGAGCGCAGCCTCTCACGCGCCATACCAATGGCCGAGGCGGCGATTAGCGATGCCAAGCGGCAACGCGCGGCGCAATGGCTTGACCGCCCGACTGAGGCCCTGGTGTCGCAAGCCGGTGAGACCGGCGACCGTCAGGCTTGGAAGATTCAAGTCGGGGCCTTTTCTGCCTCCACCCATGCCCAAAGCCAATTGCAACGGGTGCGGCGCGTGCTTGGCACGCATCTGGATATGGCGCAAGAAAGCACTGAACCTTTTGAGAAAAACGGCAAGCGGATTTATCGCGCACGCTTTGCCAATTTATCGGAGCCGCAGGCCTTTGCCCTATGCGACCGGCTGCGCGATGTCACGCCCAATTGCCTGCCTATCGGGCCTTAATCATCAAGCAGAATATCGCGCGCTTCATTCAGCCGCGCCGCCAGCCAATCCGTGCCGCCTTGATCGGGGTGATTTTTGACAATCAACGCTTTATAAGCCGCCTCTATTTCCTCAGCGCTCGCGCCTTCTTGCAGGCCTAAAATATCCAATGCCTCAGCCCGCCCCATCGGCTTGCCGCCTTGTTGTGCCGGTGCTTGCGCGCCGCTCGCACGAATTTGCCGCGCCAGCAAATAGGCCCGCATGCCCCAAAGCGCCAATGCCCCCGCCGGTGCTGCCAACCCATAGCGTCCGGCAATGGCGAAAATCAGCAACGCCGTCGCCGCCGCCATAAAGACAACGGCAAGCGCCGTGAGTTTGAGGGTGCGAGCGGTTAATTGCGTCACCAATGCAATCAGCAAAAGGCCGATAAGCAAAAGCGCAATGCCTAATCCGAGAAACCCCATCAGGCGCTCTTATCTGCCAGTTCTACATAGAGGCCGGGCAATTGCAGCGCCGCCAGCATGGCCGATAATTCAGCCCGCGCCGCGACATGGCTCATGGTCAGGCCGGGGCCGGTTTCCTCATCAGTCAAATCGAGAAGGGTTAAACCGGCGGGATACATTTCGCGGTAAACAACGCGCTCTGAAAAGCCCGGCACTTCCCGAAAGCCGAGACGCTTGGATAATTCGGTCAACGCCGATTCAAGTCTGAGGCGATTTTTGGCGTGAATGTGACTGGTGCGATTACGCATAACCACCCAATCAATCGAGCCGCCATCAGCCTGCGCGCGCGCCTTGCGGCACGACCAGACATTCTCGGCATAAATACTCGGCGCAACAATATTGAGCGTTTCGGGGTCAACTTTGGCCAGCAGGTCGAAATCGACAAAACTCTCATTCATCGGCGTGATGAGCATATCAGCCGCAGCATGGCCGAGACGGGAGAAATAACTATCCGAGCCCGGGCAATCAATCACCACAAAATCATTGCGCGTGCGTAATTGCCCCAGCGCATTTACAAATGCGTCGGCCTCCTCGCGCTGTCTTTCGACAATGGTCTGGCCGCTTGGTGTTTCCAGCACAATTTGCTCGGGCATGGCAATGTCGCGCTGGCCGACCCAGAGGCGGCGATGGTCGATATAATTGCTGAGGCTGCGCTGGCGAATATCCAAATCAATCACCCCGACGCGCTTGCCGGCGTTCAAAAGCGCGGCAATAAGGTGCATGGAAACCGTGGTTTTCCCGGCCCCGCCCTTCTCATTACCAACAACAATAACGAACGGGCCCGCCTGTGACGCGGTCTCATTTCGTTGGGCTGCTTCATTTTGGCCGGTCTCGTCCAAAACTTTTCCTTCATTTTTGTGTGTTTTGATTATAAACCCGATTCCTGAGAAGGGCTGCAATCTGTGTTTGTCGCTCAAAGGAATTAGAAATGCGTTTATCGGGGACAAAAATACTACTGACCGGAGCCAATGGTGGACTGGGCCGTGCGATTGCCGCCAAAGCCCAAGCCGAGGGTGCGGTGCTGGCTTTGTGCGAGAAGACGCAAGAATTGGCAGATGCCGCAAAAGCAGCCCTGCCCGATAATGCCAATGCCATTGCCTTAGCAGGCGAGCTGACCGATGAAGCCGCAGTGACTGAAATGGTCGCCACAGCCATTGAGCAAATGGGAGGCCTTAACGGCGTCGTTAATAATGCCGCCATGCTGGGCGATGATGATGGCATGCCCGCCGACACATCGCTGGCCACATGGCAGGCGACCCTCGACACAAATCTGACCGGGGCGTTTCTGGTTTACAAAGCCGCCCTGCCGCATCTTATCAAGCAGCAAAGCGGCAGTTTCGTGAGCATGTCTTCCGTGGTCGCCCATAGCGCCTCTGCCGTGCCGCAAATTGCCTATACCACCAGCAAGGGCGCGCTGGAGGCGATGACTCGCGAGATTGCCATGGCGCATGCCCGCGACAATATCCGCGCCAATTGCGTTGCCCCCGGCCCGGTGCTGACCCCGCGCACCGCCCATTATTTTGACAGTGATGAAAAATGGCAGGCGCGGCGGCAACATATTCCAATGGGTCGCCTCGGACGACCTGAAGAGATTGCCGCTTTGGTATGCTTCTTATTATCCGATGAAGCCGGTTGGCAAACCGGCGGCGTCTATCGCGCCGATGGCGGCATTTCAGCCAGCTATGTTGTTGACGACAGCAAAGGCGGCAGCGAGACCCCGTAATGACCCTTCCGGTTTACCGCACCATTGCCGATATGCGCGCGCAAGTCGCTGCGTGGAAAGCCGATGGCCTGCGCGTCGGGCTGGTGCCGACAATGGGCGCCTTGCATCAGGGGCATTTATCGCTGATTGACGAGATTGCGCCGCATTGCGACCGCATCATCACCTCGATTTTCGTCAACCCGACCCAATTCGCCGCGCATGAAGACCTCGACACTTATCCGCGTGACGAGGCGGCTGATTTGGCCGCGCTGGAAACCGGCAAAGCCGATTGCGTTTTCGCGCCCGGGGTCGCGGAAATGTATCCGGACGGCTTTACCACAGCGATTGTGCTGGACGGGCCGGCGCGCGGCTTGGAAAGCGATAATCGCCCGCATTTCTTTGGCGGGGTGGCGCTTATCGTCAATAAATTATTAAGCCAAAGCCAAGCCGATGTGGCGATTTTTGGCGAGAAAGACTATCAGCAATTGCGCGTCATTCGCCGCATGGTGCGCGACCTCGACCTGCCTGTCGAGATTTTGGGCGGGCCGATTATCCGAGAGGCCGATGGTTTGGCCATGTCGTCGCGCAATGTTTACCTGACCGAAGCGCAACGCCCGATTGCCGCAAAGCTGAACGGCATATTAAAAACTTTGGCGCATAGCACAGCCCCGCGCGACGTGGCGGAAGAAGAAGCCCGACACGCCCTGCTGGCCGCCGGTTTTACTGCTGTTGACTATGCCACAATCCGCGATGCCGAGACGCTGGCCATACCCGATGACAACACAATCGAGCGGCGCGCGCTTATTGTGGCGCGGCTTGGCGATGTGCGACTGCTCGACAATATGGCGGCTATCTAAAGCTACAAAAGACCCATCTCGGTCAATTCGCTCCGCATATCTTCGGGCATGTCATCATCAACTTCGATATTATTGGGCGCATCAATCGGCGCGTCTTGGGGCGTTAAATAACGCCAGCCCTGAAACGGACGTCGCGCTTGCAGCCGCGTATGCACCAATTCGGGGTTGAGGTGTAAATGGCAACGGCGGATACCCTGCCCGTCAACGAACTCCTCAATATCGGTAATGTGCTGGCGCACCCGAATTTGACGCTTAATCACCCAATAAAGCGAGCCGCCCTCAAGCAGATCGGCTTGGCGTTTCGGCACCATGCGCGTGGTATGAAACACGCGGTTATATCGCGCCTGCAATTGGCTCTGCCAGTTTACAAGATCGGAAATATCGTCCGCCCCAACGCATAGCTTTACGAGATGAATGGTCATGCGCGTTAGATTAGAGCGCGGCGCGACAAAATCCAGCTTTGACTAGGGGGTGAAAACGCTGACGCGGTCGGAAGCTGTGAACAAGGCATAAAATCCGCCGCCAATCGCCCCGCCAATCAAGACAAATAAATCATCATTGCCGTAATAGGCCATGCGATGTCGCCCGCCGCCGGGCAATTCGCCCTGACGCTGCCAACGTTGCCCGACCAGCTTATTATGGCTCTTTAACACCTGGCTTTTGGCCGGACTGAAACCGCCCGCAAAATGCAAATCGCCATCAATCACCGCCAACGCCCCGCCGCTAATCGCCAACGGCAGATTGGGAAGCGTGCGCCATTTGCCGGTTTTTATGTTAAACGCCTGCACCGCATGAACCGGACGACCGCGCCCGTCAATGCCGCCTGCGAAAATCAACTCATCGCCGCGCTTGGCAAATGCCGCCGCCGACACCGGCACCGGCATCGGATTTTTCCAATTCGACCAGCTACCGGTGGTTGTGTTGAAGCTTTGCACCGTCGCCGCATCGCGGCCAATGCCGCCAAAGACGAACAGCCGCGCCCCGTCAAAATAGCTTATATGGTCGGCGCGAGGCGATGGCAACGCGCCCAATTCCAGCCACACCGCCGTGTCAGGCGCATACATCCATAAGCCCGCCGCCAGTCGCGCCGTTGTGTTGTCGCGCCCGCCGGTGACGAAGACGCGGCCTGTGCCGGCCGCTATGGCATATTGCGAGATATTTGTCGGCAATGGCGTAAGCGGTCGCCAGCCATCATTCTTCAAATCATATTGTTCGAAAAAACTGCGAAGCCCCTGCCCGACTTTGCCGCTCATCACATATAGCTTGCCGTCCATTTCAGCCGCCACCGCATGCGGCACAGCCGTCGGCAAACGCGACACATCGCGCCATTCAGCCGCGGCACCGGTGCCGAGCAATAGCAGCGAAAGACATATTAGGCGAAAATGATTCATGAGACTTCCTATACCAGAGAACCCCTTAATTAGGGATAAGCAATAAACACATTAAAGCAGGAATATTGTGGCGAAACCGAGGAATGCGAAAAAACCAATAACATCAGTGACTGTGGTAACAAACACACTGGACGCCAAAGCCGGGTCGATATTAATGCGGTTCAAGCCAATCGGAATGAGGATACCGGCCAATGCCGCGACCACCAGATTGACAATCATCGCCGCAGCCAGCACCACGCCCAGCAGATTATCGCCAAACCAAACCCCGCCAATAATGCCGGTGATGATGGCAAACACCATGCCGTTCAGCAATCCGACCCCAAATTCCCGATAAACCAGACGCGCCGCATTAACCGGCAGCAATTCTTGCGTCGCCAATGCGCGCACCGTGATGGTGAGGGTTTGCGTGCCTGCATTGCCGCCCATTGAGGCGACAATCGGCATTAACACGGCCAATGCCACCATTTTTTCAATCGACGCGTCAAACAATCCGATAACCAATGAGGCGGCAATGGCGGTCAAGAGATTGAGGAACAGCCAAGAGGCGCGCCCACGCGCCGTGTCGAGCACGGTATCGGTCACCGCCTCGTCACCGACACCACCGAGGCGCAAAATATCCTCACCGGCTTCTTCGGCAATCACCTCAAACACGTCATCGGCGGTAATGACACCGATAAGCCGCTGGTCGTCATCAACCACCGGCGCAGTGACCAAATTATACCGCTCGAATAACAGCGCGACTTCCTCGCGGTCGGTCTCCGCCTGAATAATGTAGAAATCGTCATGCTGTAATTCTTCCATTGGCCGCACACGTTGCGCCCGCAACATTTCAGCCAAATGAACCACCCCTATCGGCGTATAGGTCGGGTCGATAATGTAGATTTCCAGAAAATCATCGGGCAGGTCTTCCGTGTCGCGCAAATAATCAATCGTTTGCCCTACCGACCAATAAGGCGGCACTGAGATAAACGCCGATTGCATGAGGCGACCGGCACTGTCCTCGGGGAAGTCGAGAGCGCGCTCAAGCACAAGGCGGTCGGTTTGCGGAATTTGCTCCAGCACCTCTTGGCGCTCGTCATCGTCCATATCCTCAAGGACGAAAACCGCGTCATCACTATCAAGCTGCTGAACCGTATTGACCACCGTGTCGGTATCAACCACCTCAAGCACGTCATCGCGCACCGCATCGTCAAGTTCGGCAAAGACTTCCGGCTCCAGCGCATCGCCCACAAGCTGCAACAGCGATGTCCGCAAATCGGGCGCGAGCACTGTAATGATTTCGGCAATATCGGCTTCGTGACGCGCGTCCAAATCGGCCAATAAAGCCGCGCGGTCTTGTGCGCGCACCAGCTCGCTAATGGCCTCATAGGCTTCAGATGTCAGGGTTTCAACAGCCTGAATATCGCTTTCGGGCGCTTGACCTTTGGCCGTATCTTTAGCCGTTTCGTTCACAATCGGCCTCTTTCTCTATCTTGGGCGCTTTATCGCTAAAATTGGCAAGTGACGCAGCAAAATAATGACCATAGGATACTCGGGACTATTCGATTCGTCCAAAGGGGAGACTTATGACTGACATATTGCTGGCCACATTGGCTTTTTATCTTTTCCAACTCGTATTACCGACCCTCATTGCCGTTGCGCGCGGCGAGGCCAATCTGCCGTTCTTGGTCGGCGGCCGCGATGTTGACATTGAGCACTCTATTCCGGTTCGGCGCGCCCAACGCGCCAGCCACAATATGGTTGAAAGCCTGCTTGTGTTCTTGCCGCTGGCCGTGCTGGGGATTGCGAACAATGCGGCGATTGCTGAGACCGCCACAATTTGGCTGGCCTTGCGGGTTGCCTATCTCATCACTTATTTGACCGGCGTGTCTTATATCCGCACATTCATTTGGTTCGGCTCGGTTTATTGCCTCATTGTGATGGCGTTGGCGCTGGTTTAATTACCAGTCAAATTCGTCCATCCACTCAGCGAAGAATTCTTCTTCGTCGTAAAACCATTCAACATCGAAAGCCGGTTTGGCTTTGGGTTTTCTGAATTGCACAATTTTGCCGCTCCGATCATCCGGTCGGGGCGGTTTTTCATTTTTATCTTTTGTGTCGTCTGACTGTTTCATTCTGCAAATTCCTCGTCTAAGCTATTTACGCAAAATAAAAAGAAACGGGTCAATATAAAGACCTGCGGCAAAAGGGCTTGGAGGAAGCATGAGCAATTTTTGGAAAATCTGGCTCGACATTTGGTGTCTCGCCGTCATCATATTTGGCGGTGTTTTGGTTGGCGCAAGTATTCCGGGCTTTGAGAGCGGAACAAAAACATTCATCACCCTGATAAACCCCATCGATATGCCGGTTTTCAACGAAATTGAGCGGTTCGCCTTCGGCCTTATCGGGGCCATCACAATGGGCTGGGGCGTGACCTTTTTCTATTTTTTCCGCGCCGCCCATGCCAGCAATATCGGCAATAAAATGTATCGTCAGGCCTTTGTAGTGATGATTATTTGGAATCTTATTGACGGATACGTCTCTTATCGCACGGGCTTCGCCCTTAATATCGCTTCCAATCTATTGCTCTCATTAGGCATGGTCATTCCGCTTTATATGAGCGGCAAGCTGCGCCGTTAAGCGTTTTGCGCTGATTTAATGCGCGCTTGCAATTCGGCCTGGACTTTGGCCGTTAGCGGAAAGCGTAGCGCGATAATAATCGCGCCGATAAAGAACACGGCGGGCGCAATGGCGTAAAGAACCCGCAGCACAAACAAATCATCAAACGCATTTTCAGCCATTAATTTGGCGTTGAAATCGGTAAATGAAAGCGCGCGAATAGCCAGGAACGTACCCAGCGCGGTTGATATTTTGGCAGTCATGCTGGCAAAGGCAATATAGGCACCGGCGCGCGCCTTGCCGGTCTCCGCCGTCTCAACATCGATGACATCAGCCAAAATCGCCAAGGGCAAAAACTGCAAGCCGCCAAAACACGCGCCCTTAAAGATAAAGAATACGACGAATAGCCAATAATCATCAGCCGTGAAAAACATATTTATCGCCGAAATAATTGCGACAGTAATCAGCGTGCCGGCAAAGGCGACGTGTTTACCCAGCTTGCGTCCCAGCCACAGCCAGCCCGGCACAGCGGCAAGACCGGCGGTGAAATAGATAAAATACAACGTGCCCACGCCGTCGGCCTGAATGACCGCCTTCATAAAGAATAAGGACAAGGCATTGCGAAAAGCTTCAGCCAAAGTGACAATGAGAATAAGCCCGATGACCATACGCATCGGCTTGTTCACCCATACTTTCTTTACCCCGTCGATAAACGGCGCGCGCGCCTCTTCGGCGGTTTCAGTCGGTTCGGTTTCTTTGACGAAAAGGCTCAGCATCAGCACGGCGATGGGGGTGGAGATACAAATGGCCAGCGCCATGCCGCGCATAATCGAGGGCGTGTCGCCCGCGCCATATTGCTCCACCAGAAACGGAATAAACGCCGCGACCAAAAGGCCGATAAGGGTGAACTGCTCGCGCCAAGCCGTCACCCGCGCGCGCTGATGATAATCCGGCGACAATTCCGCCCCCCACGCGCCATAAGGCAGGCCGACCAGCGTTGTGCCGATATACATGCCGGCAATGCAGAGCAATAGATAGACAGAATCCGTCCCCTCCATTGGCACAAACAGCAGCCAGATAGACCCGCACAGCACCGGCACGCCAAGCAGAATAAGCGGGCGGCGGCGGCCAAAGGGCGTACGTAATCGATCAGAAATAGTGCCGACCAACGGGTCGGTTACAACATCGGATAATTTGGCGACCAAGAGCATGGTCGCAACAGCGGCCAGCGAAACGCCGATTTCACCGGCATAAAAAGCCGGTAGCCAAATCGCAATCGGATAGCCGACCAGCGCGAGCGGTAGCCCCAGCATGCCGTAAATCGACAAAGTTGTTTTTGATAATACCACCAGAACGCCCCCCAGCGCCCCCCGGCGCAGAACAGAGTATGTCAGCGCTTATC
>FZLQ01000023.1 GCA_900197605.1 Phyllobacteriaceae bacterium Water-Bin73
CGTGCATGTAAATGGCGGCATGGCGATGGTATAAGATGGGGTTTTCGGCGGGGCAATTTATGGCTTCGCGCGCTCTAGACACAATGTGTAAAGGGTGATAGGGAAATCCCAAGTGTGGGCAAAAACGCTTTCCACACTTGTCCCAATAGGGGGAATCGCTGTTCAAATCCGATAGAACAGCCCAAAATTTTGAAGGAGCTTATCATGAGCGATACTGCCGAACGCGTTAAGAAAATCGTTGTTGAAAATCTTGGTGTTGACGCAGGTGACGTCAATGAAGCGGCGAGCTTTATTGATGATCTGGGTGCTGACAGCCTTGACACAGTTGAATTGGTCATGGCTTTTGAAGAAGAGTTCGGTATCGAAATCCCTGATGATGCTGCCGAGACAATTCTGACAGTTGCCGATGCGGTCAAATTCATCGACCAAGCCGGCTAAGGCCACTAAATCATGCGACGCGTCGTTATTACCGGCATTGGTTCGGTTAACCCGCTGGGGGAGACCGCCGAGAAAAGCTGGCAAAAGCTGATTTCGGGTCAATCCGGTGCCGGGCCGATTACCGGTTTCGACGTGTCCGATTTGCCCTGCCAAATTGCCTGTCATATTGACCGGGCAGATGAGACGGGTGACGGCGGCTTCAACCCCAACCTCTATGTTGCGCCGAAAGAACAAAAACGCGTCGATGATTTTATCATTTACGCGATGGCGGCGAGCGATATGGCGCTGGCCGATAGTGATTACAAACCTGAAAATGAAGAGCAGCAATACCGCACCGGCGTATTAATCGGTGCGGGTATTGGCGGCTTGCAGGGCATTGAAGATGGCGCCTTTACGGTTCGTGACCGTGGGCCGCGTCGTCTCAGCCCGTTTTTTATTCCCGGCGCGCTGATTAATTTGGCGGGTGGGCAAGTTTCTATCAAACATGGGCTGAAAGGCCCCAATCACGCGGTCGTCACCGCTTGTTCAACCGGCGCGCATGCGATTGGCGATGCGGCGCGATTGATTATGCTCGACGATGCTGATGTCATGGTGGCCGGCGGCACAGAATCAGCCATTTGCCGATTGGGTATTGCCGGTTTCGCAGCCTGCCGCGCCCTATCAACCGGATTTAACGATGCGCCCGAACAGGGCTCGCGTCCTTATGACAAAGACCGCGACGGTTTTGTGATGGGTGAGGGCGCAGGCGTCGTCATTCTCGAAGAATATGAACACGCCAAAGCACGCGGCGCGCGCATATATGCCGAAGTTGTCGGCTATGGCTTGTCAGGTGATGCCTATCACATCACCTCTCCGGCTGAAGACGGCTCAGGCGGCTATCGCTCCATGCAAGCGGCGCTGAAACGCAGTGGCTTGTCGCCGGAAGATATCGGCTATGTCAACGCGCATGGCACCTCGACACCTTTGGGTGATGAGATTGAATTGAAAGCCGTTGAGCGCCTGTTTGGTGGCGCAGCTGATGGTCTGAATATGTCATCGACCAAATCGGCAATCGGCCATTTATTGGGAGCAGCGGGTGCGGTGGAGGCGATTTTCTCCGTTCTCGCCATTCGTGATGGCATTGTGCCGCCGACGCTCAATCTCGACAATCCGTCGGTCGCCTCACCGATAAATCTGGTGCCGCATAAGGCGCAAGAGCGCGAAGTGAAAGCCGCTTTGTCGAATAGTTTCGGTTTTGGCGGCACTAATGCGTCGCTGGTATTCAAAGCTGTTGATTAGGCCGGTCGGGTTAGCTTGGATAGCCTCAAACAGTTTGTCGTAAAATTTCGTGGAATTCTGATGGTCGCCGCGCTGCTGGGCAGTTTGGCGCTGAGCATGCTTTTGGGAGTGGTTTATCTGGCCGGCCCGCATGGTGAGACCGTGCGCCTCGTGTTGCCCAGCGGGGCGTCGTCGCGCAGTATTGCCACGCAATTGGCCGAGGCCGGCGCTTTGCGAAGCGGTTTTGTGTTTCGCCTTTATGTGCGCCTTAGCGGCCAAAGTGCCAAGCTGAAAGCGGGCGAATTTGATATTCCGATTGGTGCCAATATGCCCGCTGTGCTGAACATCATCACCGAGGGCGAGGTGGTGCTGCACCCCATCACCATAGCTGAGGGGCTGACCAGCATGCAGATTATCGACCTGCTGAACACGCAAGATGTGTTGGCAGGTGATGTCGCGCTGCCGAGAGAGGGCAGTTTGCTGCCCGAGACCTATAATGTGGCGCGCGGTATGACGCGCACCGCGCTGGTCGCCAAAATGATGGCCGACCAAACCCGCGTGATAGATGCGCTATGGCCGACGCGGCAAAAGAACTTGCCGTTCAAGACCAAAAAAGAAGCGCTGATTTTGGCCTCTATTGTCGAGCGCGAGACCGGCGTGTCTTCTGAGCGGCCACGGGTCGCGGCGGTGTTTGTCAATCGCCTGAAAAAACGCATGCGCCTGCAATCTGACCCGACCATTATTTACGGGCTGGTGGGCGGCAAGGGCGCATTGGGTCGCCCGATACGGCGCAGCGAAATTCGCCGCAAGACCGCTTACAACACTTATCGCATTAACGGCCTGCCGCCGACACCGATTGCCAATCCGGGCCGCGCCTCGATTGCCGCCGTGCTTAATCCGGCGGATAGCAAGGCGCTTTACTTTGTGGCGGACGGCACAGGCGGCCATGCTTTTGCCGAAACTTTGGAACAGCACAATAAAAATGTCCGGCGCTGGCGGCAAATCGAAAAACTAAACGGCAGATAGGTTATAGTTGAAGCCATCGAGTTTGATTCGAGAGGCGAAACGGCATGTCATCTTCCATTCACCGACGCGGTCTTATGTTGGTTCTTTCCTCGCCTTCGGGTGCGGGCAAAACAACATTGGCGCGCGGTTTATTGGCGCGAGACAAGAATATCGCCATGTCGGTCTCGGTGACAACGCGCAAGCCGCGCCCGGGTGAAACTGACGGGCAGGATTATCATTTCGTTGATACGCAAAGTTTTGGCGAAATGCGTAATCGCGATGACTTGCTCGAACACGCCAAAGTATTCGACAATTATTATGGCACGCCGCGCGCGCCGGTCGAGGCGGCTTTGGCCGAGGGGCGCGATGTGCTGTTCGATATTGATTGGCAGGGCACGCAACAATTACAAGAAGCGGCGGCTGATGATTTGGTCAAAGTTTTTATATTGCCTCCGACGGCGGCGGAGCTTGAAAAACGCCTGAACAGCCGCGCGCAAGACAGCGCCGATGTTGTCGCCACGCGCATGGGCAAAGCGTCGGACGAAATCAGCCATTATCCGGAATATGATTACATCATCGTCAATGAAGATGCTGACGCGAGCCTCGCACAAGTGCAGGCCATATTGACCTCCGAGCGGTTGAAGCGCGCGCGCCAAACCGGCTTATCGGATTTTGTCAAAACACTGCGCGAAGCCCTGTAAATAGCTGTCGCCATCGCGCCCTAATTCTTCAGAACAACCCGCCCGATAATATTGCCCTCACGCAGGTCATCAAGCGTCCGGCTGGCTTCGCTCATATCGCGTGTTTCGACCGGAATCGGGTTGATTTTACCGGCTTTCACAATCTCCAGCATCTCGCGTGTATCTTCCAATGTGCCTGTCATGGAGCCGCTAATCGACATGGCGCGGAACGGGAACATCGGGATTGGCTGAGAAAATGCGCCGCCAAACAAGCCGACAACTTTCACGCCGCCACCGCGCCGCAATGCGCCTGTGGCGAATTTCAAGGAGCCTTCGGCACCGACAAAATCAGCCGCACCGGCAACGCCGCCATTGGTATCGGCCAGCAGTTTTTGCAGATCACCCTCAGTGCCCGGATTATAGGCCGCAGCCGCACCGGCACCCATTGCCGCTTGCAGTTTATTGTCGTCAAGGTCAGCGACAATCGGTGCTTCGTCGAACATTTCGAGTGCGAATTGCAGCGCCATCATGCCGACACCGCCCAGCCCGACAATCAATGCCGGTTCGCCTTTGTCGCCCGTGTCGAGATATTTCAGCGCGGCATAGGCGGTGATGCCGGAGCACATATAGGTGCTGGCAAGGCCGGGTGCGATGTCGCCCGCATCGAGGCAATAGCGCTCATGCGGCACAAGGCAATGGCTCGAAAAACCGCCCGGCAGATTAACGCCCAGCGCGCGGCCATTGCACAAATTCTCGCGGCCATTATTGCAATCATTGCAGTCGCCACAGCCAATCCACGGATAAACGACTTTGCGCTCACCGACTTTAACGTCTTTCACATCTTCACCAATGGCGATGACGATGCCTTCAATTTCATGGCCCAGCGTAAACGGGGTTTGGCGCGCGCCGCGCACATCAAGCTGATTACCGCCGCCCATATCGAAGTGACCGTCGTGAAAATGCACATCGGAATGGCAGACGCCGCAATGGCTAATCTCAACCAATACTTGTGTGCCGGTTGGTTGCGGTGTTTCACTTTCAACCGTTTCCAGCGCGGCTCCATATTCGGTAATGGCCTGACTTTTCATGGTAATCCCCCTAATAATCTGCTGCCAGCAATCTAGCTAACTTACAAAATTCTTCAATACTCAGCACTTCGGCGCGTGCGGTTTCGTCAATACCCGCCTCGGCCAAAGCCGCGATTGGGTCTGAGCATATCTGTTTCAAACTGGCGCGCAACATTTTCCGCCTTTGGCCAAATGCCGCGGCAGTTAGTTTTGCCAGCGCGTCGGGCGCGGCCTCGGCGGCAGGCTGTGGGCGCGGCGTTAAATGCGCGATGGCCGAGGTGACTTTGGGCGGTGGCACAAAGACTTGCCGGTCAACATCAAATGCCAGTTCCGTGTCGCATAGCCAATTCGCCAGCACCGCAAGGCGGCCATAATGCTTGTCACCGGCTTGTGCGGTGATGCGTTGCGCCACTTCTTTTTGAAACATCAGCGTCATCGATAAAAAGCGCGGCGACCAAATGCCGTTTTGCCAGCCGCCATCAAGCCAGTTTGTCAGCAAGGCCGTGCCGATATTGTAGGGCAGGTTAGAGACGATGCGATAAGGCGCTTGCGTCAGGCTTTCGGGGGTGATGGCCAGCGCATCGCCCGCAATAATGTTGAGGCGACCGGGATAAGCGGCGCCGATTTCTTCGAGCGCGGGCATGAAGCGGCTATCGGCTTCTATCACATGCACTTTGCGCGCGCCCTCCATCAACAAGCCGCGCGTCAGTCCGCCGGGGCCGGGGCCGACTTCCACCACATCGCAGGCGGTCAAGTCTCCGGCTTGGCGCGCAATGCGGCGCGTCACATTAAGGTCGAGGATAAAGTTTTGGCCGAATTTTTTATCGGCGCGCAAATCATGGCGGTTGATAATATCGCGCAGGGGCGGCAAGCCGTCCTCGCTCATTGACCCGTCTCTAGCGATATTCAACCACCGCGTCGCGTCGCAAATCGCGCAAATGGCGGCGCGCCATCACGGCAATGCGTTGGGAGAAAATATTATCGGCAATCTGGTCGCGCGAAATATCAATGCCCAAATCATCTTTGCGGTCGCACACAATATAAACATTGGTGACCTCGCCAGCCGCGCGCGGCGGCGCAATTTCACCGGCCTCCAAATTAACCACGGCCTGAATCATCGGCGCGGGCAGGGTGCGTAATTCTTTCAGGCCGGAGCGTTTGACATTGGCTTGCAGCTTTTTGGCGGCGCTTTGGGCGCGGCGACAGGTTTTGAAATTGCTGACAAAACGTTCAATCTTGTTGGCCGCCACAGTGGACTTAAAGCCGACCGTCAGAACATCGAATTTGTTTTTTGATGGGTCATTGCCACCGGCGCGTTTATCAACCAGTGCCAAAATATAAATGCCGCCTGTGGTCGGCACCGGTGCGGAAATTTGTCCGGGCTGCAATTGCCGCACAACTTGCGATAGGCGCGGGTTTAGCTGGTCGGCTGAAATCCAACCCAATTGCCCGCCTTGAGCCGCGGTCGGCGCGATAGAAAATTGTCGGGCAATGGCCGGAAAAGCAACCCCGGCTTGCAATTGTTTGACAATCTCATCCGACAATTGACGGACTTGTTCTTCGGTCGAGAAATTATCGAGATTGAGCAAAATTTCGCTGACCAGATAGCGCGTCTGATTAACCGCCTTGACGGCCTTTTCATATTGCTCGTCAATTTCTTGCTCACCGATTTTGATGCGCCCGCTAAAATTGCGGCGGACAAATTGGTTCCAAGCCAGCTCGGCGCGAATTTGCGCCTCCATTGTTTCTTCTTCAATGGCCTTGTCTTTCAGGAAAGTCTTAATGCCGACCAACGTTCTGTCATCTTGCTTGGCAAGCAGTTCCATGCGCTCTTCAATTTCAGTGTTCTCAATTTCAATTTCAACGCGCTTGGCTTCCTGCAATTGCAGTTTCTCATCAATCAGCGCGCGCAAAACCTGTTGGCGCATGCGCTCGGTCATTTCCGGCGACTTCTCAATTCCCGATGAGGCGAAAAATAAATCAACGCGCTGATCAACATCATAAAGTGAAATGACCTGATCATTAACCACGGCGGCAATGCCTTCCACATCACGCGATGATGCGGGGGTGGCGGCAGCCATAAGCAAAGCAACAGCAAAGCCGACAGCAAAATGAAGGGTTTGGCTCGGTTTCATTTTTTTCCCATCTCATGCCCATCTTGACGCCACGAATGTAACGTCGGGAGCTTGTCATACCTCAAATGCGGCGCTAACCGCAAATGGGGTGTGGACGCACAATTATTTACACCATAATGTACCAATCAATAAACCTTCAAATTTCTGCCCATGGAGAAAATAATGCCCCTTTCGATTGCCTTAGCCACTGATAAACTTCCTGAAAAAGGTTCACTCATTATTACGGCGACCGATGGCGGTAAGCTCGGCGCACTCGGCAAGCAACTTGATAAGAAAATCGGCGGCGCCATCAGCAAGGCGATGAAGATTAAAAAATTCAAAGGCAAGCCGGCTTCCATGTTCGCGCTGCTGGCGCCGGCCAAGTCTGACCTCGACCGCATTGTGGTGCTGGGTGTCGGCGATGGCAAAAAACTTTCCGCGTCAGACGCTGAGAAAATGGGCGGCACGGCTCTTGGCGCGGTTGAGAAAGCCGAGGGTAATGTTACGTTTTTGCTCGAGCCTTTGGGCAGCAATGTTGCCGACGGTGAGATTGCCGCGCGGGCGGCAATCGGCGCGTTTTTGCGCGACTATAAATTTGAAAACTATAAGACCAAAAACAAAACCACGGGCGGCCCTAAAAAATTCACGGTCGCCACAAAGGCTTTGGCGGCTGCCAAAAAAGCGCATGCCGAATTGAAAGCGGTTGCTGATGGCACAATCATCGCGCGTAATTTGGTCAATGAGCCGTCAAATATTTTAACGCCGCCGGAATTCGCCAAGCGCGCCAAAGCGCTCAGCAAGCTGGGCGTGAAGGTAGAGGTGCTGAGCGAAGCGCAAATGAAAAAACTCGGCATGGGCTCGCTGCTCGGTGTCGGGCAGGGCAGTGTGCAGCCCAGCCAATTGGTTGTCATGCAGTGGCATGGCGCAGCTAAATCCAAGCAACCGGTCGCCTTTATTGGCAAAGGCGTGTGCTTTGATACGGGCGGTATTTCCATCAAACCCGCAGGCGGCATGGAAGACATGAAGGGCGATATGGGCGGCGCGGCTGCTGTCACCGGCCTGATGCATGCGCTGGCCAGCCGCAAAGCCAAAGTCAATGCAGTCGGCATTTTGGGGTTGGTCGAAAACATGCCTGACGGCAATGCTCAACGACCGGGCGATATTGTCACCTCCATGTCCGGTCAAACCATTGAAGTGTTGAACACTGATGGCGAGGGGCGTCTGGTTTTGGCTGATGCGCTTTGGTACACGCAAAAACGCTTTAAGCCGAAATTCATGATTGATCTGGCGACGCTGACCGGTGCCATTATGATTGCGCTGGGGCAAGACTATGCGGGTATGTTTGCAAGCGACGATAAGCTGGCGCAGCAATTGACCGAAGTTGGCGACGCTGAGGGCGAAAAAGTTTGGCGTATGCCGATGAATGATAATTTCGACAAAATGATAAATACACCAAATGCCGATATGAAAAATATCGGCGGTCGCTATGCCGGCTCGTCAACGGCGGCGCAGTTTTTGAAGCGCTTCACCAATGATGTGCCTTGGGTGCATCTCGATATTGCCGGCACCGCCATGGGCAGCCCGAAAACCACAACCAGCCGAAGCTGGGCCAGCGGTTATGGTGTACGCCTGCTCGATCGTTTGGTGAAAGCGCATTACGAAAAATAATGAGCGAGGTTCTGTTCTATCATCTGGAGCGTCAGACGCTGGAACAGGCTTTGCCGCTATTGCTCAGCGCAACGCTGCAGCGCGGCTGGAAAGCGGTTGTGCAAACCGGTTCTGAGGCGCGCATGCAAGCGCTCGACAGTCATTTATGGACTTATAAAGACGAAGCTTTTTTGCCCCATGCGGCGAAGGGCGATGCGCGCTTTGCCGATATCGCCGCCGAGCAGCCGATTTGGTTGACGGATGAGGCCGAGACACCAAATAAAGCCAATGTTTTGTTTCTGGTCGATGGTGCCGAGCGCGACATGATTGATGGCTTTGAGCGATGCGTCTTCATGTTTGACGGGCGCGATGAGGAGAGCGTCGCCCGTGCCCGTATGCGCTGGTCTGAGCTTAAAAATGCCGGTCATGATTTAACTTATTGGCAGCAAACTGCCGAGGGTAAATGGGAACAAAATCCCTAGCTTGCCAAGCGCGATAAGCGCGCCTATAAGACGCTCAAATGAAGCTGATTTGAGGAACTTATCATGGCCATTGAACGGACTTTTTCCATCATCAAACCCGATGCCACGAAACGCAATTTGACCGGTAAAATCATTGACCGCTTTGAGAGCAATGGTCTGCGCATTGTTGCCTCCAAGCGTATTCACATGACGCGCGAGCAGGCCGGTGAGTTTTACGGCGTGCACAAAGAACGCCCGTTTTACAATGACCTTGTTGATTTCATGATTTCCGGCCCGGTGGTTGTGCAGGTTTTGGAAGGCGAAAACGCCATTGCCAAAAACCGCGAAATTATGGGCGCGACCAATCCGGCGGAAGCCGATGAAGGCACAATTCGCAAAGACTTTGCCGAGAGCATTGATGCCAATAGCGTGCACGGCTCAGACGCGCCTGAAACCGCTGCCGAAGAAATCAAATTCTTCTTCTCAGATGACGAATTGGTTGGCTGAGACCCATCGAAATATCGAGAATTTTGGCGGGCCTAGTTGCCCGCCATTTTTTTCAGTACCACATCAAGCGCATCTGAATAGGCGATATGTTCTTGTTCGATAACCCGCGCGGCGAGGCTGTCGGGCGTGTCGCTATCCAGCACCGGCACGGTTTTTTGAACAATCACCGGCCCGTCATCCATTTCGGGGCGCATATAATGCACCGTGCAGCCATGTTCTTTATCGCCCGCTTCCAGCGCGCGTTTATGCGTGTGCAGGCCTTTATATTTCGGCAAAAGCGATGGATGGATATTGAGCAGGCGGTCCGGCCAGCCATTAACAAAATCGGCGTTGAGTAGGCGCATGAAACCGGCGCAGCAAATCAAATCGACGTGTGCCGCGCGCAAGGCTTTATCAAGCTCGGCATCAAAGGCGGCGCGGCTGTCAAATTCTTCGTGATCGATAATAAGGCAGGCAACGCCCAGTTTCTCGCAAACCTCAATGCCGCCTGCTTTTGGGCGATTGGTGACGGCCAGAACAAATTCGGCGTTCACCTGTGGGGTGGCGATATGGTTGGCCAGCGTTTGCATATTGCTGCCGCGACCTGAAAACAGAATGGCTATTCTAATCGGACCGCTCTTTGTGGCGCTCATGTCAGTCTTCACCCCAGCTTTCCGCAGAAGCTGACGGCATGACCATCGCGCGGGGTAATCGTGCCGATTGGGATAACGGTTTCGCCTTCTGCCGCCAACATGGCCATCACATTAGCCAAGCCGTCGGGCGAGACGATAAGGGTCATGCCAATGCCGCAATTAAACGTGCGCAGCATTTCATTGGACTGAATATTGCCGGTGCTTTGCAGCCATTGAAAAACCGCAGGCAAGTTCCACGCATCAAGATCGATATGCGCGCCTAAATGTTGGTGCAGCACACGCGGCAAATTTTCCTGAAAGCCGCCGCCGGTAATATGCACCAGACCCTTAATCGGCGCATTGGCGCGCAAGGCCTGCAAGACGGATTTCACATATATCCGCGTCGGGGTCAGCAATTCTTCAGCGACGGTTTTGCTGTCATGCGCCGGACTTGGCGCGTCCCATGCCAGCCCCTCTTGCGCGACCAATTTGCGAACCAGAGAAAAGCCGTTGGAATGAATACCGTTTGAGGTGAGGCCGAGAATAATATCGCCCGCCGCAATATCAGCGCGCGGCAAAATTTTCCGCCGTTCTGCTGCGCCGACAGAAAAGCCCGCCAAGTCATAATCTCCGGCAGCATACATGCCGGGCATTTCGGCTGTCTCGCCGCCAATCAGCGCGCAACCGGCTTGGCGGCAGCCTTCGGCAATACCGGCAATCACATCGGTCGCCGCATCGACATCAAGTTTGCCGGAGGCGAAATAATCGAGGAAGAAAAGCGGCTCAGCGCCTTGCACAATCAGGTCGTTGACGCACATGGCCACAAGGTCAATGCCGACGGTGTCGTGAATGCCGCTTTCAATGGCGATTTTCAGCTTGGTGCCGACACCATCATTGGCGGCGACCAGAACCGGGTCATCAAATTTACATGCGGCCAAGTCGAACAAGCCGCCAAAGCCGCCGAGGTCGCTATCGGCACCGGTGCGGGCGGTTGATTTGGCCAATGGCGCGATGCGCTCAACCAGCGTATTGCCGGCCTCAATATCGACACCTGCATCGGCATAAGTGGCTGATTTCTGATTATGTTTATCGGAGAAGTCGCTCATCAACTGGTCTTTCGCGGGAATCGCTGCTTTCGCCACAAAATAGCCTGCATCAGACTTAAAGTAACCACTTAAATCGGCATTGCGGGGAAGATGTCCCCGCGTTAGGTTGCGCGCATGAAACTTAAACGGATATTTTTCGCTTTTTGTCTGCTTTTCGCAAACCCTGCTTGGGCGGGGAATGTGTTTCAGGTTGACCGCATCAAGGTTGATGTGTCGGCGGCCTCGACCACATTGGCGCGCGCCACAGCCTTGCAACGCGGCCAAGCCGAAGCGCTGTCCAAAGCCATGCAGCGTTTGGTGAAGCAAGAAGAATGGGAGCGCCTGCCCGATATCCGCACACTCGACATTGAAAACCTTGTCGAGGTGCTGCGTATCAGCGATGAGAAAACCGGCCCGACACGCTATCTCGCCACCCTGTCTGTCGAGTTTAAGCGCGGGCCATTGCGCGATTTGTTGCGCAGCTATGGCGTGGCCGTAACGGAGGTGCAAAACAAACCGGCATTGCTTTTGCCGGTGCTGGAAGATTTGCAAGGCCTGCAAGCCTGGGGCGAGCATTGGTGGCAACAGGGCTGGCAGAATTTCGATATCGATAATAATCCAGCGCCGCTCATGCTGCCAATGGGCGATATTGAAGACAGCATGATTGCCAATGCTGAGGATATTTTGATTGGCGACCCGATTAAGCTGCAAACGCTGAATGACCGCTATGGCACACAGACGGTTATCGTGGCGCATGCGCTGGCCGATGTTGAAGGCCAACTTGGCGTGACCGCCTATATTTTCGGTGCTGAGAGCAGCGACGTCATTGTCCGCACCTATCGCACCGGCCAGCCGCATGAGGATATGGGGCGGGTGGCTGTTGATGAGATTTCGGCCGCGTTGGCGGAGCGATGGAAACAGGTTGCGGCGGTGGCCTCTGATGAACGCCAAATGCTGCGCGTGCGCGCTGCTTATCCGGGGCTGAAAGATTGGACGCGGCTTTTGTCACGGCTCAATGAGGCCAAATTGGTGCGCGATGTCACCATTGTCGAGCTTGCCAAAAATTACGCCTATGTTGATATCGCCTATATTGGCTCGGTTTCTCAATTGGGCGGCAATCTCGGCCAGCGGGGTTTGGTTTTGGCCGAGCAAGAAACCGGCGGCTGGACAGTGACAACAGAAGAAAACGCAGTGGTGCAGGTGGTGCAATGATACCAGTTCGGCTCAGTCATCTTCTCGCTATTGTCGGCCTTTTTGTCACTTTTTATTTGCTGACAGCCTTGTCCGATATATTGCTGCCCTTTGTTTTAGGTTTTGCGCTGGCTTATTTTCTCGACCCATTGGCCGACCGATTGGAAGCGGTGGGCGTGCGGCGCAGTCTGGCAACCTTAACGATTACCGTCATTGTCGGGCTTGCTTTGTTGACGGCCTTGGCTTTCGGCCTGCCGGTTTTGGCGCAGCAAATCTCAATGCTTATCGCGGCTTTGCCGGGCTATATCAGTGATGTGCAAGTCTGGTTGCTGGAGCAGAATTTGGTCGAAGGCCAAAATGAACTGGTCAGTGTGATGGGTGAGAGCCTGCTGGCCGGTCTGCAAAAAACCGCGTCGAGCATGGTATTGACCGGTCTGTCGCTGATTAATCTGCTGGCCTTGATATTCATCACCCCGATTGTAGCGGTTTATATGCTGAATGATTGGGACCATATGATAGCGCGCATCAATGGGCTTTTGCCCAAAGAGCAGGCCGCCATTATTCGGAATTTGGCCTCGCAAATTGACGAAACACTGGGCGGTTTCGCCCGTGGGCAAATTCTGGTTTGTCTCTCATTGGGCACGATTTATGCGGTTGGCCTGTCGCTGGTCGGGCTGCAAAGCGGCATTATTGTCGGCGTGTTTGCCGGGCTCATCAGTTTTATTCCGTATGTCGGCGCGGCTTTTGGCTTGGTGCTGGCCGGGGCGTTGGGGCTGGGTCAATTTGGGTTTGAACTGCCGCCACTGGCGCTGATTGCCGGCGTGTTTTTTGTCGGGCAATTTATCGAAGGTAATATTTTGACCCCGCGTCTGGTCGGTGACCGCGTGAAGCTGCATCCGGTCTGGATTATTTTTGCCTTGCTGGCAATGGGGTCATTGTTTGGATTTTTAGGGCTCCTTCTTGCTGTGCCGCTGGCCGCCATTATTGGCGTATTGGTGCGCTATGGCGTAACCCTTTATATGCGTGATTATGTCAACCGCTCAGATAATGGCTGAACAACTGGTTTTTGATTTGCCGCAAAGAGCGGCTATGGGGCGCGCAGCGTTTCTGGTTGCCGACAGCAATCGGGAGGCGGTCGCCGTGATTGACGGCTTCGCCGATTGGCAACAGCCGGTGCAGTGGATTTATGGGCCGTCCGGTGCGGGCAAAAGCCATTTGGCGGATGTGCTGGCCAATCAATGTCATGCGCTGACATGTGTCGCGACAGATTTGGACGGGGCTGATGTATCGGCTTTGCTGGCCGGTGACGCGACGTGTGATGTGCTGATTATCGACCGACTGGACGCGCTGCCGAAGCCTTGCGAAGAAGTGCTGTTTCACTTGCTTAATTATGCGCGCCATCAGAGTCAGAAAATCCTTCTATTGTCTGAGCAGGGGGCAGGGCAGTTGCCAGTGGGCTTGCCCGATTTGGCGTCGCGCTTGAAGGCGATAGCGGCGATTGCGCTTAAAAGCCCTGATGACAGCTTGATGCGCGGGTTGCTGCTGAAGCTGTTTGGTGACCGCCAGCTTAAAATCGAGCCGCGCGTGGTTGATTATTTATTGCCCCGCATTGAGCGCGATTATGCCAATATAGTGGCGCTCGTGGGGCGTATTGATGGCCAAGCTTTGGCTGAAAAGCGCGCGATTACCGTGCCAATGGTTGCGGAAATTTTGGAAAGTCATATATCTGACACAGAATAATGGTGTAAAATTCAGTTTTTAACGGCTTTCGAGAGATGGTGAATGGCGAAGAAAATCAAAGTCTTACGCAAACAAAATCTGCAAGATGTGCCGGAAACCCATTTGGGCTTTTCGGTGCAAGAACGCTTTATCAATCGCGAAGTGTCGTGGCTGGCGTTTAATGAGCGCGTCTTGGACGAGGCGACCAATCCGCAACATCCGGCGCTTGAGCGGCTGCGTTTTCTGTCGATTTCGGCCAGTAATCTTGACGAGTTTTTTATGGTGCGCGTCGCCGGTCTGGTGGGTCAGACAAAGGCGGGGGTCGAGGTGCTGAGCCAAGACGGGCTGACACCGGCGCAGCAATTAGATGCGATTTTGCAGCGCGCTGATGCGTTAATGGCGCGCCAGCAAGAGGTTTGGGGCGATGTGTTGCAAGACTTGCGGGCCAATCATATTTTCGTGCGTGAAGGCAATGAATTGACCCCGGCTCAAATTGACTGGCTGGAGGATTATTTCCTCGACCAAGTGCTGCCTGTGTTGACACCGCTGGCGATTGATCCGGCGCATCCGTTTCCGTTTATTCCCAATCTTGGGTTGGCGCTGGCTTTGCAATTATCGCGCCGCGAAGATGATAACCGCATGAACGCTCTTTTGCTGATACCGCAGCAATTAAATCGTTTCATCAGACTGCCCGAGGCAGAAGGTGATGCCGGTCTGAATTTTGTGCGCCTTGAAACGCTTATCTCGACCTTTGTTGAGCAAACTTTTCCGGGGTATGAGGTGCTGGGCAAAGGCATGTTCCGCGTCATTCGTGACAGCGATATTGAGGTCGAAGAAGAAGCCGAGGATTTGGTGCAGCTTTTTGAAAGCGCGCTGAAACGGCGGCGGCGCGGGTCGGTTATTCGCCTGAAGCTCGATGCCGATATGCCCGAAAGCCTGCAAAGACTGGTGCGTAAGGAGTTGCAGGTTGACCGGCGCGGGGTCATTGCGGTGAACGGGCTGGTCGGCCTTTCGCAGACCGTGGAGCTTTTCGCCCCCGGCGCACCGGAATTGAAATTCACGCCGTTCACGGCACGCTTTCCTGAGCGTATTCGCGAGCATGGCGGCAATTGTTTTTCGGCGATTGGGGAGAAAGACATTCTGGTGCATCACCCCTATGAGAGTTTTGATGTGGTGGTGCAGTTTTTGCGCCAAGCCGCTGCCGACCCCGATGTGATGGCGATTAAGCAGACGCTCTATCGCACCACAGATGACAGCCCGATTGTGCAAGCCCTGATTGAGGCGGCGGAGGCCGGTAAATCGGTGACGGCGCTGGTTGAGTTGAAAGCGCGCTTTGATGAGGCGGCAAATATCCGTCTCGCACGCGATATGGAACGCGCCGGTGTGCAGGTCGTGTTTGGCTTTTTGCAGCTTAAAACCCACGCCAAAGTCAGTCTTGTCGTGCGCCGCGAAACCGAGGGTTTACGCACTTATGTGCATTTGGGGACGGGTAATTATCATCCGCAAAACGCTAAGGTTTATACAGATTTATCTCTGTTTACCTGTGACGCAGAAATCGCTGCCGATGCCTCGCAAGTGTTCAATTATTTCACCGGCTATGCCGAGCCGGGGAATTTGAAAAGGCTGGCCATGTCGCCATTGAATTTGCGCGACACGCTGATGGAAAATCTGGAGGCCGAAGTCGCGCATGCGAAAGCCGGTAAGCCCGCCGCAATTTGGGCGAAGATGAATTCGCTGGTTGACCCGTTTGTGATTGACGCGCTTTACGAGGCGTCGCAAGCCGGCGCGCAAATCGCCTTGGGTGCGCGAGGCATTTGCTGTTTGCGCGCCGGTGTTGAGGGGCTGTCAGAAAACATTCGTGTCAAAAGCATTGTCGGGCGTTTTTTGGAACATTCGCGCATTGTCTGTTTCGGCAATGGCCACGGCCTGCCCTCAAATGAGGCGAAAGTGTTTATCTCATCTGCGGATTGGATGCCGCGCAATCTCAATCGCCGCGTTGAAATTTTGATGCCGATATTAAACCCGACCGTGCATGAGCAGGTCTTGGGGCAAATTATGACGACCAATTTACAGGATAATGAGCAAAGCTGGGAAATGCAGCCTGACGGTTTTTATCAGCGCGTGAAGGTCGGCGCACCTGAGACAGCGGTCAATGCACATGATTATTTCATGACCAATCCCAGCCTGTCGGGGCGCGGCAAATCCTTGCAAGAAGGCGAATGAGCAGGCAATCTGAAATTATGCAGGAATTGACAACCGAGCAGTTTGCGACGGCGCTCAGCAAGTTGGGGCGCTTGCCCCCTGATGCCCCGCAAGGGGTGCTTGATATTGGTTCCAATTCGGTGCGGCTTGTCGGCTTTAGCGGCTCGGCGCGCACGCCGCTTCCCATTTATAATGAACGCGCTTTTGTGCGGCTGGGCGAATCCGTTTCGGCAACCGGTCGCATTGAGGGCGATTATTACACGCTGGCGCTCAGCACATTTCGTCGGTTCCGTAAGATTGCCGACCAGCTTGGCATTGATAAGCTGGCCGCTTTTGCCACTGCCGCCGTGCGCGAGGCCGAAAACCGTGATGCGTTTCTGGCTGATGCCGAGAAAGTTCTCGGCCATAAAATCCGTATTCTGAGCGGCGAGGAAGAGGCCGCTCTATCGGCAGATGGGGTGATGCTTGGCATACCCGGTGCTGAGGGCATTGTCGCGGACCTCGGTGGCGGCAGTCTGGAATTGGCTTATGTCTCGGATAATCAGACCCGACATTGGGCCAGTCTGCCATTGGGTGTTCTGGCTTTGCAGCAGGCCAGTAATGGCAAGCTGAAAGCGATGGAAAAGATTATCGGTCAAGCGCTTGGGGAGTTGGATTGGCTGGCGCAGGCGCGCGGCAAGCCGATTTATATTGTCGGCGGCACATGGCGCGCGCTGGCCAAACTGCATATGGATTATTCTGAATATGGTTTGGAAGTGCTGCATCAATATGAAATGCGCCCAAAGGAAATAGCCAGCTTTTTCAAATTCATGGCGAAAAACGGTCGCCGCGCCCAGCGGATTATGTCGCGGGCGTCGGGCAATCGTCGCGAGGCTTTGCCGGCGGCCTCTTTGGTTTTGCAAGAGGTGATGGATATGGTGCGCCCGTCGCGGCTTATTGTGTCGGCCAATGCGGTGCGTGAGGGCGTGCTTTATCAAGAGCTGAAAAGCAAATATCGCGCGCTCGACCCGCTGCTGATGGCCTGCGAGGAAATGGCGGCACGAAGTTGTAAATCAGAACCCTATAGTCACGAATTGGCGATGTGGACGCGGCAGCTTTATCGCCACGCCACGCCGAAAAATTTCAGCCATAAGCAGATTAATCGGCTGCGCCAAGCGGGCTGTCTGATATCTGATTTGGCCTGGGCCAGCCATCCGAGCTTTCGCGCGGCGGCCGTCAGCAATGCGGTTTTAACCGCGCCCTTTACCGGCATTACGCATGGCGAGCGTGTGTTCTTGTCGCGCGCCTTATCTTATCGCCATGAAATGCGCGACACGGAAGCCGAGAGTGCGCCTGATTTCGGCGCTTTGAGCTTGGCACCGACCGATGACAAGCTGGCGCGCGCTTTGGGCTTGAGCCAAAGATTGGCACATTCTTTATCGGCCTCTTTGCCGGGCGTTTTGGCGCAAACAAAGTTGAAAGTCGGGCGGGTGAAATTGAAATTGACCATCAGTCCGGCATTGGCCGATTTGGCCGCGCCGATTATCGACAAGCGCATGGCGGCATTGGCCGAGGCGTTGGATTTGCAACCGGTGGTGCGGGTGCGCGCGCTCAAAGAGATTGCGCCAAGCCTATCGGCTGACGATTAGTCGCGTTCGACCAATACCACCGCATCATCTTCTGACGCTAAAGCCAGCTTACCGGCTTTCAGCTTTTCAGCATATTGCCCGAAAATTTCGTGTCGCCAGCCACGCAATGCGGCAACGTCCGGATTGTCGTCACTGGCAATGCGTTCAAGGTCACTCACATTGGCGACCAATTTGGGGGCAACGCCGGTTTCCTCGCAGCGCTGTTTCAAAAGCACTTTCAGCAGGTCAACCAATGGGCCAATGCCGGGGCGATTGACGGTCGGGCGCGGCATATCGGGCATATCGTCTTTTTCAAGTTTGCGGCCACGCGCTATCGCTTCCAGCAAGGGGTCGGCATAGCGCGAGCCTTCAAAGCCTTTTGGCACGGCGCGCAGGCGGGTGAGGCCGCGTTTGTCTTTCGGCCCTTGCAGCGCCAATTCGCGCAGCGCGTCATCTTTCAAAATGCGATTGCGGGGCACATTGCGGCTTTGCGCCTCAATCTCGCGCCATGCGGCGACCTCCATCAGCACGCCGACAACATGCGGGCGACGGTCTTGCATTTTCATGCGCTTCCAAGCGTTTTCAGGACGCTGGGCATAGATTTCCGGATCGGCCAGAATGGCGGTTTCTTCTTCCAGCCAAGAGCCGCGCCCGTTTTCCACTAATTGCTGTTCCAAATACTCGAAAGCGCCGCGCAAATGGGTCACATCGGCCAGCGCATAGGTAAGCTGGTTTTCGCTCAATGGGCGTTGGCTCCAATCGGTGAAGCGACTGCCTTTGTCGATTTTGCCACCGGTTGTATTGCGAATAAGCGTCTCATAGCCCACCGCATCGCCAAAGCCGCACACCATAGCGGCGATTTGCGTGTCGAAGAGCGGGGCGGGGATAATCTCGGCCTGATGATAAAAAATCTCAATATCCTGACGGCAGCCATGCATGACTTTCAGCACATCGGGATTGCTCAAAAGCGCATAAAACGGCGTCAGATCAATATCCTCAGCCAGCGGGTCAATCATTGCCTCAATGCCATCACCCGCCGTTTGAATGAGACAAAGCAGCGGCCAGAAGGTTTTTTCGCGCAAAAACTCAGTATCAACCGTAATATATCGCTGTTTTGACAGGTCGGCGCACATAGCCGTAAGGGCTTCATTTGTTGTTATCAGTTCCATGCGGGTCTTATACGCCAGCCCCGCTCTTTTGTCGCGTGGAAACGCATCTTGACAAATTGCCTGAAGCGTTGTGTTTAGGCGCAGGAAAAGCCGCCTTTGCGGCCTATGAGGTTGAGCAAAATGCATGACTATCGCAGTCATAATTGCGGGCAGTTGCGCGCAGAAAATATCGATGAAACCGTCCGGCTGTCAGGCTGGGTGCACCGTAAACGCGACCATGGCGGCCTGCTGTTTATTGACTTGCGCGACCATTTTGGTCTGACGCAATTGGTCATTGAACCGTCCAGCCCGCATTTCGCGCTGGCCGAAGCCGTGCGCGCCGAAAGCGTCATCTGCGCTGAGGGCAAGGTTGTCGCCCGCGATGATGAGGCGAAAAACACCAATCTCGATACCGGCGAAGTGGAAATCTATGTCGCTGAGTTGGAGGTGTTGTCAGAGGCCGGTGACTTGCCCCTGCCGGTATTTGGCGAGCCGGATTATCCGGAAGATGTGCGCCTGCGTTATCGCTTCCTCGATTTACGCCGCGAGACGCTGCACAATAATATCATTTTGCGCTCCGACATTATCGCTTGGCTGCGTCGTCGCATGACTGATGACAGCTTTCGCGAATATCAAACCCCGATTTTGACCGCTTCCAGCCCTGAGGGTGCGCGGGACTTTCTTGTCCCGTCGCGCATGCATCCGGGCCGGTTTTATGCGCTGCCACAAGCGCCGCAGCAGTTTAAGCAGCTTCTCATGGTGGCGGGCTTTGACCGCTATTTCCAAATCGCGCCTTGCTTCCGCGATGAAGATGCGCGCGCCGACCGTTCGCCGGGTGAGTTTTATCAGCTTGATATTGAGATGAGCTTCGTCACCCAAGAAGATGTGTTCCAATCGGTCGAGCCGGTGCTGCGCGATGTGTTTAAGGAATTTGGCAAAGACAAGCGCGTGACGGAAACCTTCCCACGTATTCCTTACGCCGAAGCAATGCAGAAATATGGCTCAGACAAGCCTGATTTGCGTATCCCGATTGAGATGGAAGATGTGACCGCTGCTTTCGCCGGTTCGGATTTCAAAATTTTTGCCAATATGATTGCCAAAGATGAGAAGGTTCGCGTCTGGGCGATACCGGCCAAAACCGGCGGCAGCCGTGCCTTTTGTGACCGCATGAATAGCTGGGCGCAAGGCGAGGGTCAGCCGGGCCTCGGTTATATATTCTTCCGCGATGGCGACGGGTCTCAGCCTGAGGGCAGTGGGCCGCTGGCGAAAAATATCGGTGAAGAGCGCACTGAACAAATCCGCACACAATTGGGCCTTGAAGGCGGCGATGCGGTTTTCTTCTGCGCCGGTGTGCCGAAAAACTTTGCTGATTTCGCCGGTCGCGCCCGCAATCGTGTTGGTGAAGAGCTGGACCTGATTGACCGCGACCAGTTTGCCTTTTGCTGGATTGTCGATTTCCCCATGTATGAGGAAACCGATGATGGCAAGTTGGATTTCTCGCATAATCCGTTCTCAATGCCGCAAGGCGGTATGGAAGCGTTGGAAAGCCAAGACCCGCTTTCTGTGCTGGGCTATCAATATGACATTGTGTGTAATGGTGTGGAATTGTCGTCCGGTGCCATTCGGAATCACAAGCCCGAAATTATGCTGAAAGCCTTTGAGATTGCCGGTTATGACGATGCGGTGGTTGAGAAAGAATTTGGCGGCATGCTGAACGCATTCCGTTACGGCGCGCCGCCGCATGGCGGCATTGCCCCGGGCGTTGACCGGATTGTGATGTTGTTGGCCGAGCAAGAAAACTTGCGCGAAGTAGTGGCCTTCCCGATGAACCAGCAAGCGGAAGATTTGCTGATGCAAGCGCCGGGCAATGTGTCAAACGCGCAATTGCGCGAGTTGCATATTCGCCTCAATTTGCCGAAGGACGAGACCGATAAGGGCAGCGCATAACTTTCCAATGTATTTTTGGGGTCAAATTGCGCTATTGTCGGCGGATAAAAGGAAAACGGATTAATGATGCGGTTTTTGAAAATGCTGTTTACGTGGTGGCACCACCAAACGCTGAGCACTTTATTGCACACGCGCCGCCGCGGTAAGCTGATGGGCGTCGATGGGCAAGGCAATTGCTATTACGAAGACAAGCATGGCGCTTCCATTAACGGCAAAACCCGCCGCTGGGTGCTGTATAATGGCGATATTGAAACAACCCGTATTTCTCCGGAATGGCATGGCTGGATGCATTATACAGTCGATGAAACACCGGATCAGGCTGCTTATGTGAAGCGCGACTGGATGAAGCCCGGACAGATTAATATGACCGGCACCAAAGATGCACATAAGCCCGCCGGCATGGCCGACACAACGGGTTATGCTGATGGGTATGATGCGTGGACGCCTAAATAAGGATAGCTGGGGCAGGACAATGAAAGATAATCTGGTTGAAACATTGGTTGGTGCCGCCGTGCTTTTGGTGGCGGCTTTATTTGTCGTTTACGGCTATTCGGTCACCGAGGCCGATGGCGGCGACGGCTATCGCCTCAACGCACAATTCGACCGCGTTGACGGTCTGACCATTGGCAGCGATGTGCGTATGTCGGGCATTAAAATCGGCACAGTGACCGGGTTGAACCTCGACCCGCAAAGCTATTACGCCAATGCCGAATTCGTAATTGGCAGCGATATTGAACTGCCCGATGACACCAGTGCCAAAATTACCAGCGAGGGTTTGCTGGGTGGCAATTATGTGTCGCTTTCGCCGGGTGGCAGTGAAGACATGCTGGCCGAAGATGATGAAATTCTCTACACGCAGGGGTCTGTTGATTTGATTGGTCTGGTCAGCCAGGCTTTGTTCAGCGCAGGTGATGAGGAAAGTGCCGAGTAAAGGCGTCTTCTTATTCGTTTTCATGGCATTGGTCGCGGCTCATGCAGCGCGCGCGCAAATGATTGATGACAAAATGATGCCGCCCGTTTTAATCGCGCCGCCACCGCCCGAAATCAGCACCAATGAAGATGCGCTAGGCGCAGATGATGACGACATCATTGCGCCGCTGTCTATTTTGCAAGTGCCGGTGCTGGATATTGCCGATGAAGATGAAAACGATGGCGCGGTGAAGCCGATGCTGGTCGGCACATTTTCGTTGCTCCATAAAGTGACGGCGAAAGTGCAGCAAATTCAACTTCTGTCAGGGCAGGAATACGCCATTGGCGATATGAGCCTGACCATGCATGATTGCGTATCCACGCCGCCGGAAGAACCGCCCGAGACAAAAGCATTTTTGCAAATTTCAGAATTTAAGGCAGGGCGCGACAAGCCGCTATTCAATGGCTGGATGTTCGCCTCCAGCCCCGGCATTAACCCGATGGATCATCCGGTTTTCGATATTTGGCCGCTGGCCTGCAAGACCGAAGACGGGTTGGTGTTCACCGGTGAGATATTGCCGCCGGTCAGCGACGCCGAAAATGGCGTGACGCTAAACTAGCCTATTTCATGCCGAGAAATTTCTCGAGCCAGTGAATGTCATAATCAGCCGCCTGAAAATCTTTATTCGGCAGCAGCTTCTCAAAAAGCGGAATCGTTGTCTCTACGCCATCAATGGCAAACTCGGCCAGCGCGCGATTGAGACGCATGAGACAGGCTTCGCGGTCATCAGCGTGGATAATCAGCTTGCCGATGAGGCTGTCATAATGCGGCGGAATGGTATAGCCGGAATAAACCGCGCTATCCATACGCACACCCAATCCGCCGGGGGCGTGATAGGTTTGTATCGTGCCGGGCGAGGGGGTAAATGTCTCGGCATTTTCAGCATTAATCCGGCACTCAATGGCATGGCCGCTCAGCGTCACATCATCTTGCGTGAAGCTGAGCTTCTCGCCTTGCGCGACGCGAATTTGCTCGCGCACCAGGTCAATGCCAGTAATCGCTTCCGTTACCGGATGCTCAACCTGCAAGCGCGTGTTCATTTCAATGAAGTAGAACGCGCCATTCTCATACAAAAATTCGACTGTGCCGACACCGCGATAGCCGAGGCCTTTCATCGCGTCGGTGCAAATTTTACCAATGGCCGCGCGCGCTTTGTCGTCAAGCACAGTGGAGGGGGCTTCTTCCAAAACCTTCTGATGGCGGCGTTGCAAAGAGCAATCGCGTTCGCCCAAATGCACGGCATTGCCATGCGTGTCGCAAGCCACTTGAATTTCAATATGGCGCGGCTTTTCGAGATATTTCTCAATATACACTGCATCATCACCAAAAGCGGCTTTGGCTTCGGCGCGCGCCGTGGTGAAGGCTTCGGCCAAATCATCTTCGCTGGTGGCGATTTTCATGCCCCGACCGCCGCCGCCTGACGCGGCTTTGACCAATACGGGAAAGCCCATTGTGCGGCCAAGAACCAGCGCATCATCGACGGTTTTCACTTCCCCGTCAGAGCCGGGCACCACCGGAATACCAAGCTCGATGGCTTTGGCTTTGGCCGCAATTTTATCGCCCATAATGCGGATATGCTCCGCCGTCGGGCCAATAAAGCCGATATTATGCTCGTCGAGAATATCGACGAATTTGGCATTTTCAGACAAAAACCCATAGCCCGGATGCACCGCATCTGCGCCGGTGATTTCGCATGCCGCCACAATGGCCGGAATGGACAGGTAAGATTTGGCGGCTGAAGCGGGGCCGATGCAAACGCTTTCATCAGCGAGGCGCACATGCATTGCCTTGTCGTCAGCCGAGGAATGAACGGCGACGGATTTAATGCCCAATTCGCGACACGCGCGGATAACCCGCAAAGCGATTTCGCCGCGATTGGCGATGAGTATTTTCGAAACCATGTCTTACTCGATAATCATCAGCACTTCGTCAAATTCGACGGGCTGCTCATTAGAGATGAAAATCTGCGTGACCTTACCGGATTTCGGCGCGCCGATGGGGTTCATCGTCTTCATCGCTTCGACAATCAAAATGGTTTGGCCTTCATTCACCGAGTCACCGACTTTCACGAAATTACTCGCGCCCGGCTCGGGTGCCAAATAGGCGGTGCCGACCATCGGCGATTTAATGCCGCCCGGGTGGTCTGCCGGTGGGGTATCGGACACATTATCAGAGGTAAGAGCCGCCTCGGGTGCGGCAGGCGCGGCCATTGGCGCGGCGGCGGGCACAACAGCGCTTACGGCAGTGCCTTGTCGCGCCACTTTGATACGCATATCGCCGGTTTCAATTTCAATTTCCGTAAGGCCGGTTTCGCCTAAAAGCTCGGCCAAATCTTTAATGGTCTTATTGCTTGGTAATTTTGCCATGTCGTTATCCCCCGTCAGGCCAATCGCGCGGCCAGCGCGTCTATTGCCATTTCATAACCCTGTGCGCCAAGACCGCAAATGACACCGGCTGCGACGCCGGAAACATATGAGTGATGACGAAATTCTTCGCGGGCAAAAATATTCGATAAATGCACTTCAATAATCGGCACTTCGACCGCTTGCAGCGCGTCTAAAATAGCCACTGATGTGTGCGAATAGGCACCGGCATTGATGATAAGCCCGCTCGCTTCATTGCGTGCGGCTTGAATGAAATTGACAATTTCACCTTCATCATTGCTTTGTAGGCAAAGCGTCGTCAGGCCGTGCGTATCAGCGCGCGCCGCGCACATGCTCTCAATGTCAGCCAGCGTCGTCGTGCCATAAACATCAGGCT
>FZLQ01000059.1 GCA_900197605.1 Phyllobacteriaceae bacterium Water-Bin73
GTTTTCGGCTGATTTAAAGGGTTTTTAACCGGTAATTTGGTCGTTCAAGCGCGCCAATGCTTCGGTTTTGTCCAATAGGGCCAAAACATCGAAAATACCGGGTGATTGACTGCTGCCGACCAGCGCGGCACGGAAAACCGGCAGAAGTTTGCCCATTTTCAGCTCATTTGCTTCCATATAAGCCTTTATCAGGCTTTCAATGGCGTCGCGTGACCAATCGCCCAGATTCTCCAGTTTTTGCGCCAATGCGGCCAAATGCGCCAGATTTTCTTCATTCAGATGCTTTTGCAGCTTGTCATCGACGGTAATCGGGCGCTTTGCGGCCAAAAATGCCGCATCAGCCGCCAAATCGGGCAGGCGGGTGGCGCGGTCTTTCAGTAGCGGCATGGCGGCGGTCAATTGTGCTTCGAAATTAGCCAGGGCGCCGTTTAGGGCAATTGTTTCGGCGACCAATGCCGCGTCATCGGCCATATTCAGGTGCTGCGCGTTCACATTATCCAGCTTTTCAGTGTCGAACCGCGCCGGAGATTTACCGATAGCCTCAAGGCCGAACCACTCAATCAGTTGGGCCGTGGTGAAAACCTCATCATCGCCGTGGCTCCAGCCAAGACGGGCGAGGTAATTACGCATCGCCTCGGGCACATATCCCATATCGCGATAGGCCTCGACGCCAAGTGCGCCATGCCGCTTCGACAGCTTCGCGCCATCAGCACCATGAATGAGCGGAATATGCGCAAATTGCGGAATGTCCCAATCGAGCGCGTCATAAATTTGCGCTTGTCGCGCCGCATTGGTCAGGTGGTCATCGCCGCGAATAATATGCGTCACGCCCATATCATGATCATCGACAACGACCGATAACATATAGGTCGGCGTTCCGTCAGAGCGCAGCAAAATCAGATCATCAAATTGCTCATTGGCCGTGGTGACTTGGCCTTGCACCGCGTCATCAATTTTCGTTTCGCCGCTTTGCGGGGCTTTGAAGCGCACAACAAAGGGCGCGCCAGCCGAGGCATCAGACGGGTTGCGGTCGCGCCACGTGCCGTCATAGCGCGGCGGCTTGCCCTCGGCGCGTGCCTTCTCGCGCATTGCTTCAACCTCGTTTAGCGTGCAGAAACATTTATAGGCTTTGCCTGCTGCCAAAAGCTGCTCGACAATCTCAACATGGCGCGGCGCATTGGCGTGCTGGTAAAACACCTCGCCATCGGCCTCAAGCCCCAGCCACGCCATGCCGTCAAGAATCGCATCAATGGCCTCTTGGGTAGAGCGGGCGCGGTCTGTGTCTTCAATACGCAGTAAAAACATGCCGCCATGATGGCGCGCAAACGCCCAGTTAAACAAAGCAGTGCGGGCGCCGCCAATATGCAAAAATCCGGTCGGTGATGGCGCAAAGCGGGTCACAATTTTTTGGGCGTCTGTCATAGGCTCCTGCTTTTTCTGCATGGCATGTCGCATCATGTGATGTCGCGCATGGCGTGTGATAGGGCTTCGGCTCGCCCAACAGTCGCTAGCGCTGCTGTTCGGTCTGCGTCGCCTTTGCATAGCTGATACCACAAAAAACGGCTGCGCCCCAATATGCATATAGGTCAATTTTCTAAGGTGATTTGCGGCTTCTTGCTGGCCATTGCCACGATTCTTTTATGGCCGAGCGAACCGCCATCTTTTATCACGCTGGTAACGTTCATCACGGCGGCGGCAGGCTATGCCGTGGCCCAATGATTCAGCATTGAGCAGGAAAAGTTATCAGCGCAGAAAATGCGCCAAGAAAGGCTATGGCAGCAGAATTAATATTTACGCATCAGGCCGACAAGTCGGCCCTGCACCCGCACTTGGTCGGAGCGGAAAATGCGCGTTTCATAAGCCGGATTGGCGGCTTCCAACGCAATCATCTCGCCCTTGCGACGCAGACGCTTCAGCGTTGCCTCATGGCCTTCAACCAGAGCGACGATAATTTCGCCATTCTCAGCCGTGGCACCGCTTTGGATAATGGCGGTGTCGCCATCAAAAATTCCGGCATCAATCATGGAGTCGCCATGCACTTCCAAAGCATAATGGTCGCCTGAGCGCATCATTTCAATCGGCACAGAGATTTGATTGACTTCCTCTTGCAAGGCTTCAATCGGTGTGCCCGCCGCGATGCGACCCATAACCGAAACAGTTACGGCATTGTCATCATTGGCGGCTTGGGGGGCGTTGGCCGCGGCCGGCGCACGCGTGGGCGCAGACATGGAGCTGGCCATTGTGTCGGGCAATTTCACCACTTCCAGTGCGCGCGCACGATGGGCGAGGCGCTT
This sequence comes from Phyllobacteriaceae bacterium Water-Bin73, assembly GCA_900197605.1. Taxonomy (GTDB): domain Bacteria; phylum Pseudomonadota; class Alphaproteobacteria; order RS24; family RS24; genus UBA8337. Next base: position 2,295 of record FZLQ01000059.1, read on the forward strand.
GATGAAGCCGCGCTCTTCAAGCGCAGTGATAAGGCGGTGAATACCGGATTTGGATTTGAGGTTCAGCGCTTCTTTCATTTCATCGAAGCTGGGCGATACACCTGTCTCTTTCAGACGTTCATTGATGAACAGTAAAAGTTCGTATTGCTTTTTGGTGAGCATGAGCCCCTCCGGATAAAACGTCAAAAGTAGAACGAATCGCTAACTCCTATGTTCTACTTTTATTCGTTTTTTGCCGCAAGACCGTTTTTTATGATTCGATAAGTTTTTTTGTCGCCGCCGTCACATCGTCTTGGCGCATCAGGCTTTCACCCACCAAAAAGGCCGGAATCCCGTCGGCCATCAGCGCGCGCACATCATTATTGCTGGCAATGCCACTCTCACTTACCAGCAAAATATCGTCCGGCGTTTGTTCCATAAGCTGTCTCGTGGTGTCGAGTGTGGTTTCAAATGTCCGCAAATTGCGATTATTAATGCCCAGCAGTTTCGGGTCGAGGGCGAGGGCGCGGCTCAATTCTGGCGCGTCATGCACCTCGAATAAAGCGTCCATGCCATAGGCTGTTGCGGCACCGTAAAGCTCGTGCGCTTGGGCATCGCTGACTGCCGCCATGATGATGAGAATGGCATCAGCGCCCCAGCTTCGCGCTTCAGCCACTTGATAAGTGTCATACATAAAATCTTTACGCAGCACGGGCAGGGCGCAGGCTGCGCGCGCGGCCACCAGATATTCCGGCGCGCCTTGAAAGCTTGGGCTGTCGGTCAGCACAGACAAACAGGCCGCGCCACCTTGCGCATAGGCCTCGGCAATCAGCGGCGGATTAAAATCAGCGCGAATAAGGCCTTTAGAGGGCGAGGCTTTTTTAATCTCGGCGATGAGGGCGGGTTTGCCATTGGCGCGCTTATTTTCCAATGCCTGAATAAACCCGCGCGGCGTATCTGCGGCTTGGGCTTGTGCCTCAATTTCGGCCAGCGGATGCGCCGCTTTAGCGGCGGCAATCTCGTCCAGCTTATAGGCGGTAATTTTATCGAGAATGTCGGCCATAAGTCTATTGGTCAGCCAGTTTTTGTGTGGTTGCAACCAGATTGGCCAGCACTGCCTTCGCACCACCATCATCAATCGCCAGCGCGGCCATCTCGGCGCCTTCTTTCAGGCTTTCGGCCTTATTGCAGACAATCAGCGCGGCGGCGGTGTTGAGCAGCACAATGTCGCGATATGCGCCCTCTGCACCGTCCAGCAAAGCGATCATGGCGGCGGCGTTTTCTTCCGGTGTGCCGCCGACCAAATCTTCGGGCTTGGCACGTTCAAGGCCGGCATCTTCGGGTGTCACCTCAAAAACCGAGACCTCGCCCTTGCGCAACTCAGCAACGGTTGATGGGCCGGTGGTCGTCAATTCGTCCATGCCGTCAGAGCCATGCACAACCCAGGCGCGTTCCGAGCCGAGCTTTTTCATAACATGGGCCAGCGGTTCGACCCATTCTTTGCCGAACACGCCGAGCAATTGCCGATTTGCGCCAGCCGGATTTGAAAGCGGGCCGAGTAGATTGAAGATGGTTCGGAAGCCCAGTTCTTGCCGCGATGGGCCGACATGGCGCATGGCGGAATGGTGATTGGGCGCGAATAAAAAGCCGATACCGACGTGTTTAATACATTGCTCCAATGCGCTCGGCGAGAGTGCGAGTTTTACACCAAGTGACTCCAAAACTTCAGATGAGCCGGATTTAGAGCTGAGGGCGCGGTTGCCGTGTTTGGCGACATAGGCACCGCAGGCCGCAGCCACCAGCGCGACGGCGGTTGATATATTGTAACTACCACTGCCATCGCCGCCCGTGCCGCATGTGTCCAGCACATGGGTCGGCACTTTGACTTTCAGCGCATTGGCGCGCATGACGTTAACACCAGCGGCAATCTCATCTATCGTCTCGCCACGCACCCGCAAAGCTGACAGAAAGGAACCGATTTGCGCTGGTGTTGCTTCACCGTTCAAGATGATTTCAAAGGCTTTTGTCGCCTCAGCCCCAGACAGGGTGCGACCTTCGGATAGAATACCGAGTGTCGGTTTCAATTTATCAGGCTCGGCATCCATTTAGGCCTCCAGTGTTTCAGTCAGTGTCAAATGTTGCGGGGTAATATCAGCCGCCACATTCAGTCCGGTGGTTTTCAAAAAATTGCCCAGCAATTTATGTCCATGCGCAGTGGCAATGCTTTCGGGGTGAAACTGCACGCCGTAAATAGGCCGCGTTTTGTGTTTCACCGCCATAATAATACCGTCATCGGTTTGCGCCGCAATCTCTAAACAATCGGGCAGGCTGCTCGGCTCAATCACCAGCGAGTGATAGCGCGTGACGGTCAGCGGGTCGGGCAGGCCCTCAAACACGCCATCGCCGCCATGTTGAATATGGCTCAGCTTGCCGTGCATGATTTTATCGGCGCGCACAATCTCTCCACCAAAAGCTTGCCCGATACATTGATGGCCGAGGCAGACGCCGAATATCGGCATGTCTTCCGGAGCGGCTTTAATCAGCTCGAGGCAAATGCCTGCCTTGTCGGGGTCGCACGGGCCGGGTGACAAAATAATAGCTTTCGGCTTGGCCGCGAAAACGTCGTCGGGCGTTGTTTTATCATTACGCACGACCTGACATGCGGCACCCAAATCGCCAAGGAATTGCACCAGATTAAAGGCGAAGCTGTCGTAATTGTCGATAAGCGTCAGCATTAGGGGCGGTTCTTTCTGTCGGCGGCGAGTTCAAGCGCAATCTCAGCGGCCCGAAACAAGGCGGCGGCCTTATTCACCGTTTCATCATACTCATATTGCGGCGTGCTGTCATAAACCACGCCGCCACCGGCTTGCACATATAGCTTATTGTCTTTCACCACGGCAGTGCGCAGCGCGATGCAAGTATCCATATCGCCATTGGCGGAAAAATACCCGACGCAGCCGGAATAAATGCCACGGCGTTCGGGTTCCAACTCATCAATGATTTCCATCGCGCGAATTTTCGGCGCGCCGGATACTGTGCCGGCCGGAAAGCCTGCGACCAGCGCATCAATCTCGTCAAGGTCTTGGCGCAGCGTGCCGGTGACATCGGACACAATATGAATGAGATGCGAGGTCTTTTGTAGGCCGAAAGCCGTATTGACCTGAACCGAGCCGATTTCAGACACGCGCCCGACATCATTGCGTCCCAAATCCAGTAGCATCAAATGCTCGGCGCGATCTTTTTCATCAGCCAGCAACTCGGCGCTAATGGCTTCGTCTTCGGCCAAAGACGCGCCGCGTTTGCGGGTGCCTGCAATCGGGCGGATATTGACCTTGCGGTCTTTCACCCCGACCAGCACTTCAGGGCTTGAACCGACAACGGCGAAGTCGCGCATGTTCAGAAAGAATAAATAGGGCGATGGATTAACGCGGCGCAGCGAGCGGTAAAGGTCGAAAGGCGGCAGGTCGAAATCAATATTGAAGCGTTGGCTCAACACGACTTGAAACACATCACCGGCCTCAATATAGGCTTTGCCTTTTTCGACCATGTTGAAATAGTCGCTCTGGCTCATATTGGATTGCGGCGCGGCAAATTCATTCGGCACGCTCAGAGCGGCATCGTGCAGAGCGGCGCGGAGTTTTTCTTCCGCTGCCTCAAGCCGCGCCAGCGCACTGTCATAAGCATCACCAGCCTTTGACGCATCTGGACGCACGGCTGTCACCAAACGGATATTATCGGTCACGCTATCGAATACGGCGATGAGGGTGGGGCGCATAAACAGGCAATCCGGCACTTGCATGACATCAGGATTGCTGTCCGGCAGGTCTTCCATATGCCGCACCATATCATAAGCCATATAGCCGAACACACCGGCTGACATGGGCGCGAGACCTTCGGGCACCTCAAGGCGCGACTCGGCCAGAACGGCACGTAAAGCATCGAGCGGCGCGCCTTCCATTGGCGTGAAGCTGTCGCGGTCTTGCTGCGCGGCGCGATTTATTTCCGGCTTCCCGTCACTGACGCGAAACAATAAATCCGGCGCAAGGCCAATCATCGAATAGCGGCCCCGAATATCGCCGTCTTCGACAGACTCCAAAAGAAAGCTGAAATCTTCGCCACCGGATAATTTCAAATAGGCGGCGACAGGCGTTTCCAAATCGGCAATCAACTCGGTCCAGACAAGCTGCGGCGTGCCGTCGGCATAGGCCGCGGCAAAGGCTGCGCGGTCCGGCGTTGCTGCCATCATCGCGTCACCAGTTCGCGAGTTGCGAGATCCAAATTCCTTTGGTTAACAGATGAGCCGAAACTCTGTTGCAGGCTCAGGACAAACTGATTGCTCAAATCGGTATGATATTTTCGCTGCTCGCCATCAAAGATGATTTCTTTCGCGGCGCTGTCTGTCAGTTCAGCGGCGATAATATCAGTTGCTTGCATGACAATAATCTCACCGCCAAAGCCGACACGCGCCCAGGCAAATTTATCTTTTCCGACACTGAACAAGCGCTCGACCGCCTCACCGGTAAAGGTATCGTTCGACACTTGGCGGGTCATCGGTTCAGACACGAGCGGCTTGCGCTTAAATCCTTCGGCAGCAGATTTGAAGCTGCCCGTCTCGTTGCCGACTTTAACCATATGCTCGGCCATGGCTTGCAATAGCTTGCTGCGCTCATCGGTTTTCCATTCTGCGGTAACGGCATCGCGCACATCTTTTAGCGGCGGCACGATAGATGGCGTGACATCATTCAGGCGCAGCCAAATAAAGGTGCCGTCTTCCATTTCTTGCATCGGAATATCTTCGCCAATCGCGCTCTCAAACAATAGGCCGGTCAGCGTCTCATAGCGCGCGAGAATAAGCGGCTGATTGTCGTCAACTGTCTTGCCATTATTGGCTACATTATTGATTTTAATAACGTCGAGGTCGAAGCGTTGCCCGATATTTTCCAGCGACTCGCCACCGGCCAATTCGTCTTCCACTGTTTCGGTAAAGGCGAGCATGTCTTCCAGCGCGCGGTCAAAAATAATGCGCTGGCGCAAGCGGTCTTCCACCTCTTCAAGCGATAGCGTCGAGCCCGGTTTAATGTCGCGGACACGCAAAACCACATAGCCGAGCGGGCCTTCAATCACGTCGCTAATGGCGCCTTTTTCCATTGAGAAAGCGATCTCGGCAAGGTCGGCGGAAATCATATCGCCGCGTTCGACTTCACCTAAATCGGTATTTTCAAGGGTCTGGCCTGCGCTATCGACAATCTCAACAAAAGAGACGCCATTGGCTTTTTGCTCTCTCACACGCGCCGCATCGGTATCATCGGCCAGCACAAGCTGGTCAACTTTGCGGGTTTCGGCGACGGTGAAATCACTCATTGAAAGCTCGTATTCCTCTTCAAGGGTCGCGCGGTCAATGCTGATAAGCTCGGCGAAGCGGGCCGGGGAAACAACCAGAGCATGGCCCGAACGTGTTTCGGGTTGAGCGAAACGCAATCGCGTTTCATTAAAGAAAGTTTCCAATTCCTCGTCAGTCGGCTCGCCCGTCTCGTCGGTTTGGTCGAGCGTCAAAATCATATAATTGGCAACGCGACGCTCAAGGAAATGCTTATACAATCCCTCGGTCAAAAGTTTCGGCACCAGCGCGCGGTCAATGCTCGCCTCGGTCAATTGATTGGTCAGATGAAAACGCCGTTGGTCTTCGACAAATAATTTCTCATTCAGGCCGTTTTGCGCCAGCACGGCACGGAAGGTCGGCTCATCAAACTCACCATTCACACCGGCGAAATTCGGGTCTTTCAAAATAGCGGCGGCAATCGCCTCATCGCCAAAGGCCAGCCCCATTTGGTCAGAGGCTTCATGTATCGCGGCCCCGCCCAACATATTAATCAGCACTTGCTGCGAGATGCCGAGATTATTGGCATCAGTGGCCGATAAGGTTGTGCCCAATCGGCGCGACAGGTCACGCGTTGTTTGCACATAACGCAGTTGGAATTCCTGTCGTTCAATTTTCTTACTGCCGACAGAGGCAATCTCGCTATTTGAAAAGCCGGTAAATGTATCGGCAATGCCCCATAGCCCAAAGGCAATGACAAGGAGGCCGATGAGAAGAATGCCAAGCACACCACTGGCTTTGCTACGCAGAAATTCAAGCATTTTTGTCTTTCGCTTTCTGGCGGAAATCGCCGCTATAATTCGGCGGCATCATAGTCTGCCCCGTCGCTTGTCGCAAGCGGGCGAACGGGTTAAACAGGCAAAGTTATATTTTAGGGAGACAGGCATGGCAGCGCAGAAAAACAGGCTGAAAATTCGAGCATTGGTTGCCGGAAACTGGAAAATGAACGGGTCTAAAAAAGATCTGTCGGAATTGCGTAAGCTCGCGACTGCAATGAAGCCCACAAAATCCGGAGGACAGGTTAAGGCCGAGGTGATGATTTGCCCGCCTGCCACCTTATTGCCCCGCATGGCTGATGTGAAAGCCAAAGGCATTGCGTTGGGCGGTCAAGATTGCCACGCCAATATAAACGGCGCGCATACCGGTGATATTTCCGCCGAAATGCTGAAAGAGGCCGGGGCGAAGGCCGTGATTATCGGCCATTCAGAACGGCGCGCCGACCATAATGAAAGCGACAAAATCGTGCGCGCCAAAGTCGAGGCGGCGCATCGGGCAGGGCTTATGGCGATTATGTGTATCGGGGAAAGTCTGAAACAGCGCAAAGCGGGCGAGACGCTGAAAGTCGTGCAGGGCCAGTTGCGCGGTTCTTTGCCTGACGGGTGCACGGCCAAAAATACGGTTATTGCTTATGAGCCGGTTTGGGCCATTGGTTCAGGGCTTACGCCGAGCGTTGAGCAGGTTGGCGAGGTGCATACCGCGCTCAGAAAAGCGCTGATGCGCCGCTTTGGTGATGAGGGCGCGAAAACTCGGATTCTTTATGGCGGCTCGGTAAAGCCCGCCAATGCCGAGGAATTAATGGCTGTGCCGCATGTTAATGGCGCGCTGGTTGGCGGCGCGAGCCTGAAGGCGCAGGATTTTTACGGGATTTTGAAGGCTTATCTTTAGGGCGTGTTTCGACGGGCGAGAGTGATGCCGGAATAAACCGCGCGCTCATCAGCTTGTTATTGTCAAACCAACTGCAATGAATTTCGCCATTAAAAGCCATACCATTGACTGTCATTTTGGGGCCACCGGATTTTAATTGAACCGATTGCCCCGTTGTAAGGCCGGACGAGCTGGTGTCTTTCGCCGTTTTTTTCTCGAACAAACGCATAATCTACCTCATACGTTTTACAATTATCTCATGAGCTTCCTTAGCGGGTGATGCGGCCACAAAGATATGCTTATTCGGGCGCGCCGTTTTATTGCCTATCCGATGTTGCATTTGGAGCACGCGCAGCATTTGGCCCGGCAGATTTCGGCTTCTCCTTGCTGTTTGCTTTCTGCCATTAAACGCGCTATACGAGCGCAAGTTTGAGACAAAAAAGTCACGGAGATTCCTATGACCACCATTCTTTTGGTCATTCATCTAATGGTCGCAATCGCAATGATTGTGCTAGTGCTGTTGCAACGCTCTGAGGGCGGTGCGCTGGGCATTGGCGGCGGTAACGATGGCATGATGAGTGCGCGTGGTCTGGGCAGTGCTTTGACACGGGCGACAGCCATTCTCGCCGGTGTGTTTTTTCTGACCTCTATCGGTTTGACTGTTTTAGGCACAATGGAAAACCGCTCTTCGGTTCTCGATGGTGTGATTGACGGCGGGCCGGCAAACTCAACACCGCAAGCGCCGGCACCGATTTTACCGAACTTGCCGAGCAGCGATTTGCCCAGCCCCGAATAATTCGGAAACGTCGGGCTGACACCCGAAGAAATTTTGTTAATAAGCGTGTGATTCGCATTTTTCGACTCGCGCGAATCACTCCTCCTGTGTAATTTGAACTCCCATGGCGCGATATATTTTCATCACCGGCGGCGTGGTTTCTTCACTCGGAAAAGGCTTGGCATCTGCGGCTTTGGGCGCATTGCTACAAGCTCGTGGTTATAAGGTCCGATTGCGGAAACTCGACCCCTATCTCAACGTTGATCCGGGCACAATGTCGCCTTATCAGCACGGCGAAGTCTATGTCACTGACGATGGGGCCGAAACCGACCTCGACCTCGGGCATTATGAACGTTTTACCGGTGTTCCGGCCTCACGCGGCGATAATGTCACGACCGGGCAAATTTACCGCGATATTCTGGCTAAAGAACGGCGCGGTGATTATCTCGGTGGCACGGTGCAGGTCATTCCGCATGTGACTGACGCGATTAAGAATTTTGTGCAGACCGAAGTTGATGATGTCGATTTTGTGCTTTGCGAGATTGGCGGCACAGTCGGCGATATTGAAGCATTGCCGTTTTTTGAAGCCATTCGCCAGCTTAATAATGACTTGCCGCGCGGGCGCTCAATTTTCGTGCATCTGACGCTGCTGCCCTATATTTCAGCCGCCGGTGAAATGAAAACCAAACCGACGCAACATTCGGTAAAAGAATTGCGCTCTATCGGTATTCAGCCGGATATTTTGCTGTGTCGCTGCGACCGCCCGATACCGGAAGGCGAGAAAAAGAAAATCGGCCTGTTTTGTAATGTGCGCGAAAGCTCGGTCATTGAGGCGCAAGATGTCGATAGCATTTACGCCGTGCCGCATGCCTATCACGCTGAGGGGCTTGATGTGGAGGTGCTCAGCGCCTTTGGTATTGAAGATGCGCCGCCGCCCGACTTAAGCGTTTGGGACGAAGTGATGACAGC
>FZLQ01000044.1 GCA_900197605.1 Phyllobacteriaceae bacterium Water-Bin73
CCATATACCAATGCCCAATAAATTTTCTCTGTCGCTCTATCGGCAAATTGACGGGTTAGGAATTGCGCTGCTTTTCGATTGCGCGCCAATACCAGAACACCTGATGTATCGCGGTCGAGACGATGCACCAGACGCGGCGGCTCAGCCTCATCAAATTGCAAAGCCGGCAGCGCCGCATCAATATGGGTTGTGGTTTTACTGCCGCCCTGCACAGCCAAGCCGGAAGGCTTGTTCAACACAATCACGTCTTTATCTTTATGAATAATCGCGTCGCGCAATTGCGTGACCACACTATCTGCGACGCTTACCGGACGTTCTGATTTCTTGGCGCCCTGCGGCGGCACTTCCGGCGGCACGCGCATAATCTGGCCGATGGCGACACGCTCGGCCGCTTTGACGCGCTTACCATCGAGGCGCACCAGCCCACGGCGCAGCAATTTCTCAAGGCGCCCTTGCGTTAGCGCTGGAAAATGCTTGCGAAACCACCGGTCAAGGCGCAGCCCATCATCTTCGCGTTTGACCTTTACCTGACGAACCCCGGCCATTATGCCCTCAATGCCATAAAGCCGATGATAAAGGCCAGCAAACCGCCCACCAGCGAGCCGCCGAGATACAGCATCATCGCCGCCATATCGCGTTTTTCAATCAGCGTGAATAAATCCATCGAAAAGGCCGAGAATGTGGTGAAACCGCCCAATATGCCAACAGCGAGAAACAATCTTATGGCGTCGCTTCCCGCGCTTTGGCGGGATAACCAGCCAATCAGCAGCCCCATGAATAACGAACCGAAAATATTGACGCTCATGGTCGCCCAGGGAAAGCCGGAAGCGGTTTTCAGCAAGCCGCCGACCAGATAGCGCGCGACCGCGCCCAACGCGCCGCCTGCTGCTACCAAAATAATGGCCTGACCGCTCATAATCTCTCCTCACATCGGTAAACTAGCATAAAAAAAGGCACGAAAACCGCGTTTCCGTGCCTTATTTAGAGGTATTGTCGCCTTACGCGGTTGCAGCGGCAGGTACGACAGCATCGCCCTCATCATTCACTTCAACCGGGCCGCTATCCTGACCTTTGGCGGCCGGGTCGCGATCAACAAATTCAATCACCGCCATTGGCGCATTATCGCCAAAACGGAAACCGGCTTTCAACACACGAATATAACCACCATTGCGGTTGGCATAGCGCTCGGCCAATGTATCAAACAGCTTGGCGGCATATTGCTCTTCCGGCAGTTGCGCATAGGCGCGACGGCGGGCGGCCAAATCACCTTTTTTGCCCAGCGTCACCAGTTTTTCAACAAACGGGCGAAGCTCTTTGGCTTTCGGCAATGTGGTCACAATCTGCTCGTGCTTAATCAGCGCGACAGCCATGTTTCCCAGCATCGCTTTGCGATGGCTGCTGGTTCTGTTTAGTTTGCGTCCTGCTTTTGCGTGGCGCATAACGTCACTCCTTTACGCCCTCTTACGAGGCCTTAAAAATTCTCTTCAAACTTCTTGGCAAGTTCTTCGATGTTTTCCGGCGGCCAATTTGGCACATCCATTCCCAAATGCAGGCCCATATCGCCCAACACTTCTTTAATCTCATTCAGCGATTTGCGGCCGAAATTCGGGGTTCGCAGCATTTCGCCTTCTGACTTCTGAATCAGGTCGCCAATGTAAACGATATTATCGTTTTTCAAGCAATTGGCTGAACGAACAGACAATTCCAACTCATCGACTTTCTTCAGTAGCGCAGCAGAGAAACCGGTCTCTTCAATAGCTGATGTGTCATCAACCTGCACTTCCGGCTCTTCAAAGTTAATGAAGCTTTGAAGCTGGTCTTGCAGAATACGCGCAGACAGCGCCAGCGCATCTTCCGGTGTGACCGTGCCATTGGTTTCAATGTCCATTGTCAGCTTGTCATAATCCAGCACTTGGCCTTCGCGTGTGTTTTCTACATTGTAAGAAACACGGCGCACCGGACTATACAGGCTATCGACCGGAATCATGCCAATCGGCGAATCTTCCGGACGGTTTTTCTCGGCAGGCACGTAACCGGCACCGGTATTGATGGTAAATTCGAAGCGCACTTCGGCACCATCATCGAGTGTGCACAGCACCAAATCAGGGTTGTGAATAGTCACGGCGGCATTTTCTTCAATGTCACCGGCGGTCACAACGCCCGGGCCTTTTTTCGCGAGGACGAGGCGTTTCGGGCCTTCGGCATCCATCGACAAAGCCATTTTCTTAATGTTGAGAACAACATCGGTTACATCTTCGCGGACACCCGCAATAGATGAAAACTCATGCAGCACGCCGTCAATTTGAACGCCGGTTACAGCCGCACCCTGAATAGATGACAGCAGCACGCGACGCAGCGCATTGCCCAATGTCAAACCGAAACCACGCTCAAGCGGCTCAGCCACAATGCGGGCCTCGCGGGTCTCGTCATGGCCGGGGATAATATCCAGCTTGGTGGGTTTAATCAGTTCCTGCCAGTTTTTTTGGATCACAATGTCACCTCTTCAATCAGTTTATCGCTCATGGTTGCACGCAAGATTACTTAAACGCGGCGGCGTTTAGGCGGGCGGCAGCCATTATGCGGAATCGGAGTTACGTCACGAATAGAAGTGATGGTAAAACCGACTGCTTGCAATGCGCGGAGCGCGCTTTCACGGCCCGAACCGGGGCCGCGAACATTTACTTCAAGCGTCTTAACGCCATGTTCCATCGCTTTGCGACCGGCATCTTCGGCGGCAACTTGTGCCGCATAAGGGGTCGATTTGCGTGAGCCTTTGAAGCCCATAGAACCGGCGGAAGACCAGCTGATAGCATTACCCTGTGCGTCGGTAATGGTAATCAGTGTGTTGTTAAAAGTCGAATTGACATGAGCAACGCCGGAGGTGATGTTTTTCCGCTCGCGGCGGCGCACTCGGGTATTTTCATTAGCCATTTATAAAAATCCTCTCGCGCTACTGCTTCTTGCCGGCGATTGCTTTCGCCGGGCCCTTACGGGTGCGCGCATTTGTATGGGTGCGCTGACCCCGAACCGGCAAATTACGACGATGACGCAGGCCACGGTAAATGCCCATATCCAGCAAACGCTTGATATTCATTGATGTATCGCGGCGCAAGTCACCTTCCACCATGTAATCAGCATCAATTGTTTCACGAATTTGAATGACGTCTGCATCGCTCAATTCGTTGACGCGACGCTCAGCCGGAATACCGACTTTCTCGCAAATTTCTTTTGCCATCGTATCGCCAATGCCATGAATATAAGTCAGGGCAATAACGACGCGCTTGGCAGTCGGAATGTTAACACCAGCTATACGAGCCACTTGCTTCTCCTTTTCACCGTTCCCGGTGGCGTTGCCCCCTTAAAAGGCCAACAATTCTGCGAGTTTTGCCGATTTTTGCTATCGTCTCTCGGAAGCGCGAATTATATGAATTTCGCCCCGCCAGTCAACTGCAAACCATTGGAAAACCCCGATTAAATCTCCTTCAACACAGCATTGATTTGCTGTGTCACTTCATCCATCTCCTGCATACCGTCCAGCGTCTTCAAAATGCCTTTTGAGGCATAAAATTCAGCGACCGGTGCAGTTTGCTCCTCATAAACGCGCAGCCGGTGCTGCAACGCTTCTTCGGTATCGTCGGCGCGTGGGCCATCAGCGCTTTCTTCCGCTCTTTTCAGAATACGGCCAATCAGCACATCAGGATCAACGGCAAGTTCAATCACCGCATCAAGCGCAATGTTTTTGTTGACCAACATCGCATCCAAAGCCTCGGCCTGGGCGACATTGCGCGGAAAGCCATCGAGAATGAAGCCGTTTTTGCAATCGGCTTGCTCGATGCGGTCCGAAATAATGCCGACGACAACTTCGTCAGGCACCAAATCACCGCGCGCCATAATATCTTTGGCCTGCTTGCCAATCTCGGTCTCAGCCGCCACCGCAGCGCGCAGCATATCGCCTGTCGAAAGCTGACGAATATCGTAAGCCTCTTCAATACGCTGGGCCTGTGTGCCTTTACCGGCACCGGGCGGTCCGAGGAAAATCAGCTTCATCGACGCTTGCCTCCAAGCTTCGATTTTTGAATCAGACCTTCATATTGGTGGGCAAACAAATGGCCCTGCACCTGCCCGACTGTGTCCATCGTCACATTGACGACAATCAACAGCGAGGTGCCGCCGAAATAAAACGGCACATTATAGGCATTGATAAGCATTTCCGGCAGCAAACAGACAGCCGTCAAATACAGCGCGCCAACAAGGGTCAAACGGGTCAGCACATGGTCGATATATTCAGCCGTGCGCAAACCGGGACGGATACCCGGAATAAAGCCGCCATAACGCTTCAGATTATCCGCCGTGTCATTCGGGTTGAAGACAATCGAGGTATAGAAGAAGCAGAAGAAAATAATACCGGCCGCATAAAGCGCCATATAAGCCGCCTGTCCGCGCCCCAATAGAGCGGCCACTGTGCCCAATGCGCCGCCTGAGGCGTCGCCTGAGAAATTGGCCAATGTAATCGGCATCAGCAACAGTGAAGAGGCAAAAATCGGCGGAATAACACCGGCTGTGTTCAGCTTAAGCGGCAGGTGTGAATTATCACCTTGCGCCATACCGCTGGCGGTTTGGCGTTTCGGATATTGCACCAGCAACCGACGCTGCGCGCGCTCCATGAAAACGATAAAGGCGATAACCGCGACAACCATGATAATCAGCGCGAGAATGATGAAAGTTGACAGCGCACCCTGCCGACCAAGCTCCAGCGTTCCCGCCAAAGCGCTCGGCAATTCAGCGACAATACCGGCAAAAATAATCAGCGAAATGCCATTTCCGACACCGCGCGAGGTGACTTGTTCGCCAAGCCACATCAGGAATACCGTGCCGCCGACCAATGTAATAACGGCGCTGGCGCGGAAGAAGAGGCCCGGCTCAACAACAACACCTTGCGCGCCCTCAAGACCAATGGCGATGCCATAGCCCTGCACGGCAGCCAGAAACACTGTGCCATAGCGCGTATATTGGTTGATTTGCTTGCGGCCCGACTCGCCCTCTTTCTTCAATTGCTCCAGACGCGGCACCACTGAGGTGAGAAGCTGGATAACAATCGACGCCGTGATATACGGCATAATGTTCAGCGCGAAAATCGCCATACGGCCAACCGCACCACCGGCAAACATGTTGAACATGCCGATAATACCGGATTGCTGTTGACTGAAAACCGCTTGCAAGGCTTGCGGGTCAATGCCCGGCAGCGGGATATAGGTACCAAGTCGATAGACCAAAAGCGCACCCAGTGTGAACCAGATACGCTTCTTCAGCTCATCGGCCGTGCGAAAGGCCGAGAAACTGAGATTGGCGGCAAGCTGTTCGGCAGCTGAGGCCATTAAGCGGTCTCCTTACTAGATTTTAGTCTTCTGAAGTTTCGTCGGAAGCTTCGTCAGCGGTTTCGTCGGAAGCATTATCTTCGGCAGGCTGTTCAGCCGTTTCGGCTTTTGTCGCCTTTTTGGCTTTTGGAGCTTCATCCGTATTGGCAGCCACCAAAATGTTAACCTTGCCGCCCAGCTTCTCAACAGCGTCTTGCGCCGCTTTCGACATACCGGCAACTTCAAAGTCCAGCTTTTCAGTCAACGCGCCCTTCGCCAAAATGCGAACACCGTCCAACTCGCGGCGGATAATACCCGCCTCAACAAGGCTGGCAGCCGAGACTGTCGCGCCTTTTTTCAGCTTACCGGCTTCAACAGCCACTTGCAGACGACCGAGATTGACTGCATTCAGCTTTTTCGGATTCGGCACGTTAAAACCGCGCTTCGGCAAACGCATATGAAGCGGCATTTGACCGCCTTCAAAACCCTTAATGGCAACGCCCGAGCGTGAGGTTTGACCCTTTACGCCGCGCCCTGCGGTTTTGCCTTTGCCCGAAGATGTGCCACGGCCAACGCGCATGCGCGACTTACGGGCACCGGGATTATCACGAAGTTCATTCAGTTTCATAACCTTCTCCTCGCTGACTTAAGCGTCAACGACACGCACTAAATGTGCGACTTTTTCAATCATACCGCGGACAGCCGGCGTATCTTCAAGTTCACGACGACGACCGGTTTTGTTCAGGCCGAGACCGACCAGCGTTGCTTGTTGATCTTTCGGGCGACCGATAGGGCTGCCTGTCTGTTCAACGACAATGGTTTTCGCTTTCGCCATTAGTCTCTCTCCTAGCTAGCCGCTTCGACTTCGCTCGCATCGTGAGCTTCGTCACGACGGCGCGTAATCAAATCGCTTACCTTTTTGCCACGACGCGCCGCAACTGAGCGCGGGCTGCCCTGCTTTTTCAGAGCCGCGAAAGTGGCGTGAATCATATTGTAGGGATTGGACGAGCCGACCGATTTGGCGACCACATCTTGCATGCCCAAAACTTCGAAAACGGCACGCATCGGGCCACCGGCAATGATACCGGTTCCGGGAGGCGCTGCACGCAGCTCCACCTTACCGGCGCCATGACGCCCTGCAATATCGTGATGCAAAGTCCGACCTTCGCGCAGCGGCACACGTATCATGTGACGTTTGGCGCTTTCGGTTGCTTTGCGAATAGCTTCCGGCACTTCGCGTGCTTTACCATGACCAAAGCCGACGCGACCGCGTTGGTCGCCAATAACGACGAGAGCGGCAAAGCCGAAGCGACGGCCACCCTTCACCACTTTAGCGACGCGGTTAATGTGCACCAGACGATCGACGAATTCGCTATCGCGCTCTTCTCGATTTTCGTTTCTTGCCACGATTTCTCTCCTCTAGCCCGATTAAAAGGTCAAACCGGCTTCGCGAGCCGCTTCAGCCAGGGCTTTGACGCGCCCGTGATAAATATAACCGCCACGGTCAAAAATAACGGTTTCGACACCGGCTTTTTTGGCCCGTTCAGCAATTTGCTTACCGACAACACTGGCGGCATCAACATTGCCACCCGATGTGCCGGAAAAGTCTTTTTCTTTCGTCGAAGCTGAGGCCAATGTCCGGCCCGCTTCATCGTCAATGACTTGCGCGTAAATATGTTTAGCCGAGCGGTAAACCGACAGACGCGGGCGACCATTGGCAACTTTGCGAAGCTGGCGGCGAACCCGCTGCTTACGACGCTCATCAGTAGAAATCTTACCAACCATGATCAACCTCTATTTCTTCTTGCCTTCTTTACGGAAGACATACTCGCCCTCGTAACGCACACCCTTGCCTTTATAAGGCTCCGGCGGACGATAGCTGCGAATTTCCGATGCCACCTGACCGACTTGTTGTTTGTCGATACCGGAGATGACAATTTCAGTTTGCGACGGGCACTCAACGGCGATGCCCTCGGGAACACTAAAGTCAATATCGTGGCTGAAGCCGAGCGATAATTTCAGTGTTTTACCCTGCATTTGCGCGCGATAACCGACGCCTTGCAGCACCAACTTGCGCGAAAAGCCTTCCGAAACACCGGTTACGATGTTTTGTACCATAGAGCGGCTAAGGCCCCAATGACTGCGAGCGGCTTGGGTTTTATCAGCCGGCGTTACGGTAACGCCCTCATCATCCTGCGCGACTTTAACAAGCTCAGACAGGGTAACGGCCAATTCGCCCTTCGGGCCTTTGGCGGCGATATTGTGTCCGCTGAGGTTAATCTCAACCCCTTGCGGAACAACGACAGGTCTTTTGCCAATACGAGACATAATATCTATCCTTTCCGAGACGCATCTAGAAGACGCGGCACAGAACCTCCCCACCAACATTGTTTTCACGAGCGGCATTATCCGACATCACGCCTTTGGGCGTTGAGATGATGGAAATGCCCAATCCGTTGCGGACAACCGGCATGGTTTTCACTGAGGAATAAACACGGCGGCCCGGTTTGGACACGCGTTGAATTTCCTGAATAACCGGTGAGCCTTCATAATATTTCAGCTCAATTTCCAGTTCGCCGGCGCCATTATCGGTTTTCGATTCCGAATAGCCACGGATATAACCTTCAGCTTGCAGCACATCCAGCACCCAGCAGCGCAGCTTGGAGGCAGGGCTTATCACCTTGCTTTTGCCACGCATTTGAGCGTTACGGATGCGGGTCAGCATATCACCAAGAGGATCGTTCATAATCTTGCCCTCCCTTACCAGCTAGACTTGACCATGCCCGGAACCAGCCCTTTGGAGGACAGTTCACGCAGCGCGATGCGGGACATGTTGAGTTTACGATAATAGCCACGCGGACGACCGGTGACGCCGCAACGATTGCGGACGCGGGTCGGCGCAGAATTGCGCGGCAGTTTCGCCAATTGCAGACGCGCCTTAAAGCGCTCTTCATTGGACAGTGACTGATCTTTAGCAACCGCCATCAGCGCGGCGCGCTTGGCAGCATATTTCTTGGCCATGCGCTTGCGCTTATCGTTGCGTTCTACAGCAGATTTTTTCGCCATATCTCTCTCCTCCGCCCTTAATCGTTGAACGGAAAGTTAAAGGCGCGCAGCAATTCACGTGCCTGATCATCATCATTGGTTGAGGTGCAGACGATAATATCCATGCCCCAAATCGTATCGACCTTGTCGTAATTGATTTCCGGGAACACAATGTGCTCTTTCAGGCCCATGGCGAAATTGCCATTGCCGTCAAAGCTCTTTGCATTCAATCCACGGAAGTCACGCACACGCGGCAAAGCCACAGTGATGAGACGGTCGATGAATTCATACATGCGGGCGCCACGCAGGGTCACTTTGACACCAAGCGGCATTTCCTCACGCACCTTAAAGGTCGCGATTGAGTTGCGCGCGCGGGTAATGACCGGCTTTTGACCGGCGATTGCCTGCATGTCCTCAAAAGCTGAATTGATTTTCTTGGTGTCTTGCGTGGTCTCGCCAACACCCATATTCAAAACAACTTTTTCAAGCGCCGGAACCTGCATCGGGTTCTTCAACTCGAATTTTTCAATCAGGTCGCCACGAATGGAGTCCAGATATTGCGTTTTCAGACGCGGGATATAAGACGTATCAGCCATCGATGACTTCTCCCGAACGTTTGGCAATGCGCGACTTGCTGCCGTCATCATTGACTTTGAAACCAACGCGCGTTGCTGAACCGTCTTTCGGGTCGGCAATCGCCAGATTGGAAATGTGAATTTTGGCTTCGCGGTTGATAATACCGCCCTCGCTTTGCGCCGTTTGCTTCTGGTGACGTTTCACCAGATTAACGCCCTGCACCAAAGCACGGTTCTCAGTTGGGAA
This sequence comes from Phyllobacteriaceae bacterium Water-Bin73, assembly GCA_900197605.1. Lineage (GTDB taxonomy): Bacteria > Pseudomonadota > Alphaproteobacteria > RS24 > RS24 > UBA8337. Next base: position 9,222 of record FZLQ01000044.1, read on the forward strand.
AACGGAAATCACTTCGCCGCTCTTACCCTTATCGCGACCGGTGGTAACAATCACCTTATCGCCTTTTTTAATTTTCAGCTTCACTGCCATTACAACACCTCCGGTGCCAGCGACACGATTTTCATGTGGTTGCTGCTACGCAGTTCACGCGTCACCGGGCCAAAAATACGGGTGCCGATTGGCTCGCCCGACGTATTGACCAAAACAGCGGCATTGCGATCAAAGCGGATAATGCTGCCATCTTGGCGGCGAATTTCCTTCGCTGTGCGCACGATAACAGCACGCATCACATCACCCTTCTTCACGCGGCCACGCGGAATAGCTTCTTTGACAGAGACAACAATCGTGTCACCGACAGAAGCGGTTTTCCGTTTGGAACCGCCGAGAACTTTGATGCACTGCACCCGGCGTGCGCCGCTATTATCGGCAACATCCAGATTGGTTTGCATCTGAATCATAATGAGACCCCTTACTCAGCAGCGCCGGGAATAACTTCCCAGCTCTTCAATTTCGAGATCGGACGACATTCGCGGATTTCCACTTTGTCACCGACTTTCACATCATTGTTCGCATCATGCGCGTGATAACGCTTTGATTTACGAACGGTTTTCTTCATCACCGGATCGGTGAAACGGCGTTCGACAGAAACGACAACTGTTTTGTCGCCCTTATCGCTTACTACCGTGCCTTGCAAAACTCGTTTTGGCATTTTCCTACCTCGTTCCGGCTACTGGTTCGCCGCGCTTTGCGCTGTCTTCAACCGCGCAATGGTGCGACGCACTTCCCGCATACGGGCGGTATTTTCAAGCTGGCCCGAAGCCTGCTGGAAGCGCAGATTAAGTTGCTCTTTTTTCAGCTTCAGCAGTTCGTCACCAAGCTGGTCCACTGTCATGTCTTTAATTTCGGCCATTTTCATAGTGACACCTATTGTCCTTCACCCGGGCGCGAAACAATGCGCGTGGCGACCGGCAATTTTGCAGCAGCCAATTTCAGGGCTTCATGCGCCACATCGGCATTCACGCCATCAATTTCAAACATGATACGGCCCGGCTTAACGCGGCACGCCCAATATTCCGGCGACCCTTTACCTTTACCCATCCGAACTTCGGTCGGCTTTTTCGAGACCGGCACATCAGGAAAGACGCGGATCCAAACACGACCGGCACGTTTCATGTGACGGGTAATAACACGACGGGCAGCCTCGATTTGGCGCGCCGTAATACGCTCCGGCGAAGTTGCCTTCAGACCAAATGAACCAAAAGTCAGCGTTGTGCCGCCTTTGGCATTGCCGCGAATACGGCCCTTATGAGCCTTGCGGAATTTTGTTCGCTTCGGTTGCAACATAACTTAGTTCTCCGATGCCCCTGAGCCTTGAGCACGCTGCGGACGATTATTGTCGTTCGGCTCATCGCGACGATCACGAGCCATCGGGTCATGCTCCATAATCTCGCCTTTGAAAATCCAGATTTTGACGCCACAAATACCATAAGCCGTCATCGCTTCGGCAACGCCGTAATCAATATCGGCGCGCAATGTATGCAATGGCACACGGCCTTCGCGATACCATTCGGTACGGGCAATCTCAGCACCGCCGAGGCGGCCGCCGCAATTAATACGAATACCCAGAGCGCCCAAACGCATGGCTGATTGAACAGCGCGCTTCATGGCGCGACGGAAACCGACGCGACGCTCAAGCTGCTGGGCAATGCTTTCAGCAACCAGTTGCGCGTCAACCTCAGGCTTACGCACTTCAACAATGTTCAGCACCACTTCGCTATCGGTCATTTTGCCGATGCGCTGCTTCAGCTTCTCAATGTCAGCGCCTTTTTTACCGATGATGACACCAGGACGGGCTGAATGAATGGTCACGCGGCATTTTTTGTGCGGGCGTTCGATAACGACGCGCGAAATACCGGCTTGACGCAATTCCTTAAACACCATGGCGCGGATTTTCAAATCCTCATGCAGCAAATTGGCATATTCGCCTTTTTCAGCATACCAGCGCGACTCCCAGGTGCGGTTGACGCCGAGGCGCATGCCAATCGGATTAACCTTCTGTCCCATTACGCTTTCTCCTCGATTTCACGCACAACAATGGTGAGTTGGCTGAATGGCTTCAAAATGCGTGCAGCGCGGCCCTTCGCACGGGCGCGGAAACGCTTCATGACCAAATTTTTGCCGACATAGGCTTCTGAAACGATGAGGCTATCAACGTCCAGATTGTGATTGTTCTCAGCATTGGCGATGGCGCTTTGCAGCACTTTCTTCACCTCACCGGCAACACGACGCTGCGAGAACGTCAAATCATTCAGAGCCTGTTCAGCTTTTTTGCCGCGAATAAGTTGCGCGACAAGGTTCAGCTTTTGCGGGCTGGTTCGGATCATTCGACCGACCGCTTTGGCTTCATTTTCCGGCAATTGCCGCTGTAGCGATGCTTTGCCCATGATTAACCTCTTTTCGCCTTCTTATCGGCTGTATGACCGTAATAGGTGCGCGACGGTGCAAATTCACCGAATTTGTGCCCAACCATATCCTCGGTCACTGAAACCGGAATATGCTTTTGCCCGTTATGAACACCAAAAGTCAGACCGACAAATTGCGGCAGAATCGTCGAACGACGGCTCCAGATTTTAATGACTTCATTGGTGCGTCCGCTTTCGCGCACGGCTTCTGCCTTTTTGAGCAAATAACCGTCAACAAACGGACCTTTCCAGACTGAACGTGTCATCGTGCCAACACTCCTAACGTTTCTTCTTCAGATGGCGGCTGCGAAGAATATATTTGTCCGTCGCTTTATTAGACCGCGTACGACGCCCTTTGGTCGGCTTGCCCCATGGTGTCACCGGATGGCGACCACCTGAGGTTTTACCTTCACCACCACCATGCGGGTGATCGACCGGGTTCATGGCAACACCACGAACCGAAGGACGTTTGCCGAGCCAACGGCTGCGACCGGCTTTCGCCAATTTAATGTTTGATTGGTCGGGATTTGACACCGCACCGACTGTCGCCATGCAGGTGCCCAAAACCAAACGCTGCTCACCCGATGTCAGGCGAATAATCGCATAACCGGCATCACGACCGACAAGCTGAGCAAAAGTACCGGCGGAACGCGCAATCTGTGCGCCCTTGCCCGGCTTCAATTCGATATTGTGAATAATCGTACCGATTGGAATTGACTTAAGCGGCATCGCATTGCCCGGCTTCACGTCAACGCTGTCGCCCGAAACCACCTTGTCACCCGCAGCCAAACGCTGCGGCGCAATGATGTAAGCCTGCTCGCCATCAGTATAGGTAATCAGCGCGATAAAGGCGGAGCGATTGGGATCATATTCCAGACGCTCGACCGTCGCTTCCATGTCAAATTTCTGACGTTTGAAATCAATGATGCGATAGCTACGCTTATGACCACCACCGCGACGACGCGCGGTAATGCGACCGGCATTGTTGCGCCCGCCCGATTTGGTCAGACCCTCGGTCAGTTTCTTAACCGGCTTGCCGCTATACAGCGCCGCGCGGTCAACTTGAACCAGACCACGCTGGCCGGGGGTTGTTGGTTTATATGTCTTTAATGCCATTCTACCTTACCCCTTACAGACCCGTGGTCACGTCGATGGAGTGACCCTCTTCAAGCGTGATGATGGCTTTTTTCTCATCATTTTGCTTACCCGCAACACCCCGGAAGCGCTTGGTTTTACCCTTACGAACCAATGTGTTAACGGCTTTCACCTTAACGTCAAACAAGGCTTCAACGGCCTCTTTGATAATCGTCTTATTGGCATCCGGCGCGACTTTGAACACAACCTGATTATTCTCAGATGCAATCGTCGATTTCTCGGTAATCACCGGCTTGCGGATGACGTTGTAATAAATTTCGCGGCTCATTTGAAACGCTCCTTCAGGCTATCGAGAGCCGCTTTGGTCAGAACCAGCTTCTCTCGGCGCAAAATGTCATAGACATTAATGCCTTGTGCAGGCAGCACATCGATATGAGCGATATTGCGCGCGGCGCGGGCGAAATTCGTATCCACTTCAGCGCCATCAATCACCAGAGCATTATCAATGCCCAATTTACCAAGCTGCTTTTTCAAATCAGCCGTCTTGCCGTCTTTCGACTTGGCATCGGCCAGAACAACCAATGACTCGTCAGCCTGTTTGCTGGACAACGCCATTTTTAGGGCCAAAGCACGCACCTTTTTCGGCATATCAATGGCATGGCTGCGAACAACCGGACCATGCGCCTTACCACCACCGATAAAGATGTTGGATTTGCGGTTACCGTGACGCGCACCGCCGCCGCCTTTTTGACGACCGAATTTTTTCGTCGTACCGGTGATTTCACCGCGCGGCTTGGTCTTATGTGTACCGGCCTGACGTTTGGCAAGCTGGTAATTGACCATGCGCTGCAAAACATCGGCACGCGGTTCGATACCGAACAATGCCTTGTCGAGGGTTACCTCGCCATCGGCCTTCGCATCAAGCGTTTGAACTTGCGCTTTCATTATTCGCTATCCTTCTTGTCTTCTTCAGCTTCCTCAGCCGGTGCGTCTTCGGCAAGCGCTTCATCAGCCGGGGCTTCAGCCGCGGTTTCTTCAGCAGGTGCCGCCTCAGCAGCCTCAGCGGCAGCTTCTTCAACAATCTCTTCAGTGACATCCTGAGCCGGTGCTTCTTCAGCAGCAGCTTCCTCGGCAGGTGCTCCGCCTTCAACCAAACCGGCCGGATAAGGCAGGTCAGCAGGCAGTGGACGCTTAACCGCATCACGCAGCAAAATCCAACCGCCTTTGGCACCCGGCACCGCGCCCTTGACCATTAACAGGCCGCGCGTGGTATCGGTTTTAACAACTTCCAAGTTTTGAATGGTGACACGGCTATCGCCCATGTGACCGGCCATTTTCTTGCCTTTGAACACCTTACCGGGGTCTTGGCACTGGCCGGTTGAACCATGCGAACGGTGCGAGATGGATACACCATGTGTCGCCCGCAAGCCGCCGAAATTATGGCGCTTCATCGCACCGGCAAAACCTTTACCGATGGAAGTGCCTGTCGCGTCAACCTTTTGACCTTCGATAAAATGAGCGGCAGAAAGCTCTGCGCCCACATCAATCAAATTATCAGCGCTGACGCGGAATTCAGCGACGCGACGCTTAGGTTCGACTTTGGCTTTGGCGAAATGACCGCGCATGGCACTGCTTGTGCGCTTCACTTTGGCAAAACCCGACCCGAGTTGAACGGCTGAATAGCCATCTTTCTCTTCCGTGCGCTGGGCAACAACCTGGCACTTGTCGAGCTTCAGCACTGTGACGGGCACATGTTTACCGGCTTCGGTAAACAGGCGTGTCATGCCGAGTTTCTGAACGATTAATCCGGAACGCATAATGACGTCTCCCAGTCCCTACAGTTTAATCTGAACATCGACACCGGCAGGCAGGTCGAGTTTCATCAATGCATCAACGGTTTGTGGTGTCGGATCGACAATATCGAGCAGTCGTTTATGCGTACGCATTTCAAACTGATCGCGGCTTTTCTTGTCGATATGCGGGCCACGCAGAACCGTATATTTTTCAATATGTGTCGGAAGCGGAATGGGTCCGCGCACATCCGCACCGGTGCGTTTTGCCGTATTCAAAATCTCACGCGCTGAGTTATCCAGCACGCGATGGTCAAACGCTTTCAGGCGGATACGAATGTTTTGTGACTGTACCATTTTCTATTCCGTTTCCAATCAAAAGAGGCGCGCCCCGAAGGGCACGCCCATAAATTCTTACTCAATAATTGCTGCGACGACGCCGGCGCCGACGGTGCGGCCACCTTCACGGA
>FZLQ01000084.1 GCA_900197605.1 Phyllobacteriaceae bacterium Water-Bin73
CTCCCATGCCTTACTGCACCGGAAATGGAGAATGACATGTTGAAAAAAATCGGCTTGGGCTTATTCGTCTTGCTTTTGGTGGCCGTCGCCCTTGTTTGGTTTAGGTTCGTAATACCTTTGCAAGAAGCCGCCGATAAATTCGGGCCTGAAACGGCTGCGCGTGACTATGCGCTTCAAGATAATGGCAAACTGAACCTGCCCACGTCCCAACCCGCCATTTACCCGTCCGCTCCCAATCCAAACCAAAATCTTTATTGGGGTGAACTGCATGTTCACACCAAGGAAAGTTTTGATGCGACCTTGTTTGGCACTACTTTGGGAATTGAAGATGCCTATCGCTTTGCCAAGGGCGAGGTATTGAAGGCACCGGGTGGCGAGGTGATGCAACTCAGCCGTCCATTAGATTTTGTTGCCATTACCGACCATGCCGAGGGCTTCGGCACTCGCACTCATTGCGGCGATGAAGGCCTCTCGCTTATCGAACGCGGCGCATGCAGGCTGGTCAATACGCCCAATCCAATGATCTTCATGACCCTTTCCGACGCTGTGCGCGGGAAGGCCGAGCCGGGTGACCCATCCGAGCCAGCTGGCGTTTATCAAAATAAAAGCCGTGAAGGTCTAAAGCATGGCGCTTTCCCGACTTGCCGGTCTGACCCGGGTCGCGACCGATGCCAGCGTAATACCAAGACCGATTGGCAGCGTTATGTGAGGCTTGCCGACGAATACTATGAACCAGGTATTTTGACGACTTTAATCGGCTATGAGTATTCGCCGGGCCTGCCCGAGCAAGGAAAGCATCATCGTAATGTTATCTTCCGCAACAATATTGTGCCTGAGCGCGCTCTTTCCAGCCTTGATGTGTCCAATGCCATTGACTTGTGGAGGGGGCTTGAAGCCGGCTGCACGGGCGATTGCGACTTCCTTACCATTCCGCATAATCCCAATAAAGCCTGGGGACTGATGTATTCGCGCTATACTTGGGACGGCAAGGAATATGGAGAAAGTGATTGGCGCTTGCGGCAAAAACGCGAACCGCTGACGGAAATTTTTCAAATCAAGGGCGCGCAGGAATGTGCTTTGGGTGTCGGTGCAACCGATGAGGAATGTGCTTTTGAACAGGTTTTTGACCCGTGCGAAGCGGGGCAGACAGCTGGCTGTGCTTTTGAAACCAGCTTTGTCCGGCAAGGGCTGAAAGTCGGTTTGGAGCTCGAACGCGAGCTGGGGTTTAACCCGATGCAAAATGGCTTTATCGCCGCCACAGACTCGCATAATTCCAATCCGGGAGATGTTGAAGAATGGGATTTTCCAGGCCCTGCCGGTGCTGTCACCTCTTCGGCTTTCCGCCGTCTGCGCCCCGATAGGCCTCTGCAACCGGCCTATAAATCCAATATCCGCTTTAATACATCGGGTGGTCTGGCGGCTGTCTGGGCGCCTGAAAATACCCGCGAGGCCATTTTTGATGCGCTGGCACGCCGCGAAACTTATGCCACTTCCGGCCCGCGCATTTCGTTGCGTTTCTATGCCGGCTGGCAAATCGACGAGACCCTTTTGCAAGACCCAAACGAGCTGGCCAGATTGACCAAGGTCGTGCCAATGGGCGGCGTTTTGCACCGCAAAAAGCCAGAGGTGGGCGCGCCCAAATTTCTTGTCTGGGCAATGCGCGATTACATGGATGCGCCGTTGCAGCGTATTCAAATGATTAAAGGCTGGATTGATGAAGATGGCGAAACACATGAAAAAGTGGTCGATATTGCCTGCGCAGATAATCTGGCAGTTGATGCGGAGACCGGACGTTGCCCTGACAATGGCGCGCGAGTGGATTTGGCGACTTGCGCATTCAATGCCGATAAGGGAGCGCCCGAGTTGAAAACGGTTTGGCAAGACCCCGACTATGACACCGAACAAAGCGCGTTCTACTATGTGCGGGTTTTGATGAACCCGACCTGCCGCTGGTCAACCTATGATGCGATACGTCTGGGGCGCGCGCCGGATTCGCGTGTGCCGCCAATAATAAGGGAACGGGCATGGACAAGCCCGATTTGGGTGCGCTCGCGGATGCTACAAAATTAATTTTGCCGCCTTTAAATGTCATTCGGATATCTCACAGGCATACAGTCTGTCGGTTCAGGTAAAGAAAAATTGGGCTTTTTATCGGTGTTTCCATTTTTGGCCGATATTGACTGTGTCGTGCCCTTGAATTCGAATTATTTATGCTTTGAGTTGAAGCTTTGAGAGATCCTGTGGCACTTCGTTACGTTCTAATTTTTGCAATCGCATTGACGCTTGGTTGCTCTGACAACCGTCAAACAGATGACAGGCGGAAAAAAGCGCGCGATTATTTTAGGTCAACAAATATGATTATCGCGGCCGATGACTCGGTCGCGACTTTCCCGCCGCCGCCGAACTCGGGGGCGGCCAAGCCGGCTCCAAATCCTCAGCGCAATGCTTATTTCGGTGACATGCATGTGCACACGAAATTGTCTTTTGATGCCACCGCTTTTGGCACTACGGCCACACCGGCTGACGCTTACCGCTATGCGCAGGGCGAGGCAATAAAGCACCCGGGCGGTTTCGAGGTGCAATTGGCACGGCCATTGGATTTTTATGCGGTCACGGACCACGCCATGTTTTTGGGGCTTATCAATGACGCGATTGATACGAACACGGAGTTTTCAAAATATGAGCTGTCCAAGCCCTATCACAATATGAATGATGAAGTATCGGGCGATTTGTTCGATATGAACACGCGTAATAACGTCTTTAACAATTTTACGGCCGATGTGGTGGCGAATTTGCTCGACGGCACATTTGATACGGAAGTCGTCAACAAGGTCAGTAAATCAGCCTGGCAGCGCACCATTGAAGCGGCTAATGCGGCTTATCAGCCCGGAAAATTCACCACTTTTGTCGGCTATGAGTTTACCCCCTCAACTGCAGCGCGCGAGGCGCTGCATCGCAATGTTATTTTTCGCGGCGGCGAGCGGCTTCCGGCCATGCCATTTTCACGGCTCAACAGCCTGGATCCCGACGGCCTTTGGCGCTGGATGGATGTGTTGCGTGACAAGGGTGTGGACAGCCTCGCCATTCCGCATAACAGCAATGGCTCCAATGGCATGATGTTCGCATTTAATGATTTGGCAGGAAACCCTGTTGACCAGGATTATTTAAAGCGCCGGGCGCGCAATGAGCCATTGGTCGAGATAACCCAGGCAAAAGGCACATCGGAGACCCACCCATTTCTGTCGCCCAATGATGAATGGGCCGATTTTGAGATTTTCCCTTTTCGCACAGCGACCCGCATAAACAGCGAGCCATCCGGCAGCTACGTGCGCGACGCATGGCATCGCGGCTTAGCTCTGGCAGAAAAGGGCGAGGGCAATCCTTATAAATTTGGCGTTATTGGCTCCAGCGATACCCATACAGCCGCTGCGTCTCTGGAGGAGGATAATTATTTCGGCAAAATCGGATCGCTTGATGACTCGCCTGAAAAACGCGGCTCGGTTCCGGCAAGCTTTTTATATGGCACTCTGGTCAAATTTGGTGCGCCGGAAATGGTCGAAAAAGTGGATGGCGAGAGCTATTTTGATTTCTCCGGCTATAAATATTGGGGCGCTTCGGGTATTGCCGGCGTCTGGGCTGAAGAAAATACACGGGAAGCGATTTTTGCAGCCTTGCAGCGCAAGGAAGCATTCGCCACCAGCGGCACGCGCATTAGCTTGCGTTTATTTGCCGGTTATGATTTTGCTGATATGCGTTTGAACCAGCCGGACTTGGTCAAAACAGCCTATCAGAAGGGCGTTCCCATGGGCGGTGACTTATCCGCCAATGATGGGCGTCGGCCATTATTTTTGGCCTGGGCCACTGCCGACCCGAACACCAGTAAATTACAGCGCATACAAATCATTAAGGGCTGGCTGGACAATGGTGAGCATAAAGAACAAATCTATGATATCGCCTGTTCTGACGGGCTGGAACCTGACCCGCAAACCCATCGCTGCCCTGACAATGGTGCGCGTGTGAACCTTGATGATTGCTCAATCAGCGGCGATAAAGGGGAGGGCGAGTTAAAAACATTTTGGCGCGACCCAGATTTCAAGCTGGGGCAGGAAGCGTTTTATTATCTCCGCGCGCTGGAAAACCCGGCTTGCCGTTGGTCGACTTGGGATGCCTTGCGGTCAAATGTAAAACCGCGCTCTGATTTGCCCGCGACCATACAGGAGCGAGCCTGGTCATCGCCTATCTGGCTTGTCAAAGCAGAAAATGGCGACCGATTCTTGAAGTAAGGTTTGCATGTCCACTATCTATAAATCAGTTGATGTTCTGGTCGTCGGCGCAGGTCTGTCGGGCATTGGTGGTGCTTGCCAGCTGCGGCGTCATTCGCCCGATAAGAGCTTTGCCATTTTTGAGGCGCGTTCGGCCAGCGGCGGCACATGGGATTTGTTTCGCTATCCCGGTATTCGATCCGACAGCGATATGTTCACCTATGCTTACGGGTTTAAGCCATGGACAGACAAATCATCAATTGCTGATGGCCATAAAATCTTGTCCTACATTCGAGAAGTGGCGCAAGATTATGATATTGAGCGCCATATTCACTATCGTCACAAAGTCATATCTGCCGTCTGGTCATCGGCAGATAAACATTGGGTGGTGAGCGCGTTGAAAACCGATACCGATGAGACGGTCGTCATATCGTGCAAATTCGTTTTTAACTGCACCGGCTATTATGATTACGACGAAGCCTACTGGCCTGATTTCGCTGGAGCCGATAAATTTGCAGGCCGTCTCATACATGCCCAGCATTGGCCGGAAGATTTAGACTATGCGGGTAAGCGGGTTATTGTTATCGGCAGCGGAGCAACGGCCGTGACATTAGTGCCGAGCATGGCCAAAAAGACTTCTCATATGGTCATGTTGCAGCGCTCACCGACTTATATTGCGGCGGTTCCCGAAGAGCAGGCTTTTGCCAAGAAATTGCGCCGGTTCTTGCCACCGATCTGGGTGAGCCGCCTGACGCGGTGGAAACAAGTGCTGTTCCAGATTTATGTCTATCATATATCGCGCAAAAAGCCGCGCAGAATGCGCCGGTTTTTGCTCAATGGGGTGCGCGAACAGCTCGGCCCTGATTACGATATCAAAAAACATTTCACACCGAATTATAACCCGTGGGATCAACGCCTGTGCGCCGCGCGCGATGGCGATCTATTCGCCGCCATAAGAGAAGGGCGGGCAGAGATTGTCACCGACCATATTGAGTGTTTCAACAAGACTGGCATCCAGCTGAAATCTGGCACACAATTGGACACCGATATCATTATTCTGGCAACCGGTTTGAAGCTGAAATTTGCCGGTGGGATTGACTATCAGCTCGATGGTAAGTCGATTGATTTCAAGCATCATTATGTTTACCGCGGCATGATGTTTTCCGACATTCCGAATATGGCGTTTACAGTCGGCTACACAAATTCCTCATGGACGTTGAAAGCGGAGTTGACCGGAAAATATGTTTCCCGCCTACTGAACCAAATGCAAAAAACCGGCAGCGCCATGGTGACGCCGCGGTTGAAGGGCGATATTCAGGAAGTACCACTTCTCGATTTTGAGGCCGGATATGTTCTGCGCTCAAAAGACCAATTCCCCAAACAGGGCGATCGCCTGCCGTGGAAAAATGACCAAAATTATATTAAAGATTTTATTGGCCTGAGGCTGAAATCATTGGAAAACGATGAATTGGAATTTCACCAATGAGCCGCTTATCCATAGTATAGCCGATGATAATGAATTTATGCCTTATTGTGTTCGGCATGGCGGTTTGCTTGCATGGCTATCGTATGTTTTGGACGTTGCGCAGTTTGCCGCAAATACATACAGGCGTATTTGACGGCGAGCTGGTGCGAGCCGGCGCTAGCTTTATGGCGCGCCGCCCGTCCCGAAATGGCGCACGGCGCACGATTATTTGCTTCCCCGGTTTTCAGGAAGATATGCGCTATTTCCAAGCTTTATACGCCCAGGAAGCCAGCGAACTCATCCTGTTCAATAATGCCAATTATCACTGCCCCTTTAATGCCGCGCAGGCGACACAGCTCGATTGGCCTGACAATCCTTATAGAGTTGGAACGATTGAACATGACGGCTTTTATCTCAATCTCGCCATTGACCGACTGGCCAGCGGGCAGGAGATATACCTGCACGGTCATTCGCGCGGGGCGGCGGTTGTTTTGGAGGCGGGCCGGCAAAAGCCGCGTCGTGATCGGTCTGAGCGGCGCATCATGAGCACATTTTTGGAAGCTCCCGTTTTGCCGCAAGCGCGCGTCGTCGGTAATGGCGCAAAGCCCCTGCCCCATCTTATTATTTGCTATTTGATGCCGATTTTTTTCGGTCATATGCGTGATATCTCCCGCGAGCGGTTGGTGAAAATGCCGATGATGCAGCCAAATAACGAGCTGAAAACCCGCTTATGCCAGTCGATTTTCACCACCCCCCGCAATTATGCGGTCTGTGTGACGAATTTCCGCTCAATTGTCAGATGGCAGCGCGAGACCGGCTTTGACGCTTATGAAAATTTTACCACGATAAATGTGATTATCGGCGCGCGTGATAGCATATTGAACCGGCAAAGCATGTTGGCGAGCGCAAATGCCGGACAGGCTCTTAATGGCGGCGTGTCGATAATCCAGACCCGCATCACTAATCATTTTATAAGCCTTGAAAAGCCACAAGATATTCTGAGGCTTTTGTAGGATTACGCACTGTGAGGATTGGATTTTGATGTTGAATCACACGTCGTTGAAACGAGCCGGTGGTACAGGCTCACCCTACATGCGAAAAAGCGCCCCATTAAGGGTGTAAGCGAAATCGAGCGACCTACGAGCCTCAATTCAGCCATCGCAATTTCAATAGTTGAAAAAACCTTATGGCTTGTACCAGATAGCAAATGACAAGGCGCATTCCCGCAGGGTTTCAGTCCACCGTGTTTTCATTGTCAGCCTCTCGGCTATTTATATTGCACGATTTCGTTAAAGCCTCTTCAACTGGGGCGGTTTCCAGGTTCGCTCAATCATTGCTTTCTCGGGGCCATAAACTCTCAATGTAACACGAGTGAAAGACTCACCCGCCGGCAACCAGTTGCCAACCATTCCCTCAGGAGGC
>FZLQ01000022.1 GCA_900197605.1 Phyllobacteriaceae bacterium Water-Bin73
CAAAGAAATAGCAACCTCAGTACTTCCAGCATTGGTCGTGTTAATAAACTTAGATACAGTAACCCGTCCAGAACTACTACCCTCTACTTTTAAATTATCAGCCGTGACCGTGCCATTGACATCGATGCCTGTGGCTTTCGTTGCCAGCTTTTGACCACCATCATAAAATAAACGCACTTCTCCATCAGACAAAAGCTGTGCAAGATTTTCACCCGTATATTTTTGCAGAGTAAGAAATGAATTGGCGCGAATATACAATCCACCAGAACCAGCCTCATCAATGTAACTATTCGACCCATTGTGATAAATCTGCAAGTCAGAGCCAGCACCGAAGATGGCTTTGTTGTCGTCGCCCAGATTGATATTGCCGTTGACGCTGAAGTCGCCATTGATGGTATCAATATCGATACTGCTCAGAACATCTTGCTCAATCGCGTTATTCAGTTCTTCGCGGGTGATTTTCTTCGTCTGTCCGGTGCTTGTGTCCACCACAACAAAGGCATCAGTCGCGGCAGTGTTCGCGCCTGTAATTGCATCTAATTCGGATATTTTCTTATCAGCCATTGTCTATACCTTGATAATGTGATTGACGACGAGGAATGGTTGCATGTTGTTGTGAGCAGAGCCACCGCCTGTGTTATCAACGGGGTCTTGAGAGTTGCTTCTAAAATCACCCACATCGTCTGTCCCCGCCGTGGTGAGGTTTGATATACCGCCGTCAGAATAGTCATAGAGAGGGATAGCGTGGCTGTGAGATGGCATCTCATTAATTGTGAGTGTGTGCGTCTCCGCGCCGCCCGTTGCCGCGATAACGCGGTTCGTCAGGCTTGAACCCTGACCAGCACCAATCGGCACACGCCCACGCAAGTCAGGCAGCTTGAATGTCGAACTGCCGTCGCCCGCTCCGTAGTTAGTGCCAATGACGCCGAACAGTGTCGAATAAGTTGTGCGGCTAACGAGTGCGCCGTTACATAAAAGCCAGTTTGCGGGTGCTGATGAGCCAGCGAATTGTAGGATAGCACCAGACGGCGTGTCGCTGGTGTTTGCGTTGCCTGAGAACTTGCCCATAACAATCCAGCCGTCATTAGCCTCGTTTCGCAGCTTTAACTCATCGTTTGTCGTATCGAACCAAAACAGCCCCGCGTATAAATTGGCAGGCTCTGTTGCACTCAAGTTGCTGCTGCGGATAGCCGCCAGCGCGTTGTTTATGTCTGCGCGGACATTGGCGGCGGTGTCGTTATTGATTACATAATCATGCGTTGCCATCGTTAATACTCTACTTTCGCAAATAACTCGTCGATGTTCGGTGTAACATCGTCCGAGATGCTTTTCAATTCTACCTTAAAACGAAATGCTCTGCCACTGAATTGGCCTGACTTAAACGGCATATATGACGACCAAGTCGGAGAACCGGACGGGTCGTCATCAGTTGACGATATGTAGAACAAAACATTCGTGTCGGGGAACTGCGGGTTAGCGGTTAAATTGTCCCACAAACCAGAAAGCGTGTCGATGTTGCCCGTCAGGTCGTCCCATAGTCCTGCGCCAGTGTCGAGCCTGTTAGTGCCGACAAAGCCGGTGGCCTGAACTTGGCGCACCGAGCCTGTGTCGATGTCATTTGCGAATGTGTAAGTCGCTTCTGATGGCTGAGACGATGGGTCGGTAATCTTGAGGGCGTTACCCGCCACCGTGCAGCCGCTCTTAGTCCCCGAAAATGACGGGTGTTCGGTTGCAGTGTTGGTCGTCGCGTATTGATTGAGGTCTGCTGCCGGAACGACAACGCTGGTAAAGTTTTCGCTCGGAATGCCGACCTTGTCGTATGCTTGTATCATATAAGTGCCGGAACGCGCCGGAACCGTGACGCTCGTTGCCGGCCGCGGAACTTTCTCAAAGCTGGTCGTCGCGTTTGCGAATGTCGCACCTGACACCTCAACGGCGTGACGGATTTTATAGTAACTCAGGTCAAGGTTTGGAATTGCGTCCCACTCAAGTGTCGTCAAAGAGCCATTGACGGTTGCGCCAAACACCAGAACATCATCAGGCGGGTCGATTTGCGCTTGCAGATTGAACTGCGTGGTCGTGTAAGTGCCTTTGCGACCAATCGTGTTGATTGCCCTAGCCCGTATGTCATAAAGGCCATTAACCAAATCAATCGCCTCAAACACGCCTAACTCGCCAACGCCAAGCTGGTTGTAAGTCGTATCGCTGGCGAGTTTATATTCTACCTCAACATAGTCAATCCGGCTGGCTTCCGTTGCGCTAACAGTAGCCCTGATAAGGCTTAAAACATGTTCATTGATAATGCGGGTGTCCTGCTCAACCGTCAGACCCACCGTGGGAACCGTGAAAGCATCAGCGAGAATAGTGTTGTTGCTTTCAAACAGGGCTTCATCTGCGTAGGCATCATAAACGCCGGAACTTACTTCGCTCAGGCCGAGGGTAACTTCAACTGCGCCATCTGGTGTCGGCACAAATTGCCAAGACGTCACCTCAAATGTCTTGTTTGAAAACCCGAGGTGTGTGTTGCTGTAAGTTACGACATCGCCGACTTGCAACTTAAAGGCGCGAACTCCGAAATTTCCTGACAACGAAACCTGTTCACGGCTGCGATACAGCATTATCTTGGCAACACGCTGCGCCGTTGTCCCCGTGTGAGTAAAGGGAAGGGAAATATCGGCGACACTTTCTTGATTGTTATCGACTTGCAAAAATGTCGAGCTTGTGACTTTTCGGAAATCCGTGAGCTGCCACTCCGTCTCAGCGCCTTTGTATTTTCCGGTTACTGCATTGAAGGCGTCGCGCCGGCTTCTTCTTGTCTTGATTTGGATGTTAGACCGGTTGTCGTCCTCTGTAAGCGCCAGAACTGGCGAGGTATAGGCTCCGGCTTTGACGCGAAACTTTCCTTGCGCATACCACATTGAGCCGGCCATAGCGCGTGTTAGGTCGTCGATAATTCTCTGCGGTGTCACATCTGTAATAAAAGAGCCATTGACCGTATAGCGCGTCTCTGTGCCGCCTGCGACCAAGTTGACGGTCTCATCACATATGGCAGCAGCGGCAGCAAAAGAAACGTCGTCAATCTCATCTTCGTCTGCGCCTAAACCATAATCAGATGTCAGGTAATCACGCAAAGCAAGCGCGGGGTTGCTTGAAAATGTTGTTGCCTGTGTTGTGGGGTTATATAGCTTTTTGCCGCGGATAACAAAGCTGATTGACGGCTCACCGTTAGGATAAGCGTCAGCGTCAAACTCGAGCTTGACATAAACATAAGCAACGCCAGAAAGCGTGTGACTGCCCGTCCACTTGCCGGCTGACGCTGCCATTAACTGAGGGTCAGCTAACTGGTCGTCTGTCCCGACGTGGCGATAGACAAATGCCTTGCCGTCATAATCATCAGGCCCTTGCACTTCGTTAAGCTCTTTTGCCAATATGCCGGTGTTAAACTCAAGCTGGACATCATCAAAATAAACTTCTTCAATCTCATCAACCTCATGCCCAGCGATGGCTATGACCATATGCAAAAACTTATCGTTATTCGTTGTCTCTTTATAAACAATTACACCGCCAACTTTTGCACGGCCATAAATTACAGCGTGAGGCGCGGCGGGGCTAACACCGCTGACCTCATAACCTCGCGTCGCCTTATCTTGAGCGGGCACGTCCGGAGCCAACGCCTTGCTCAACTCGGACAAAGCATACACAGCCGCGAAGTGATAAAACGCGCTAGTGAATAAGAGTGTTGAGGTCGCATAAGCGGTTGCCGTGCTAACTAGAGCAACGGCGGCACTAATCGGGTCGGCAAGGGCCGATGTGCTTATGAGCAGCATAGGGACAAGATATTTCAGCATCAATTAACACTCCAAAAAATATCCGTCTCTAATGGTTGCACAAAATCCAAACCATCTAGGGTCAGAAAAGCAATTTTGTCAGAGACAACGACACCAAAAGCATACCCAAGAACGGTGTCGCCTTCTAGGCGTCTTGCCGCAATACTTCCCCTCGCCATACCAGCGTCTCTGTCTAGCTTGCTGTCAACCGCCTCGATGATACTGGCGTGGCCTGTCTCTTTGAGCAGTCTGCCATAGTGCATCTTCGCCTCATACGCTGTCGCGTAGTTGCCAAACCACTCATCAGCCAAGAACTCGCCTTTCAGGGCGTAATGACAGGCATTGATAAAGGTGAAACAATCGTTGACGCTCCAGACCATCGGCTCGTCGCGGAGGTTCTCAATCATCTCGCCTAATCTATTTTCCCAATCAGCCTGTCTCATCACCGGCCCCACTGAAATTTTTTCATTTGCAAATCTTCGACAAAGTCAAAACCGCGGTCGTTAGGAAATTTTGATTTTTGGCTTTCGCTTGTGTATCTGCGCTGACGCGGGCGCTGCAAGTCAATCAATCGGCTCTCGACATAAACAGCGATTGAGCTGGTTTCTGGCCCTTCGTCAATATTCATTTGGTCGATATATCCTGAGAAGATTTCCGCCATAACTTGCGCCGGCGGAATGCTGGTGTCGATAAACTGACCAAACTCTGTCAAAATATAGTTGTCATCCTCTTGCTGCAAAAACTGAGAGGAGTTGTCCTTAATGCCGAAATATATTTTGCACTTGCGGCCCTGATACGGCTCTGACAAGGCGAGGCTCAACAAACTTGACGGCAAACCGGACAGCGTTAGCGTGGCGCCTTTGGCTGATATATCAAGAGCCTCGTCAACAGACGAGACCTGTATCATCTGACCGCTGCCGACATATGTCTGCCCGTCCAGCTCGACCTCGCCAATGCCAGACCAAAAACGCAAGGTCGACGTGTCAAAAAACAATTCGATAGCAAAAAAAACGTCGACCGTTGATGCCTCAACGGCCTCGCTGAACCCAACCGGAATGTCTCGGCTCATGCTATAGCCTCAATCGCTGCAAAGGTAATGCCAAAATTCACCACCTCGTTAATCGACCAGTTTGTCTCATTGCTTGCAAGGCGAAAAACGCCCTTTGCATTAGACACGGTTACGCCCGCACCGTCAGCCGGTGCTGTTCTGATTGCCGGAAATAAATCAATCAATCCAATGCCGCTGGCGCTAGTGTCGACGTCATTCAAGACCTTATGTAGCGTCGACGAGCTGCCTGTTCCAAGCTGTATATAATCACCGGCCAACAGGTAGCCGGTGGCGCTATTAGGGGCGCCCGATATTGTAAGGCTATCGCCTGTCTGCCCTGCACCGTTGACAACTGGCGTTCCGGCAGCGCTTGATGCAGAGCCGCGGGCAGTTGCGCCAGATGGGTCGCCCAGCAAAAACGTGCCCTGCATACCTTTTAACTTAATCAAAAACGAAACCCATTGCTCGCCCTCTGTGCGGCTCATCGGTGGCAAGGTGATTTCGGCTTCCAACATTTGCCCGCCGTGCGAAAACACTTGCTCCTTAAATGTAAAGGGCGAGCGCGATATGCCGACAGCGCTTTTTGCGCGAAGATTGACCGACCTGATGCCTGACACGGTAGGTAATGTTATTGGATAAACGATAGCCATCAGAATGCCTTGCCAAATGAGCCGCCGCGTTGCTTGGCGTCGAGCACGGCAGCTTTCGACGCTTCTGCAATCTGCGGCATGAGTTGTGATATTTCAGCGCGAACCGTCTGAGACACGCCGGTTGAAATGCTTATGTTTTGAACAACAGTCGTTCCACCGCCGCCGGTCATGTTTTTGTTCGGCACGATGCTGCCCGATGATGCCGGTAAAAATACTTCAGGGCCTCTTTCTCCGACGAGAACCGGTGTGTTTCGCTGCACCGGCCCGCCAATGGCTTTGCCAAACATGCTGCCGAATGCGTCGCCCAGAGGGCCGGTGATGCTTTTCTGAATAGCAATTTTGAGCAAGTCGTTGACGATGCTGCGCGCCATGTCTTTGAATGCGGTCTTCGCATCCTTAGTGCCGTCGATAATGCTGACAAGGCCGGTCTCAAGCTGTCGCAAGCCATTGAGAGCTGCCGTTTGCAGATTGGCCTCGACCTCTTTTGCCGCCTCACTATACTTGCGAAGCGCTTCCGCAGCCTTCTCTGTCGCTGTTCCGGTGCGCTCAAAGCCAAGCCCGACGTCAGCCGTAATTTTTTTGACGGGGTCGACGCTGTCCGGCAGGCCATCAATCTCTGTCACAATTTTTCTAATTTGGTTTTGAAACTTTTCGCCAAATGTCAGCTTTTCAATATCGCCAATTTTTGGCCCACTCAACAAATTGAACAAACTGATAAACGCATTGCCCAAACCACGAACCGCGCTGATGCTCAGGTCGATTGCAGCAATGACGACGGTCGTCAGAACCGTTGCGATGGCAGACAAGGTCGGTAGCAAGGTTGCCGTGATTTGTTGCCCGATGGAATTAAAGATGCGTCGAAGCAAGTCGAACCGGTCGTTTGCGTCCTCGACAGCCTTTGCTTGCTCGCCGGTCATCTCGATTGTCAGGTCGCTAAACTGGCCACGCAGCTTGTTAAGCTCGTCTGAGCCGCCTTGCAGCATGTTCACCATGCCGGCGCCAGCTTTACCAAACAGGTCAAAGGCTATGCGAACACGGTCGGCAGGGTTTTTGACGTTAGCCATGCCGTCGGCCACATCATTCAAAACATCCTCAGTGCCGCGCAGAGTGCCGTCAGTGTTTGTGATTTGCACGCCAAGCGCTTCAAAGGCTTTTAAAGGTGTAGACAGGCCGGTGCTGGCCTCTGATATTGACTTAGTAAAGCGCTGAAAGCCTGTCGTCAGGTGCGTTGCCTCGGTGCCGGTCTGCGCCGCGGCAAATCTTAACTCCTGCAATGACTGTATCGGAACGTCAAGACGGGCAGACAGCTTTGCCAAGTTGTCAATGTCTTGCGCAAAATGCCTCAGCGCTAGTGCGCCACCGAGGCCGACGACAGCGTTGCGAACATTGAACACGCTGCGCTGCACACGTTGCAAGCCACCGCGGACGGACGCAAATGCTGCCCTAGTTTTGTCAATCGCAACGATGCGAAAATTAAGATTTTCCTGCGCCATCCGTAATAATCCCTAAATAAGCTGCCCATTCGACCAGCTCAGTATAGGGCAAATTTTCAATCTCTGCGACAGTCTTATTCAAGCGGTCAGCAAGCGCGAACATAAAGAACCGCTCGTGACCGCCCTTTAGTTTTTTTCCGCGTCCTCGATTGAGGTCATTTCGCCCATAAGAGCTGCCGCCACGTTACTCACCACGCTGACCGGCTGGCGCATCAGCACCGGCTTGTCCTCGAGGTCAAAGCATTTTTCGCCGTCAGCATCCTGAGCCTTCATAACGATAAGGTCGACGAGACCTTCCATCGTCATGTTGTTGAGAAAGTCAGGATGCTTTTTCTGCAAACGATTGAACTCGCCGGCGAGAAGCGGTGTGCTAAACAGCACCATCGGCTCGTCGTCGCCCCACTCCGGAACCTCAATGCGGTTCCGTTGTGAGACGGTTTTCGAGCGTATTTGTTCACCAAGTTTCGACATCATGCCACCTATCAGTCGAGATTAAACAGTAGTTTCGGTCAGGGCGCCTGTGCCTTGCAGCTCAAAGCTGGCCTCAACCATACCATCAAAAGAACCTGTGACGGTCTTGCCGGTCACGACAGTCGTTCCGCTGTAGTATGTGTCACCAGAGGTGTCGCCCTCCGGATATACATTCAGCGTGACCTCAGAGCCAACATCCAGAGCGCCTTGCCCTGTCGTGTCAGTCTCGTCCCAGAACACCTCAACGCTGGCCGTGAAAGTCTTCAGGCCGGCTTTGAATGTGCGAGCTGTGTCGCCCATGCTGGTGTCTTCGATTGTCTCGCCAGTTTCGTTGATGGAAAAAGAACGGATTTCGGCGACAGCATTACTGCCGACTTTGAGCGTTCCTTCAGAACCGGTATGCGTTGCCATTGCTAATCATCCTTCTCAATTTTAGCTTCGGTTTTTGTTGCTGCTTTTTTCGTCTTCGCCTGACGCTTTGGCTCGTCTGTCGACCAGCCGGCAGAAATCATTTTTGGCGCCTTATCTTCGTGCACCTCAATGATGTCATCTCCATGATATAACTTTACGCGCTTCATTTCATCACCTTTTATGCAGAGGTTTCAACGTCGTTTTCGACGGTAACATAATCGACCGCAACTGTGAACCTTGCGACCGCAACCGACTGCTCCGCATCACCGTTGAACTCAATGTCAACCGATGTGATGCGAGTGTCTTTTGCATTACCGCCGCGGGTTGCATCTGTCGCAAGTGCTTCCTCTACCTCGACCGCGATGGTGTCGATAGTGTTATCAAGATTTGCAGTGCCTTTGATATACGCCTCGACCATAACTTCAAGCGCTCGCGTTTGCGTCCGCGGGCGGGTCATTGTCGAATATTCGCTCTCCTCTGACTTTGTGTAGATGCACAGCGCCGGCACTTTGCTCTCCTCGATAGGGAACAAGCGCGTCTGAAACACGTTGCTGCCGGTCGTTGTCAGACCGGTCAGGGCTGTCGTGATGTTGCTTCTAATAGACTGCCGGACATGTGCCATTCTAATTCTCCTCGAGAATTAACATTGTCATGCCAGTGCCGTCAGGTCTGACATTGCGCACAGTGTAGCCAACGCCAGAAATAGTGATGCTGTCGCCTTCGGCGGCACTTGAAACGTCCGCCGTTTGACACTGAAACATCGGCTGTTGAAGCGCAAAAGCCACCTCGCCGCCCGCGTCTGTTTCAAAATATTCATTGTCAAAAATACCTTTGACGTTTGAGGCGCTGCCACCGGTCGGCGTATAAGACGCCGTCACGCCGAAATCATCGGCGCTGACAAAGATTGCACGGTCGGCAGCGCTCTCAACAGCCATGATTATTCACCTTCCGGTGTTTCCAAATCCTCAACCACGCGGGTTGTGCGCTTAGGCGCGGCTTTCTTCTTAGGCTCATCGACAAAGATGACGCGGCCCATAGCCAGCAGCTCATTCGCTTCATACTCGCCAAGCTCGACGACGTCGCCAGCCTTGACGTTGTTGCCTGCGGCGACAGTGTTTTTCAAAATTTTACAGAACATTTTTCCACCTCAAAAAAAGAATTAGGGGCAGGCCGAAGCCCGCCCCCGCATCATTTGGCTTACGAGCCGTCGTTGTTGACCGCAAACGAAACGGCGCTGCGAACGGCAACATCCATCGTTTGAAGGGCAATAACTCTCAAACCACCAGAGGTGGCCAGAGCAGACGTGTCGACAGTCAAATCAAGACCACCATAGAAGCCAACAAGCAAATCAGCAAAGTTGCCGAAATACAGGTCGCCAGCGGTGACTTGGTTCGAGACGATTGCGTTGTAACCGTTGATGTTTCCATCAGGCTCAACAACAAACTGGCCTGAGCCGCTGTCTTTGGTTGCTGTTTTCAGAGCGCCATACATGCTGGCCGGCAAGATGTATGCCAGCGAGCCGAGCAGGGCGTTGTCTTCAGCAACGGCAGTTTCCATTGCAACAACTTCAGCAAAGGTCGGATTTGCAGCAGCAAAATCAGTCGGGTTGTTAATGCCCGAGGTGTTTTTGATGCCGGTCGGCTGGCCAGAGGAGCCAGAACCTTGCAGAGCGCCGAGGTCGATTGCAGTTGCAATGCCAGCGGCCAAGTCGTTACGAATGAGGTTTTCCACATCCAGCGATGACTGTTGGAGCATAATTCTCGTCATGTCCGAGAAGCCGCCAACTACTTTTGGAGCCATTGTCACTGAGCCGAATGTTGCCTCAGTTTCAGAAGCGGCGCCACCTTCAGTGGCAATCCAACCGGCAGCAGATGCAGCGGTTTTCTTCGGAATGACAACATTGCCTTGCAGACCTTGCAGGGTGGTTGCACCGGCTTGCATAACGCTAGAAGCGTTGCGCAGAACGTCGATGAAATCACCGCCGCGATAGTCTTCTGCAATCAGAGTGCTATCGTCGGAGCTGTTGATGTCACGCTGTGCCCAACCACGCAGAACGTCGGCCGGCAACATTACACCGCGAGCAGACATGCCAGTGGCGCGCTGTGCGGCTTCAGATGCTTCAAGCTCAAAACGAGCTTCGGCTTGTGCTTTGGCGTCGGCAGGGTTTGCCATTGCGCGGATTGCTTTCATAACGCTGAATTGGCGAACTTCTTTTTCGTTCAGACCGATTTCAGTGTTTTCCAGAGGCTTGTTGCCGATAACTTCGAGCAGCTCGCCGCGGAATTGGTCAAGACCTTTGCCTTCGGCAACGGCTTTAGAAGCGAGGTCGCTTTGCTGGTGACGTGCACCAAGCTCATAAATGCGAGCTACTTCTTTTGCAGTGTTTTCACGAACTTCTTTGGCGGTTGCCTCACGAACTTCGGCTTTTACTGCATCAATATCGAATTCAGACATTTCGTCTTTCCTTTCTTCGATGATGTTTTCAGTTTCAGGGGTTTTCAAAGGTGCTTCATCAGAGCGCCCTAAACCAACGGTGACGTCCGCCGGAATTGAGACAACGCTAATTTCGCGGGGCGACCAATTTGTGACGCGGTAATTATCCTCGCCCTCATTGACCATTCGGTTAACTTCATAACCGACTGAGATGTTGGCTTTGATACCATCGACAACATCCTCGAAAACCTCTTTACCCAATCCGTTTCGACTAAAACGAACCACTGCCCGAAGACGTCGGTCGGTGTCGAGGCTAACATTCTCAACCACACCGATTTGCCGGTTCGGGTCGTGCCCGTCCAGCAAAGGCGCACGACCGCTGTTCAAAAACGACAGGTCAATGCTTTTCTCGCTATGGTCTAAAACTTCGTTGCCAAACGAACGGCGCACCGGCTCCTCAGAGCTGACTGCAATCCGCACGCGGCGTGAGTCTTCGTCGATTGCTTTTTCTGTGATGGCAATCGCGCGGAGCTGAATTTTCTCGTCGAACATTCGCTCCATTTCTTCGTCTTCAACTTCTTCGCCATCATAACCGCGAGGCTCGTCGTCCTCGACCGGCTGGTCGCTTTTGCCAAACGTGACAGTGATTGCCTCGTCTGTTTCTTCGACCGCCATGATGTGACGCTCTGCGGTTTCTTCTACCGGCAGCTCGTCCACCTGTTCGGGCGTCTCTTTCAAATCTGTCATGTCCTTTGCCTCATCTGTTGGCTGACTGTTGGTTATGTTACGTTCTTCATCATCTTTTTTCAAGCGCTCAACGATTGTGCGCGACCATGTGAATGCTCCGCTGCCGCCCCACAAATCCCACGCAATTCTCCAAGCGGTAGGCCCGCCGTCGGTTTCTTTGGCCGCATAGTGCTTTGTCTTGTTTGTTTCGTGCCGGCTAAAGAACGAATACATGCGCTTGACCGTCTCCTCGGACAAGTTTTTGCCGTTTGCAATATCGCGCGCTCTGGCAACACCGACGGCTGTGCCGCCTCGACCGTATTCGCGGCGCCACTCTAGCGCACGCTTGGCGGCAGTTTTCATGCCGTCGGTCGGTTTATACGTCGCCATCGTCGCCGCCCTCAACGTCAGGCTGCGCCGGTGCTTTAGTGCCAAACGGCTCGAATGCCATTTTGAGGCCATAGCGTTCGGCCATCTCTTTGTCGCTTTGGATTTGCGCAAATAGCTCCTCGACGTCGCGACCATAGTTTGCTGCCACGTCGTTCATGCTCATAAGGCCATTCGATATACCAACGACAGCGGCTTGAATTTCACGCTGCGGGTCGACCCATGCAAAGCCACGGCCGCGCCAATTTGAGTTGTCAGCGAACTTGTCAAACTTGTTCTCAGTGATTGGCAGCGTTCCAAAGTCGAGCGCACTGCGCAGCCATAGGCGATAAATCTTTTCGCAAAAGTGTTGAATGAGAAACTTTTGCAGCATGCGGTAATGGTCGCGCTCCTCGATTGTGCCCTGACGAATTGACGAATAAGACACGCCGCTCAGGTCATTCGACAAGCTCGTGTAAGAGACGTTAAGGCCGGACGCAATACCGCGCAGCACGGCTTTCTCAAAATCACTGAACGCGCTGGTCGGGTGCGTCGGGTCAATCAGTTTCAAATCCATGTTGGCCGGCAGCTCGTAAACCGACGCCGGCTCCATGTCGATGATAGGCGTCTCATCCATCATGTCGTCGCCGACAAAGTCATCTCCGGATTGCGTCGTCAACACAGCAAACTTAGACGCGGCCGCGCGGGCTGCTGTCAGCTCTGCTTCGCGATAGCCATGCAGCATCTTAATGGCCGACATGGCCGGCGCCATAAACGGCTCGCCGCGGTTTTGATGTGTGCGGCTTGGCATGAATATGTGAAGCATTTCATCTGCCGGCACACGCTCGTGACGCTGCGTGTTGTTTGAGTAATAGCTTGAATAAGTGTCGTTCGGGTGTTTCTGAAACACATGATACGCGACCGGCCGGTGATACTCATCAAGCTCGACGCCCATGCGCACCTTGTTGCCGTTCTTCTCTGTGCTGTTTTTCTTTTCGTCAATCAGGTCGCTTTCAATAAACTGAAATGAAACGCCATCCTTTAGGCCGGAACCTTTAAGCACGCGAATAAACACCTCGCCATCGCGCACCAACGTCTCGGCAGCAAAGCGCTGCATGTCGAGCCATGACATGCGACCGCTGATTTCAGGGTTGCCGGCACGCCCCCATGAGGCAAATGCGTTTTCGATAATCTTGTTGCCGGCTGCATCAAGCGACCGGTCGGCGTTACGCGCACGCACTTGAAGCGAGAAACCGTTCTCACCGACGACATTTGTCTTGATAAGGTTGAGGTAACGCTTGGCGTATTCGTTGTTTCTGGCAAGGTCGCGACTGCGTGACCGCAATATCGCAAGGGCATTTTTCAGCTCGTCGTCAGCCGACGTTTCTGAGATGCGGAAATCTGCAAACAAACGGCTTTGGTCGGCCGCTGCATATTTACGCTTTGAGAGTTGCTTGCCACGGCGAACCTTTTGGTCTGCGCTTCTACGCAAAAAGTCAAACACGCCCATGATTAAAACCTTCCGAGAATTGTGAAGCCGGCGCCTTTACCGTGCTTGATGCGCTCTTTGCGCCTATGTGCGGCCACCTCAGCCTTGTAATAGTCACGCCATTTGACCAGCTCGTCAGGCGAGAACTTGTTCAGGCTGCGACCGTTGATGCTGTAAGAGCTGACGTCGGCGTCGGCCTTGCCTTCGAGAATGGCCTCAATCTTCTGCAACATAATCTCGCCGTGCGTGCGAGCGTCGACGTTGTTGTCATAATCGGTCAGAACATCGAATTCGCCGCGGTCAACAATGATGCGCTCGTTGTCACTGTTGCGCTCAATTTCGATTTGGTAGTGATAGTGACCGACGGTGTAGTTTGCAGAGGTCGCGCTGCCGATTGTGAACAGGTAGTCATCACCGCTGGCTGTCGCTGCGACCGTGATTTCTGTGTTGTTGCCTGTCGAGATGCGTGCGACCAGACGCATCGTGTGCGCGCTGTTTGAATAGTCAGACGAATATTGCGTCAGCTTAAATTGAGAAAAGTCGCCGACGACAATGCTGTCAGGGATTGAGGTCGGGGCGTTCGCTGCGTCAAATAGATTTGCCATGTTTTACCTGTTCACCCCAGACGGGAAAAATGTTTGCTTCTTGTCACGACGCTTTGCATTTTTTGCGTGCCGACCTTTGCGTCTGATTTTCATCTTCTCTCTTGGCCCTGAGATAGTCGTCTTTCGTGCCATCATCGCCACCCATTAACAAAACCGCCGCCGCGTCTAGGCTGTTGAGTGCGACGTCTCCGTTGTTTCGGCTCGTCACTCTCGACCTTTTGCGCCCGCTTTACAGACCTTTGTGCGATTAGATTAACCGAAACACCGAGACAATTCAATGCAGCATAAGCATAAACAAAAGTGTCGAGCGCTTCGTTGCGCCGGCGTGTCTTTACCCATTCGCGTTTATAAAAGCCCTTGTGGTATTTCTTGACCACTTTCTCGGCCGTTAGCTGTTTGAAATACTCGTCGTCAAGCGTGTCAGGAAAGTGAACATACCCTGCGCCCTCCTCGCGTATTTGCAGCCGTGAATAGATTGTCTCCTTTGCCGTGTCGACACCAATCGGAAACAGCGGGCATTTGATGTGATTGTTTTTCGACGGCCGGCCGACGATTGCCTTGCCCTCGCCGCCAATACCTTTGATGGCAAAAATGCGCCGGCCATACCGAGGCTTGCAGAATTGATAAACGGCTTGCGTGTGATGACCGCCGCTGTCGACGCACGCTGCGCGAATAATCAGCTCACGACCATCTTCGGTCTCCCATGTGTTCATGAGGTATGCGTCAAGGTCGCTCCATACGCCGGCCGACGATGGGTCGCCTATAAAAGTCTGCACGTCGACGACGTGAGCTTCTTCGTCACGCGACCACATAATGACCTGACTTTCAAGCCGGTCATCTTGCACGTCGACGCCGGCCGTCAACAAAACGCCGGCCTCTGGCAACTTTTGCCATGCCGGTTCAATGTTGGCCATGATGTCTAGCTCGTCGACACCTTCTCCTGCTTCCTCATAGGTCTCGCCGAAAAACGTATTAACGAACACGCGGAGCTGCGCAGGGTCGCGCTTTGCTGCCAAGAATTTACGCACCGCACTCTCAAGCGATGTCCACGGGCTATAAAGCCCATTAAGTCGAAACCCCGCCGTCTCGACGAATGGCGCGGTGGCTCGCCATTCTCCCCGCCGCACCGCTCTAAAGCGGTCAGCGTCAGACCACAGCCCGCCACATTCTTCACACGCATATGCTGCCGTCTCCGGCTTGTCGGTATCCCAATGAACATTTGACCACCGTAAGGTCTGCGAGTGCTCGCAATGCGGGCATGGCACATGATACTCTCGCTTGTCGCTTTTTTCAAACTCTGCTTCGATGCGGCTTTGACCGGCCACGGTCGGGGTCGACACCATCACAAATTTGCGATTGTGAAATGTGGCCGCACGAGCTTTTGCGAGGTCGCACGGGTCGCCTTCGGCTCCGGCTGAAAGCGGAAAGCGGTCGACCTCATCCATTAAGACGAGCCGGCAAGGCCGTGACGCCAAAGACGAGGGGCTGTTAGCGCCGCACATCGTAATGTGTCCGCCGGCGAAATTCTTTTTGAGTGTCGTGTTGCCGCTGTCACGGGCGCGCGCATCTTTCACCTTGCCCTTTAGATTTGGCGTATCACGCAACATCGGTGCGAGCCGGTCTTTGGAAAACGTCTGCGCCATGTCGAGGGTCGGCTGAACCAACAGGGTCGGGCACGGCTCCATGTCGATTGTGTAGCCGACAAGGTTAAGTATCATCTCCGTCTTGCCGACCTGAGCACATGACATGATGACGACGTTTTCGATGTTGTCATCAGATATGGCGTCCATGATGCCGCGTTGATATTCGGCTGAGGCCGTATTCCAGACGCCGGCCTCGGCTGATGCCTCAGCAGAAAGCCGCCTGTGTTGGTCGGCCCATTCTGAAATCGACAGCTCAGGTGGCGGCGCAATAAGGTTGAGAACCCTATCGGTCGCCGTCTTCGCTGCTGGCAAATTGGGTATCGTCAGTTTCATAAGTTTCCACCATCATGTCTGAAAGCTCTTGCAGAGCGTCATTGATGTGCCGGCGCAAAAACGCTTTGGCCTCTTTCACATCGCCGGCAGCAAAGATGTCCGGCGCTGCCTTTGCCGGAACGGCCAGCATACGCGACCGAAAGTTTCCATATATCTCGTCATTGATTGCGTTGACTATCTCGACCGGCAACACGTCGCCGCGTTCTTTCTGCAATTCAATCTCTGCCAGCTCCGCCTCAGCCGCAACCTTGCGTGCCCGCGCCTCGTCATAGCTCAACACGCCTTCGGCGGTCGGTATCTTACCGAGTAGAGCTTTGGCCGCGTCTTCCATGCGGTAACGCTTCGAGTTTCCTTTGCTCTCCGCGGGTTTTACGCCGGCAAGTCGCGCTGCCACCGTTCGCCTGTCCATTTTGAACTCTACCGCCAGCGCCGAGACCGTCCATGTTTGTGCTGTCATTCCCATGATTTTCTTACCTTTTCGCGCAATAATATTACAAATTCAGTGGTGTTTAATAAATTTTCTGTCGCTAGATTTTTTTCGGGGTGCAGCGATACCCGCAGGAGAACGCCGTCAGAAGAACCTAGCGCCTCAAACGCGATGCCTTTCTCTGTGATTTGCTGAATGCTGATTTGCGAGCCTTCGCAAGAAACTCCGGCAGCTTCTTGTCGAACGCTTTCTGTGCCGACTGCTTTGCCACAGTGTAGAACGCAAAGCGCGGCTGTATCTTGACGTCAGGCTCCATGACATAAAGCACACGCAACGGATAGCGCTTCTTCGTGCGCCGCTCCATGATAACGTCCTGACCTGAGCGAGACTTCTGTCGGAATGCTTTCTTGCCACCACCCAACAATGCGCGCGGTCGCCTGCCCTTGTTGACGCCGCGGCCTGTCAGTCTGATGTTATCGGTCGGCACGGCAATCGTGTTGCCTGACGGGCGCTTAGTGCCGCCGCTCTCCTGCATCGACAGGAAATCTTTCTTGAGGCTGTCATATACACGCGCACGCAAACGCTTCTTCTTGGCCTTCTCTACACGGAACGCGCGACCGGCCAGACCTTTGTTGCGCACGTTAAACGCTCGCGGATACTCATCATGCACGACAGTGTTGCGCACAATGAACGCTGTCGCGGTCAATGCGCCTGCTGTTGCGAACGGCAGTTGGTCTTTGCCAAACACATCCATCGCCTTTGTGAATGCGCTCAGGTTGCTTTCCATATTCATCGTCATGCCTGACACGGCCGAACGCGGGTCAGGTCTGCTCGTTGCTGCTCTCGCTGCTGCGCCTGCTATCAAAGGAATTGGCATATCATCACCTCAGAACGGTATCTCATCATCGAACACCTCATCGCCATCAACCCTGATGACCTCAGCCTGTGGCCAGTGCTGCTTGACTGCATGAGCGTCAAACGCTGACCGCCACGCACGCACGATGCGTGCAATCTCCTCGACAGTATACACGGGCTTGGTCGTCTGCGCCAACGTCGCGTCAGAGTTATCGCGGGCGATAACAAACTCAATCTCTGGCTTACCGTCCTCAGCCGGTGCGTGTGCGTGCCATATCTCAGGTGGCGCCGGTTGATGGCCGGCCTCGATTGCTGCTTTCTCCAATGCAAGCCAGCCAGCGTTCAGCACCTTTGCGCGCCTGATTACCAGCTCGACATTGTTGTCTTCGAGTGCGACGTCGAGCTTTGCCTTAGCCGCTTGAAACTTTGCGGCCATGTCAGGGCCGGCCAGCTCTTGCACGCGACCCACGCCGAACGATTGCTCGATGCGCCGTGCTGTTGCGTCTAGGGGCATGAGTGCGCCATTGATTGCATCATGCTCAAACTTTAGGCGCGGCACATAATCATCTTTGCCAATCGCGTCTGCATCGTATCGGCTTTTGCGTTTTGTTGTGTTTGCCATTTGCTTTCTCCATTCAGTCATGTTCACCAAGTAAAGGTAAAGATAACCCCTTTTAAGGGGGTTATCTTAACTTAACTTAACTTGGCCGGTGTTAAGATTTGGTTCAGATTTGGTTCAGATTTGTTCAGAAAAATTCACCAACCCATTGAATTCACTCAACCAATGCCAATCTGAACGTCGACCGTGCCAAGCCTGTGCCGATTTGCGCTCACCAACCTCGTCATCAACCGCCCTTTGCCATACATCGACCGGCACACCGCGCGACCCATCAGCGTCATGCTCGACCATATTCGGGTCGGTCAGCAATCTTTCGAGCACCTCGATGGCCGTGTTTTGCAACTTCGACCGCTTGCGTCCGCTGCCCTTGTCGTTGCCATCCGGTGCGTCGATAACGTCCAGCACAAGCGACGTGCGTTCCGGAGCCAGCCCGTGCGACACATAAGTCACCTCACGCGCCTTCAGGTGCATTGGCTCTGCCTCCTCGATGTCCTTTTGCTTTGTGACGAGCAGCTTGACCACGCCCTGACCACCGGCCTCGCGCTTAATCTCCAGCTCTGTGTCGACCGCGCCTTGCAGCACTGACGAGCCACGGGCGCCATTGCCGGCCTTGCCGGTGTGGTGAACGACCACGACAGCGCATTCAAACGCCTCTTGTATCTGCTGGCAATGCCGGACAAAGGCTGACATCGACGTCTGCGTGTTCTCGTCGCCGTCCATAACGCGGCTCAGGGTGTCGATGATGACCATTGCCGGCTTATCCTTCATGCCGTTCTCAATCGCCTCTATAAGCGCCTGAGTGTCCGCCTGACCGTTATCAGCCATCATCAGCGAGGTCGTGACCGCAGCGAACTGAACGCCTTTGGCTTCCAGCTTACGGTCGTTGTGCCACGCCAGCGCCCGATTGATGAGGCCGGTTTGCCCCTCCATCGCCAGATATACGACCGGCGCCTTGCGTGTCGGCCGTCCTGCCCAGTCTGCGCCGTGCGCCACTGACAGCGCCCAATCCATAACCAAGAAACTTTTGAACGACGCCGGCGGCGCATAGAGGCAAACAAACGAATTCTCGACGATGTAATCACCGACCAAAAACTTTGGCGGCGGGGCCATCTCAAGCTCCTCCATAAACTTCAAACGAATTTCTCGCATTGGCGTTATAACATTTGTTATAATATCCGGTTTGCCCTGTTTAGGCTCAGGCCGCTTCTCGACGTCGTCGATGGCCTTTGCCCTGACCCGCCTGATTGTGCTTTCGCACTTTTTGATAAACTCTGTCAGCCCACGGCCCTCACGTTCGAGGTCGCCGGTTCGACTGACGACGCGCGCCTTGTAAGTGGGCCATGCGTTCTCGACAAGATAATCAACCGTCGGCGGCACGCCGTGCGTCCTGTTGTATTCGGCCACTGTCGCCATGATTAGGCTGGCCATGTATTTCTCGCGGCCGTCGCTTATGCGGTTGAGGCCATCTTCGACGACCTGTTGTGCAAAGCTGGTCGACATCTCGCCCTCATAAAATGACAGCTTGAGACGCATCTCAGGCGGAAACGGCGCAATCTCCTCGTCGTTCAAAAACCGATATTGCTCACCGTCCGGATAGCACACATAACCACCCTCTGCTCTTATGTCTGTGTTGCCATCTATGCCGGCGCTGTTTCTCAGCCCGTCCTCGTGCCTATAGTAGAAGTGCCAGCCGCCCGACATGGTCTGCACCTTGCGGGTGTTGCCGAGCATCTCTGCATTCTTCTCGACCCATTCTTTGCCGGCCTTGCCGTCTCTGATGTCAACATCAATGACTGCCAGCCCTGACGCATTGCCGGTCGGCACGCCAATCAATGCCGCAGCCGGCAACGAAAACATGCGCTCGACCTCATCAGGGTCTTGCGTTGCCGCCTTAAAGCCGCCCGCCACGATTGGCGCCTTATTATCGCCACACGGAAAGACCGGATATTCTTCGGCCACCTCGAGCGCTTTATTAATCAAATTCGCTTTGTCGTTCATCCTCTTGCCCCTCTGTCTCCCACAACATGTCAAACTCACTCAGCGGAACGTGCACTATTGGCTCAACGTCCGCACTGTCTCTCATATCATTCCGGCCTGTCCAGTCGACCTCGAATGGCGGTTTAAGCTCCGCCACGCCGACCATGTCTTGCCACTCGACCACAAAATAAAATGGCAAATCAGTCACGCGCATCAGCTCTGCAACATAGCTGACCTTTTGCACGCTAATAAAAACGCTTGGATATGTGTCATGCGTGTGATTGCGACACCGCACCTCAACCCAAGCTCGCCCGACACTTTGATTTGTCCGGAACGGATGCTGGCCGGTTGCCAGATAATCGGCCTTGTAGCTGATGGGTAGCTTGCGCATATCCCACTGCCACAGCTCTGCGAGCCTGTCGGCCACCTTTTTCTCTCGCGCCAAGTCAGCGCTGGTCTCGTATAACGGTCTCATTTTGCCACCTTTTCCATAATTCATTTGAACGGCGCGAAGCGTTGCAGCGTTACAGAGGGAGTTGCTTGCATTAAACCCCGCGCCGTTCCGGTGAATTATGACTTAGATTGCAAATTCATCCTCGTCATCATCCACCGAGGTTGCCGCGGGTAGGGGAGGAGTTGACCCTGCGGCAAGCTCTGCCGGACGGTCGACCAGCTTAATAATCTCAAACTGCGGAACCGTCGTTGAGCCACGGCCGACCTTAGTCGGCGTTGCACCATTAAACTGAACGACTGCCACCTTGCTGTCGTCAGCTTGCTTTTCCCACTCAGCGTATACCGCTTGAATGGCCATCGTGCCACCGGCACTGTTCGTCGCCCACTCGCGAACCGGCTCGTCACCGAACATGTCTTTTGAGTAGAGCTTAATCTTAAAGCCACGTTTCCATTGTGCGTCGCCTTCCGGTCGTGCCGCAGGCTTCGTCAGACTTTCGTCCATCACCCACTGCGGGCCTTGACCTTCTTCGAACGCGCACCATCCGGTTTCAATGTTGCTGAAATCGAATGCGGCTTTACTGAATGTGAATGGCTGCTTGCCGCCTTCGGCCGACATTTCCCACGACGAGGTCGAGGCCATGTAACGAACGAAACCGAGGTAATCACCACCGCCACTGTTTAGCATTAAAGGCATTTTGCTTTCTCCTTTGGCCCTATTAATTGGCGAATAACTGGCGGGCCTGAGACCGGAAATTCGCATCGCCGAAATAAAACGACGAATAATCAGGCGTCAAAACTGACGCCGCTTGTTCTGCGCTGTCGAATGTCAGCAAAAAACGGTTCATCTTTCTGAGGATTGCCGTGAATGCCTCAAACTCCGCTTTGCACTCATCATCTGTCAGCCAATAGGTTGCGTGCTTCTTAGGCGTCGCATAGGTGACGCCGCAGCGGTATTCCCCACCCTTTAAGTGGTGATACACCGCAACCTGACGCCGGTGCTGTGCGCGCATCTCTGACGGGCACGCCTTTGTTGTTTTTAGGTCGATGACGAGCTTGTCCGGTGTCTCCCAAACGAAATCGTCATAACCCAGAACGTCGACGACGCCCTCGCCAAAGTCTACCTGACCGACGAGCTTGTTCTGTGAGCTGTCAGGTCGGCCATACGGCTTTAACGCCTCGACAGTCTGCTCAACATACCCCGCAATCAATGCAGCCTCTTTCTCGCGCACCTCTGGCGCCACTACAAGGGCTGTCTGCCGGTTGAAGTCATCGAGAGCCGCCTGTTGCCCACGGGCAAGGTCAAACTCACTAAATTCATCACCCCACGCCGTCTCATAGCCGACCTCTGTCGCGCTTCCGCGCGCCGTGTTTTGATTGCCGGCGCTGCGCAGCTTGAACATATACTGCATGACATAAGCGGCCGGTGCGGCCTCAAACGTGTTTATCTGGCTGACGCTGGTCGCGCCCATATTGTGTTTTGCAAATCCTGTCATC
Organism: Phyllobacteriaceae bacterium Water-Bin73; assembly: GCA_900197605.1. GTDB lineage: Bacteria > Pseudomonadota > Alphaproteobacteria > RS24 > RS24 > UBA8337. The sequence continues at coordinate 21,321 of FZLQ01000022.1, forward strand.
CGTCCATCTCCCATATTCTGACCTGACAATAATCAATGTCATTCGACCACATCACCATCACTTGCCACGCATTTGCGTCGTCGACAATGATGCCGGCGTGCTGCAATAAGTCGAGCACCGGCTTGACGCGATTGTCGATGTCAGCCTTGCGCGTCGATATTGAGCCATCTTTGCGCCGCGGTCTGCCGACCGTAATTTCGCAAATGAACGCGCCGGCAATTTGTGGCCGCTGCTCAAGCTCCAAAGCAAGCAAGCACTCATCAATCCAATCAGTGTATTTCTTTGACCGGTGCATCCGACGGCCAGATACACGCCAGAGCGCATTGACGCTCGGCGGTATCGGCAGGGCGTATTCATAGAGCCTCACGTTGCAGCCCCCGCAACTGGTCACTGGCGTTGACGACCGTATCGGTCACGCGCTCAATTTCCAGCATGATAAGCGGGCGCGGGTAGCGCGTGCCTCTGCGGTATTGTGTAACCGCGCTGCGGCTTGTGCCGATGAGCTTGGCGAACTTGTCGTCCGTCATCTCAGGCGTTGCCACGAAATATTCTTGCAGTGTCATTAGTCTTATCCTTCCAAAAGCTGCAATATGCACCTGATTGTGGAAACTTGCGAACCCTGTCTGCTTGATTGCGGACGTGCCACCGGCCACAAGTTTCCTTCATATAACATCGCTCGTTAGAGCACCCCTCAAGCGTCATCGACTGTCAACTCGACCGGCGCCTTATAACCGACCGCCGCCTCGATTGCCCATGTGCTGCGTTCCAGCAAATCCTCGTCGGTCACATGACCGCGCTGCCGGTGCATCATGTTCATAATGCTGACGACGTTATTAAAGAGCTGCGCAAAAGCATCACGGTCACTTAGGCCAGCAAAGTTTGCCAGCATGGCGAGCGTCGTTGCTTCGTCGTGCTCCTCGACTTGAATTGTTTGAATTCCCTCTGTCATTACTCCACCTCTAAATCTTCTATAGGCCGTTTATCAAATTCGCGCAACAGGCGTGTGCCAGTTTCCAGCATGTTCATGAGCTGGTCGCGGTTCATTGCGACGGCAAAATAATCATCGCCGTGCTTAACGCATATCTCAGCCGGAAAGCGATTTGCGTGCCGGCTTGGCCGTAAATAAGCCAACGATGCTGGCTGAACGTCGTTCTCAATGCCGGTCGCAACCACCGTAACCGTTCCATCCTCGTCTCGAAATTCTTTCATCATTTTAACCTCAAGCTGTCACACTCCGAACCCTAAACCAATGCGGCATAAAAAAGCAAGCCCGTTCCAAGCATGACAATGATTGCCGCTGCCTCAAACATTTCCATCCACCAACGCGGCACGGGTCGTGCCTCGATGAATTTATCTTGCCCGTCCTCGTCGGTAATGATGACGAGGCGATGAGCCTCCGGCACACGCGGTGGCATGCCCAGCTCTCGCTCCATCATGCGCTCGAGCTTGTCTTCTTCAATCGTGCGACGATATTCTTCTGACATTTCCATTTTAACCTCCTTCGGGTCGAGGCCGGAGCGATAGCCCCGACCTCTGCCACCGTTCACTTTTGCCACTCTGATTTCTGCCAATCGAGCACATGACGAATTGCTGTCTCCGGTGCGACACCGGAATTTTTGACAGCATAGACTTTCGTCTGAGCCTCTGGACTGCTGACAAGCTCAATGACGCCGGCCTTGCGCATCTTCCAGAGGTGCGTGCTGACCGCTGACGCCTTGACGTCTTCGCCTAACGCGTGCGCCAAATAGCGCGCAATGCCATTGGCCGACTTCTCGACGATGGTCGGGTTCATCAAAGCCTTATAGACGTCGAGCACTTTGACGACGTGCTTGTGACTGCCCTTGCTGCGCTTTCTCGTTGTCAGCTCCGGAGCCGCCTGCGCGGTTTCCTCAATCTCGACCATCTCGATTTTGCCACCGTGACCGGTCACACAATTTACGACGTCGCCCATCGACGAGATGGGGCCGGTCAATATCATTTTGAAATTTTGGTTGCTCATAGTTTCATTCCTTCCATTTAAGCATTCACCAATGAGAGAGCGGCAACACACTGCCGCCGCCCTCGTTCTTGTCGTCCGCTCATGCGGCTTCTTTTAACGCGGCTGCGATTGCCGGATTAACCAGCTCCCGACGCAGCCAGCGATATATCATTTGCCAGCCTTTGCCGTGCGGCTTTTGCATCATGGCTTCCCACTCAAACTTGCCGCACTCATAAGCCATGCGCATCGCATAAGCGCTCTGAACGTGATGCGCGACCTCGTGCGCCACGACAGCGAACAGGACGTTGTCACGATGACCGGCCAGAAAGATTGAACCGATAACAGGGTCTTTAGCAATCGAGGCATATTCCTGATACCGGTCGTGACCGTTCATATAATTAGTGATGTCAACAGTGATACCCCGCGAGCCGGCATGAGAGCACTGACCGCTTTTCTTGGTCACGACTTCCATGCTGCGCGTCAGCTCCGGCAGCTCATAGTCTTTTTTTGACAGCTCGCGCATGCAGCGCGCAGCCATCTTGACGACCAGCTTGTGCACGTCAGCCGGCACGTTATTGCCGCGGCGGCTGATGATTTGGTTCTGATTAAACTTTTTCATCGGGTTAACTCCTCTGTTTGCGTTTCCGATGATTTGATTATACACGTTTCGTGACTGCATGCAACACTTTGTGACAAAAAAAATCATTATTTTTTCACTTTTTTCACCCAGTCTCGTCAGGCTCCCCGCGCTCTTTGATATTGTCGCGCAGCTTCTCGTGCATCCATAGCGCCTCCGGCAAGCTGGCGAACGTCACCACGAATATGTCGTCGCCGTCTTTGGTGATGCCACCCAGCACGAACGCATCGAGCTGGCCATGCAGCTCTTGCAGCACGCGGTCGGGGTCAGTGTCTAACCGCGTGCCGCCATTGAATGTGTAGATGCGCGCCATCTCAACAGCTCTGCCGGCGCCTGATGATACACGTCAGGCTCGTCTCCGTGCCGCGCTCGACACGCGCCTCGTGCCGGCTGAACTCACGCAGATAAGCCGACCGACCGGCCTCAAGACCGGCCGGCGTTTCGCCGACCACCTGCACGCGGATATATCTGCTATCCGGTGGCATGCGGAAAATTTCATAATCGCTGGTTTTGGTTTTCATTGTCATTCTCCTCTGATGGCGAGGTGCCGGCCTAAGCCAGCACCTCCGGTTTCATGCGCT
>FZLQ01000047.1 GCA_900197605.1 Phyllobacteriaceae bacterium Water-Bin73
TTTGGGGAGCAGGCAGAATCCGGCCTGCGCGATTTGCCGCTTCACCACCCCGCCGGTAAATTTATCATGCTGCTTGGCGGCAATGGTTTCGGCATCAATGGCGACATAAATGCCCGAAAGCTGCAAGCCGTTAACGCCGTAGCCGAGATAGGCGAGCCGCGCCGGTTCGCCCGCGCCGCTGGCCTCAACCAAAATATGATCGGGCGGCGTATCGACAGCGGCAAGTTGTTGCAATTGCTTCAGCGCGTCGTCTTGCAATTGGCAGCAGGCGCAGCCATTGGCCAGCGAGATGGTGTCGCCATTATGTTCGGCAATCAGACCGGCATCGATATTCACCGCGCCGAAATCATTGACCAGCACAGTCAGGCGCTTTCCATGCGCGCCCGACAAAAGCCGATTGATGAGCGTCGTCTTGCCTGCGCCCAGATAGCCGCCGAGAATGGTTAAAGGCAGCGTCATTTGTCTATTTTATGGGGGCTGCCGCCAAACACTGTGCCCCAAATCTCAATATTTTTGAGGCCTTGTGCGCCAACCTCAAACGGGTCTCGTTCCAGCACAGTGAAGTCAGCGCGTTTGCCGGCGCGCAGCGTGCCGATCTCATGCTCCAGCCCCAGCACATAAGCGGCATCAATAGTGATGGCGCGCAGTGCATCTTCCAGCGGCACAATTTCATGCGGGCCGACAATCTCACCGGCTTCGTTTTCGCGCGTCGCCGCCACCCAAGCCGAATTGAGCGGCAGGGCGGGGGCCATGGTGTAATCGGAATGCAGTGCAAAAGGAATATTGTTGCGCTTCAACGTGCCGAGCCGAGCCATATGATGCGCCCGTTCCTTGCCAATGCCGTCTTGCGCATAAATCGCGCTTAACTCGTGCAGATAATAAACATTCACCGAGGCAATCGCGCCAAGGTCTTTCATGCGGCGCACTTGTTCGGGCGTGGACATTCCGAAATGCTCAATCGTCCAGCGATGATTGAAGCGCGGCTTCTCGGCTTGCAGATTCTCCAGCGTATCAAGCGCCAGTTCCAGCCCCATATCGCCGGTGCAATGCACATGCACTTTGAAGCCTTCATGCCAAAACAGCCGCGCCGCCTCTTCGAATTTTTCCGGCACCATCAGCCATTCGCCCTCATGGCCGTCGAGATAGCCGGGCGCGCCGACCATCATTAATTGGGAGAAAAACGCGCCATCGGTGAATAGCTTGGCGTGGTCGGTGAAAAACAGATTATCGGAATTCAGCTTCGGGTAATCCTTCACCTCGGACAGCACGCGGTTGAAATCGCCATCATGCGCCAAGGCCAGCACGTTGGGCGTGTAATGCACGCGAAACGGCGTTGTCTCAGGCGTGAACACCATTTGCGCCGCCTGCCATTCAAGGTCGAAATTAAAAATGCCGATGCCCATATCACCGACAGTGGTGTGGCCGCCAAAATGCGTCACTTGTTTCAGCCGCTCCATGCCGAGGCCAAAAACCTCCGGCGACATGATGATGGGGTTGAGCGCATTAATCGCAATGCGGAGGCCGTTTTCGTAAAACAGCCCGTCTGTGAGGTTGATTTGCGGATGGCCGCCGATTTCATTCGTGTCGAGTTTGAAATGGGCAATCGCCGCACTGTTCATAATCACCTCATGAAAAGAGCGATGCCAAACAATAACCGGCCTATCGGGGCAGGCGGCGTCTAACTGCGTGCGGGTAACATGCCCATGCCAATTGCGGTGATAGCCCCAAGTGAAGAAGGGCGCGCTGTCGCCCGTATCGGCCAATTCTTTCAGCCGCGCGAGATAATCTTCATGGGTTTTGGTGGCGGGGACTTTCTCCCACGGCAAATCCCATTTCAGCGCGGTGATGAATTGCATCGGCAAAATTACCGCTGCCATGGATGGGTGCAAATGCGGGTCGATAAAGCCGGGCAGCAGCACTTTATCAGCGAATTGCGCGTCAATTTTATGCGGGTGGCGGTCGAGCCAGGGCCTTAAGCTTTCGGGTGTGCCGACTTCCAGAATTTGCCCGTCACGCACTGCAATCGCCGTGCCATGCGGGTGCGATGGCTCCATTGTGTGAATGGCTTTGGCCGTAAAAACCTTAATCTCCGACATTTTCCCTCCCGGAACGCCTGTTAAAAGCTTGTCAGAGTGTAGCAAAACACGGCAAGCTTGCAGCGTCTTTTCACTATTTTCTTGGGAGGAAGCGAAATGGAAGCTTCAGCTATTTTACAACCGGTTGTGGCGTTGGGATTGTGGACTGCGGTCATGATGGTGTGGATGTATTCGACCCGTATTCCAGCCATCGGCACAACCACTATTCCGGACGACCAAATGGGTCATCCGGCGGGCATGCAATTATTGCCGTCTGAGGTGCGCCGCATTGCCGATAATTATAATCATTTGTTTGAGCAGCCGACGCTGTTTTATGTGCTGTGCATCACCATTGCGGTGGCCGGTCATGTCGATACATGGGCTGTTAATCTGGCATGGGCGTTTGTCGCCCTTCGCATTGTTCACTCCCTGGTGCAAGCAACCGCCAATATCGTGATATTGCGCTTTAGCATTTTTATGATCAGTTGGCTGGTGCTGATTGCTATGCTGGTGCGCGAGGCACTTGTCATTTTCTAGGCAATTATAAGTTAGACACGAAAGGGTCTCCTCGGGGGCCCTTTTTTGTTGCTGCTCCATCTAATTCAAAAGGGCATAAAGGGTCGCCGCAATCTCGCTCTCAAGCGGGAATGACAACATACCCATCACCGAATAGCCCATCAGCCAAGGCATAATGTAAAACCGCCCAATATAGAAAAACCAAGCCACATAAAGCGGAATGAAAATAGGCAGCAAAAATTGCGGCGTGATTGGCTTCCATATTATCAGCAGCGGGTCGGTTAAGCGGATAAAGGCTTTCATGAAAAAGAAGTTAGAGTTTTCAGGCTGAAAGAAACACATCGCCGTGCGGCCAATCAGCGTCCACATGATGATGCCCATGGCATAATCAAACAGCAATATATAAAGCGGAAAACTATCTGTCATAACGGTTTCTTGGTTCGCTCAACTTAAGTAAAAAGGCAAAATAAAAGGGCGCGACACGGATCCCTGCCCCGTCAAATTTTACAGCCTATTGAGCATCATCCAAAATGGTTTTGCCGCCTGGAATACGGATGGCATCGACCATGGCTTGGGTTTCTTCATCAGGCTCTTCGGTCGCCAGCGAGACGCTGACCATGGCGATAAGGCTGGCGGCCATACCGACAATGCCGAAGCGCAAATGGTCAAGGCCGAGCCATGGCGTGCCGCCTGCGAAACGGACATGGTAGAGATACCAGCAACCGACTAAGAAGCCGATTGCCATGCCCGCAATCGCACCTTGTCGGTTGGCGCGTTTCCACCAAACCCCCAGCACAAGCGGAAAGAAAAGACCGGAGCAGGCGAATGAAAACGCCCATGCGACCGCTCCCAGAATGCTTGATAATTGCAGTGAGGCAACCAGCGCGCCTCCTGCGCCAATGATGATGAGCAGAATGCGCGCCACAATCAGGCGGGTGCGCGTATCGGCTTCAGGGTCAATGATTTTGTAATACAGATCATGGCTGAGCGCATTGGCAATCGCCAGCAACAGCCCGTCTGCCGTCGACATGGCAGCGGCCATGCCACCGGCCGCGACGAGACCGGAAATTACATAAGGAAGTCCGGCAATCTCCGGCGTCGCCAGCACGACAATATCACCGCGCATGAAAAACTCATTGATTTGCAGCAAGCCATCACCATTGCTGTCGGAGATGGCGAGAAAACCGACGCTCGCCCATTTTTGAATCCAATCAAGCGATTGCACATCGGCAATCGACTTACCGATAATGCCGGTCGTCAAATTCGGATCCATGATTTGTAGCTTGGTGAAGGTCGCCAAGGCCGGCGCGGTGAAATACAGCAGAAAGATGAAGAACAGCGACCAGACGACCGAACGGCGGGCATCCTTAACGCTTGGCGTTGTGAAATAGCGCATCAAAATATGCGGCAGCGATGCCGTGCCACACATCAGCACCATAACCAAAGTGATGAATTTCCAACTGGCCATAGCGCTGTTCGCGGCTTCGGCATGCGGCGTTGTAAGCGCGCGCAATCCGTCAAAATGCTCGCTCGGCATCAGAGTGCCGACGCCGTGCAGGGCTTCCAATTCGCTGATACGGTCAACCGCCGCGCCATAAGAAAACTGCGGAATAAGGCCGAAATCCTGTGCATTGGACATCCAGAACACAGGCACCAAATAGGCGATAATCAGCACAATATATTGCGCCACTTGCGTCCATGTAACGGCGCGCATGCCGCCCAACATAGAGCACAGCAAAATGCCCAGCAGGCCGAACCAAACGCCGACTTCAAACGGAATTTGAAGGGCGCGCGCGGCAATCGTGCCGGTGGCGTTAATTTGCGCTGTCACATATGTGAAGCTGGCCACGACAAGCACAATCACGGCCAAGAGGCGCGCGGTATTGCCGCCATAACGTGTGCCGATGAAATCGGGGACGGTATAGCAGCCGAATTTGCGTAAATATGGCGCGAGTAAAGAATTAACCAGCACATAGCCCCCGGTCCAGCCGACGATAAAGGCGAGATAGCCATAGCCGCCGAAATATACCCCACCTGCCATGGCAACAAAACTTGCGCCCGACATCCAGTCAGCGGCGGTGGCCATGCCATTGTAAAACGCCGGAACTTCGCGCCCGGCAACGTAATAGGCATCAACCTGCATAGTGCGCGACAGCCAGCCAATGCCGGCGTAAATTGCAATGGTGAAGGCGACGAATAGAATGCCCAGCGTGTCAGATGACACGCCCATTTGCTCAAGAACCGCCATCAGGCCGATAAACACCAAAAAGCCGCCTGTATAGAGACCGTAAACTTTAGGCAAATTGTCAATGAAACGTCCGTTCATGGTCAGCCCCTTTACTCTGCGATGCCGCATTCTTCATCAATCGTTTCTTGTCGCCTTACCGACCAGATAATCAGAATGACAAAGACGATGGGTGAGCCTTGCGCCGCCATATAAAAGCCGAGCGGGAAACCTAAAAAGCTGAAGCTGTTTAATTCCGCCCCGAACCAGTGAATGACAAACGAAAAGAAGAACCAAATGGCGAGGGTCGTGAAAGTGAGCTTGCGCGTGCGCCGCCAATGCAAGCTAGCCGCCTGTTTTTTCGACATGATATCCCCCCTGAAACTGGCAAGCAGTATTACGAAAATACTTGGCGCGTGCAATGGCAGATGGCATGTTTTGTCTGCTTATGGGATTAGCTTTGGATAGAATAGCGGCATATTTTATGGCAATTATGCGCGGTCTGGCGTTTTGGCGGCGCGACCCGCCAATTGCCGATGTGCCTGCATTGATGGTGTTTTGCAGTCAGCGCGCCAATTTTGTGGCGCAGACGGCGCTTTACGGCTATTTGCGCACCCGCGCCGGATTGCAGCATTTCAACCTGTTTACCGATAAAACATTCACGCCGCTGCTGAAAGCAGCACGCTCGCGTTTGGTTTTGGTGTGTCTTGAGGATTTGGCGGTCTACGCCGCCGCTATCGTGCCCAATGCCGATAAACAACAGCGCGTGACTTTGGCCGACACTGTGTTTGCCGCCGGTCTTAGGGCTTTACAAGATGAGTTGGCGCAAGATGAATTACCGCAAGATGAGTTGGCGCAAGCGCAGAAGGATTTTGACGCGGCCTGCCGACAAGTGGATTGGGCGGCGCGCGCCGCGCCCGATAGGGGCATTGCCGCATTTTCCAAAAGCGCAAAGGCGCTGATTGAACTGGCCCCGATTGTCGATGCGCTGAAGAAATATGATGATGAGATTGTCACCAATAGTATGCATTTTAAGTGGCATGGGGTGCGCGCCGATTTGCGGGCGCGGCTCGATGGTGACGCACTGCTTGCCAGCCTGACCTAAAACCGCCTAAAACAATCGCAGTTTAAGGGGACGCTTATGGCTTCGTATCAATATGTTTATGTCATGGACCAATTGTCCAAAACCTATGCCGGTGGCAAGCAGGTTTTGAAAGAGGTTCGCCTATCATTTTTCCCGGGTGCGAAAATTGGCATTGTGGGTGTCAATGGCGCGGGTAAATCAACGCTTCTGAAAATCATGGCCGGTATCGATAAAGAATATACCGGCGAGGCATGGGCGGCCGAGGGCGCGAAAGTCGGCTATTTGGAACAAGAGCCGCAACTGAATGAAGACAAAGACGTGTTCGGCAATGTGATGGAAGGCGTGGCTGAAAAAAAGGCGCTGCTCGACCGCTACAATGAATTGGCGATGAATTATTCTGACGAGACGGCGGAAGAAATGGCCGCGCTGCAAGATCAGATTGACGCGCAAAATCTTTGGGATTTGGACGCGCAGGTGGAGCAGGCGATGGATGCGCTGAGATGCCCTGCAGGTGATAGCGAGGTCGCGCATTTGTCGGGCGGTGAGAAACGCCGCGTCGCTTTGTGCAAATTGCTGCTCGAAAAACCCGACCTGCTATTGCTCGATGAACCGACCAACCATCTTGATGCGGAAACCGTCGCGTGGCTGCAGCATCATCTGGCAGATTTTGCCGGCACTGTGGTGTTGGTAACCCATGACCGTTATTTTCTCGACCAAATTACCGGCTGGATTCTTGAGCTCGATCGCGGGCAGGGCATTCCCTATGAGGGTAATTATTCCAATTGGCTTGAGCAAAAGCAAAAACGCCTTGAGCAGGAATCGCGCGAAGACGACAGCAAGACGCGCACATTGGCACGCGAACTGGACTGGATTCGCCAGTCGCCCAAAGCGCGCCAAGCCAAATCGAAAGCGCGTATCAATGCCTATGAGGAATTGCTGGAAAGCCAAGGCCGCGAAGAAGTTGGCCGCGCGCAAATCACCATTCCGTCCGGCCCGCGCCTCGGCGGTATTGTGTTGGAAGCTGAAAACCTGAGCAAAGGTTTTGAAGAAAAGTTGCTGATTGACAATCTGTCCTTCAAATTGCCGCCCGGCGGCATTGTCGGCGTTATCGGGCCAAACGGCGCGGGTAAAACGACTTTGTTCAAAATGCTGACAGGCAGTGAGCGGCCCGATGATGGCGCCCTGCGCGTCGGTGACACTGCAATTATGGGATATGTTGACCAAAGCCGCGATAGCCTCGCGGATGAGAAAACCGTTTGGGAAGAGATTTCCGGTGGCAATGATATTTTGGAATTGGGCAATCGTGAGATGAATTCGCGCGCTTATGTCAGTGCGTTTAACTTTCGCGGCGGCGACCAGCAAAAGAAAGTCGGTTTGCTGTCAGGCGGTGAGCGCAATCGCGTGCATCTTGCCAAAATGCTGAAATCCGGTTCCAATTTGCTGCTGCTCGATGAGCCGACCAATGATTTAGACGTCGAAACTCTGCGCGCGCTGGAAGAAGGTTTGGAAGATTTCGCCGGTTGCGCAGTTATTATTTCGCATGATCGCTGGTTCCTCGACCGCATTGCCACCCATATTTTGGCCTTTGAAGGCGACAGTCATGTTGAGTGGTTTGAGGGCAATTATGCGGATTATGAGGAAGACAGAAAGCGCCGTCTCGGCGCCGACGCGGAAGTGCCCAAGCGCATAAAATACAAGCAATTCTCCAGATAAATTAAACCCCGCCGCGGGAGGAGCGGCGGGGTTCGTTGTGTAAGTCGTAATTCTGTAGTTTAGAAATTGCGACTTAAGGAGATTTTTGCATTCATCGGGTCACCCACAGATGCCTGATGGGTGCTGTGTGAATGCGGGTAATATTCCTCATCGGCCAGATTTTCGATATTCACCCGCAGGGTCATATCGTTGGACATGATGTAAGACAGCGATGCATCAATCCGAGTGTAATCCGGCAGGAAGGGTGTCGATCCATTGCCGATAAGTGACTCGTCCTGATAGGTCAGGCCGATGCCATAATTCAGACGCTCATTGGCCTGATGCCGAACAAACAGGGAATACATGGTTTCCGGCAGTTCACGCGGCGTGTCGCCATCGCTTCCGGTTGTGCCATCAAGCGATGTATAGCCGGCAGAAATGGTCGTCCGGTTCGAAATACGGCCATTGACCTCGATTTCGATGCCGTCAACTTCCAAGCCAATAACTTCGGCACCTTCGCCTGTGTTATCTTGCTGAGCAGCATCTTGTTCTGCCTCAAAGAAGCTTGCAGTCAGATTGAGCGACTCAGAGACATCCCATTTGACGCCGAATTCGGTATTTTCAAACACGTCAGGGTCAAAATCGACGCTTTGGGCGTCATTCTTCGTGGCATTGAGCTTCTTATACTGCTCGCCAGACCGTGGAATAAAGCTTTCGCTGGTGCTGGCATAAAGCGACACATTGCTTTGCGGCTTGTAAATCAGGCCGAAACGCGTTGACACTTCATCATCATCTTTACCGCCGGTATTAGCCGGGGTTTTGAGATCCGTTACAGTAACTTCGACATTGTCCATCCGCGCGCCCAGCAAGACTTGCAGCTTGTCGTTAACGGCAATCTGATCTTGGATGATCAGCGATGTTACGGTGATTTCTGTCTCGGTTTGATTCGCCAAATCGGAGTTAAAATTTACTGATGTTGCATTGCCAGCAGAGTTTGTCGTCAAATCAAGCTTATTTCCGGTCGTCGGAAGGTTGAATTTTTCTTTATCATCAGGGGAAGTTGACCATAGCGTGTTGTAACGAAGGTTTTCTGACTCAGTGTCGATATATTCACCACCGACCAACAGCGTGTGACCTACGCCACCTGCTGCGAACTCATTGGTCACATGACCGCTAAGCACCAAATGCGTCCGCTCGGTCGGGTCATGATAACCGTCAAGCGTCACAGTTTGTTCGTCGGCATCGTAATCGGCTGCATACAGATTTTGATACATTTTTTCATAATCGCCATAGTGGACGTTAAACACGCCGCGCATGGTGTTGGAATATTGACGGGTCAATGTGCCGCGCAAAATAGTTGCTTCCAATGTCGTCGTGTTGTCAGTCGGGCTGCCGAAAACAATGTCGCGCAGCGCGTCAACCGGCGCACCGGTTGTTTCGTCTGCTGTCGGAATACCGCGGTCGATAAAACGCTCATGATCCATCAGTTCCAGTGACAAGTCCAAAGTGGTTCGGTCGTCAATGGCACGACGATAGGTCGGGTTGATACCAAAGCGGTCGCCATCATAGAAATCGCGGTCATTTTCCAGCGTCTCAACAAAAGTATTAACGCGCAGAGCCGAATTATCGCTGGTTGCCATGTTCACATCGGCAGCCAGATTATAGGCACCGAAAGTGTCAATGGAGAGGTCAGCACTGCTTGAATCCTCGCCGATAACCGCTTTCTTGGTGGTTCGGTTTACCGCACCGCCTGTGCCGCCTCGACCGAACAGCAATGCGTTGGGGCCGCGCAGAATTTCAACTTGCTCCAAATTGTAAAGCGGACGGTAATATTGCACATCATCGCGCACGCCATCGAGGAAGAAGTCAGCCGTTGAACGAACGCCACGGAAAACAATCGAGTCGCGGTGGCCTTCGCCTTGCGACGTGTTTACGCCCGGTGTGTAGCGCACAATGTCGCCCAGTTCGTCATAGCCACGCAATTTGATTTCATCTTGCCCGATAATCGACAGGCTTTGCGGGACGTCGATGAGCGGGATTGGCATTTTTAGCGCATTCGCTGCCGTTGCCCGATAGGCGCCGGTCACAATAACCTCGTCCACCGCGCTTTGCTGCGCTGTCGCCAGTGTAGGCAGGACCGCCAAACTTGTCGTGAAGGAGGTTAAGGCTGCTAGAAATGCAAGGTTTTTGGGTAGGTAAGGCATTGATACTCTCCTAAGACTGATAATCATTCGCAATTAAATAGTGCAAATGAGAATCGTTTGCAACAAGAAAATATCAAGATTTGGTTTTAAGAGAGGACGGCTCTGGATTATGAAAACACACAAAGCCATCACGCGATTGCCGATGCAAACGGAAATCGCTGTGCGCCAAGCAAACGGCAATTACCCCGATAATGTGGTTCTCGCTTCTATCGTTTTCATCCTCAATGTGACCGATGCGGAGGAAACCCCGGTCGGTCTTGCAGGTGAAATCGGCTAGCCCGCCTCAGTATTGATTTGTTTGCGTAAATGGTCGAGCAGGGCGTTAATGTCGCCCTTATTGTTTTTCAAAACCGAGGCAAACGCATCGCGCTGTTCTTGCGCCATCCACACGCCCAGCACACGCACATCAAACAGCGTCAGGCTAGCATCTTTCTCAACCCGCAGCCACCAATCAATATCAATCGGGTCGCGGCCATTGGTAAAGGCGATGCGGCTTCCAACAATCACATTCTTCTTTTTGGCCTGCGCCTTGCCGACCATCACTTTCTCGTCTGAATACTCGCCCAGCCGGTTGGCATAAACTTTGACGATGAACTTGCCGAGCAATTGTTCAAATGTAGCGAGATCATCTTTGGAAATTTTGCGTCCAAATTGACCCAGCGTGAAGCGGGCAATGCGGCGCATATTGGCGCGCTCATTCAGCAGTTGACCGAATTTTTCCTCGCGGCCGGCGCGGGTGGTTTCGGTGGACAGGATTTCAATCGCATCATCAGCCAGTGCAGTGACAAAGGCTTGCGCCTTGGCAAGGTCGGCTTCCTGCGCGGCGGCCGGGGTCAGCATAAAGGCCCATAGGGCAAAGGCGGTGATGATGGCGCGCATGTCGCTCTCCTAAAAATCGTCCAGATCATCGAGGGCATCGATATCCGGCAAATCGTCAATATTGGTGACGCCATTGGCAATCTCGCTGGCACGATTTTGCTGATACAGGCTGCGCACCGTTGCATAAAAATCTACTGAGGAACGCTCAATCTCGTCAAGCACTGAGATGTTGTCGGCGCGAAAACCAATGCCGTCAATCGCATAGCGGCCAATCGCTTCTTCCAATCCCCAATCATCTTGGTAGGTCATCGGGTCAAAACCCCAGCCGACAATCCAACCGCTAAATTCGCGTGGGGAAGACGGGCCGTAAATGGGCGTGAATAAATAAGGCCCTTCCGGCACGCCCCAAGTGGCCATGGTCTGCCCGAAATCTTCGTCATGCTTTTCCAGCCCAAGCCGCTTGGCGGGGTCGAACAGTCCGAAAATACCGACCGTTGTGTTAATGCCGAGGCGCAGCGCCGTGGTGCTGGCGCGCTTGCCTTCAAGCTGTAATATGTCATTCACCAATGTCACCGGCGAGGCAAGATTGTCGAGGAAATTGCGAACCGAGCGGCGCACAGGCGACGGCACATAGAGATATCCTTTGGCGACAGGCTTTAGAATGTAATTGTCGAGCTGCACATTGACCCGGAACATGAAGCGATTGCTTCGCTCAAACGGGTCATTGTTCAACGATTTTGTGCCATTTCCGGCACAAGCTGACAGCGAGATGGCGGCAACAATGATAAGCAGTGATTTCTGAAACATATAATCTTTTTCCCTGAATTGCGGTAATTTAGGATTATTCGGGCGCATGTCAAAGGTTCATGTCGACGCTCGGTTCCGATCTGCGCTCCGCTGATTGCTTGACATATAAAGATATCTTTATGTATATAGAGAACATGGAAAACCTATTATCCGCTTTGCGCGCCGCCGGTGAGCCGACCCGCCTTCGCATTCTTGCGATTTTGGCGTTGGGCGAACTGACTGTGTCGGAATTGACGCAAGTGTTGCTGCAAAGCCAGCCGCGCATTTCGCGTCACCTGAAGCTATTGGCCGATGCCGGTTTGGTGCTGCGCTATCCTGAAGGCAGTTGGGTGTTTTATCGCTTGCACGAAAATGCGGCGCTGAGTGAATTGCTGGGCGAGATTATCGCCAGCCTGCCTGAGGGCGACCACGACCTGCAACGCGACCGCGAACGGCTTGCTGAAGTGCGGGCAGAGCGCGCCAAGCGCGCCCAAGATTATTTTGCTGCCAATGCCGCCCAATGGGACAATCTGCGGGCGCATCATATTCCCGAAACAGCCATTGAGGAACGTATGGCGGAATTGCTTGGCGGTGAGGCCATTGACCTGCTGGTTGATTTGGGCACCGGCACGGGTCGCATGCTGGAAATTTTCGGCCCCCGCGCCGGGCGGGCTGTCGGTTTTGATATCAGCCCCGATATGTTGACCATTGCCCGCGCCAAAATTGATGAGACAGGCGCAGAAAATTGTCAGGTGCGGCAGGGAGATTGCGCCAATGTGCCATTGGAAGACGGCACGGCTGATATTGTTATTTTGCATCAAGTGCTGCACTTCCTGGACGACCCGCAGCGCGCCTTGAATGAAGCGGCGCGCATCACCAAGCCGGGCGGGGCGGTGCTGATTGCTGATTTCGGCCCGCATGAAATGGAAAGCCTGCGCGATGAGCACGCGCATCGTCGGCTTGGTTTTGCTGAAGAAGAAATGCACGCCATGTTGGTGGCGGCAGGGCTTGCGCCCAAAACCACCGACACGTTGAACGCTAAAGGCACCCCGTTAACCGTCGCCATGTGGCAGGCCAACAAAACAATAAGAAGCACAGAGTTATGACCGGAATCAGTTTTGAATTTTTCCCACCCAAATCAGAGGCGGCGGGCGAGAAGCTTTGGCAAGCCATTGACCGCCTTGCGCCGCTCAGCCCTGATTTTGTGTCGGTGACCTATGGCGCGGGTGGCTCAACCCGCGACCGCACTCATGCTTGCGTTAAACGCATGATTGACGAGACCACGCTTAAACCCGCAGCCCATCTGACCTGCGTTGCCGCCTCTAAAGCCGAAGTGGAGAGCGTGATTGACGATTACGCCGCCGCCGGTGTGCGCCACGTCGTTGCCTTGCGCGGCGACATGCCCGATATGGCCGCGTTCAAAGCGCATGATGACGGCTATTCCGGTTCGGTTGAACTGGTTGAGGCATTGGCCAAGCGCGGCGGCTTTGATATCACCGTCAGCGCTTATCCGGAAAAGCACCCTGAAAGCGCTTCGCTGGACGCTGACATTGATTTGCTGAAGGCAAAAATTGATGCGGGCGCAACGCGTGCCATCACCCAATTTGTGTTCGACACACAAGCGCATTTGCGCTTTCGCGATAAGTTGGCCGCGGCGGGCATCACCATTCCGGTGATTGCGGGCATTATGCCGACGACGAATTTTGCCGGGGCAAAACGCATGGCGGAAGCGTGTGGCGCGGCCGTGCCGCAATGGCTGGCTGATGCCTATGAGGGGCTGGACGAAGACCTCGATACGCGCAAGCAGATTGCCGCATCAGTGGCGATTGACCAGTGCCGTAAACTGATTGATGAAGGCTTCGGCCATTTGCATTTTTACACATTAAACCAAGCCGATTTGACCTTTGCCGTTTGCCGGATTTTAAGGCTCGGCGCTGCTGCTAATTGAGGAAAACAGACTTATGAGTTGGACGCGCGACACACGCATTAGCGAATTGGATACACTCACCGCCAAGCGTATTTTAATGCTCGACGGCGCGATGGGCACGATGATTCAGCGCTATAAGCTGGATGAGGCGGCTTATCGCGGCGATCGCTTCGCCAATTATCACGCTGATGTTGCGGGCAATAATGATCTGTTATCGCTCACCCAGCCCGATATTATTCGCGATATTCATACTGTATTTTTGGAAGCAGGCAGCGATATTGTCGAAACCAATACGTTTTCCGCCACCACCATCGCGCAAGCCGATTATGACATGGAAGGCTTGGCTTATGAGTTGAACGTTGAAGGGGCCAAACTGGCGCGCCAGGCTTGCGACGGGTTGGAGGCGAAAGATCCGTCGCGTCCGCGCTATGTCGCCGGTGCCATTGGCCCGACCAATCGCACCTGTTCAATCTCGCCCGACGTCAATGATCCAAGCTTGCGGAACATTACTTATGATCAATTGCGCGAAGCCTATAGCGAGGCCACACGTGGTCTGATTGAGGGTGGCGCAGATATTATTCTGGTCGAGACGATTTTCGACACACTCAATGCCAAAGCCGCTTTGCACGCTGTGCAAGATGTGTTTGATGAAATCGGCTTTTCTTTACCGCTGATGATTTCCGGCACGATTACCGATAAATCGGGCCGCACTTTGTCGGGTCAAACCACCGAGGCGTTTTGGAATTCGCTACGCCATACCAAGCCCTTTGCGGTCGGCCTCAACTGCGCTTTGGGAGCAGCCGATATGCGCCCCTATGTGGCAGAGATTGCGCGCATTGCCGACACCAATATCTGTATCTATCCAAATGCCGGTCTGCCCAATGAGTTTGGTGAATATGACCAAATGGCCGAGGAAATG
>FZLQ01000074.1 GCA_900197605.1 Phyllobacteriaceae bacterium Water-Bin73
GCTGCGGTTTTAGCCGCCGGTTTAGCGGGTTCTTTTTTGGCCGCAGGTTTACGCGCCGCCGGTTTTTTCGGCGCTGGCTTTTTCTTGGTCGGCATTAAAGGCTCCTGTCAGCGGCGCGCCCCGAAAAAGGGGGCAGCCCCGCACACTGTACAAAAATCAAAGAAGTAATGCGAGTATATCACAAAAACCGTGTTTTCCCAAATGCTTGGCAGATATCGGGTCTATCAGTCGCCCGCGCCCGGATTTTCCGAAAAATGGTCGGCAAATTTATTGGCTTTTTGCAGCCAATCATCGGCATCGGCGGGTGCGTCTTTGCGCATGGTGATATTGGGCCAGATATCGGCAAATTTGGTGTTGACCTCTAACCATTTCTCCAGCCCGTCCTCGGTATCCGCCTTAATCGCATCAGCCGGACATTCGGGTTCGCACACGCCGCAATCGATACATTCATCGGGATGAATGACCAGCATGTTCTCGCCTTCATAGAAGCAGTCAACCGGACACACTTCGACGCAATCCGTATATTTGCACTTAATGCAATCTTCCGTGACGATATAAGTCATCGCGTATTACTCTCCTAATGCCGCTTCGGCTTTTTTGCGTGCCTGACCGGCTTTAAGGTCAGTGACGTGAATAAGACCGGCGACGCGACGCAATAAATTGGCTTCATAATCATCAACCACGCCATCGGCCAGCACAATTTGCCACAGCAATTCAACCAGCATCAGCTTATGCGTCTCACCAAAATGGGTGTTGATGCGATGGGTGAATTGAAACAGATCGCTGGCTTCATTGGCGGCTTGTTTGGCTTCTTCAATCAGCAATGCGGCGGCATCTGCCTCAAGGCCGAAATGGGGCCCGACCAAACGGGTTAAAAGCTTGGTTTCATTATCGTCCATCACGCCATCAATTTGCGCGGCGCGCACCAAAAGGGCGGCGGCGGCAATATGCAATGCGTCTGAGCGCGGCGGCGATTTTTCGCTGACCGGCTCGGTGAATAATGATTTCATTTTATCCAACATGGGGGACTGTCTAACCGCTTGGCGAAAAGCTTGCAATGATTGTTTTGGTCGCAGCTTGGGCGCGGCTTATCGGGCGGGTGATTATCCGACACGGCCCTTGCCGGTAAAGCTATCCTCATCGCGGCGCTGTTTTTTGGTCGGGCGACCGGCACCGGCTTCACGAAAGGCCGGGCTGAGGGTTATTTTTTCGGCGCGTTTTCTCGGCTGGGGCGGGTCGCGGTCAATATAAAGGGCTTGCGCTTCAACCGCCGGGCCGCGGCGCGTGCTCAGCGCGACCACTTCAATAACACGCACATTTTGATTGAGCGGAAAAGTCAGCACATCGCCCGCGCGAATGGTGGCGGCGGCGCGGCTTTGCTTTTGGCCGTTAATGCGGATATTACCGGCGGCGGCCAGCTTGGTGGCCAGAGTGCGGGTTTTGAAAAACCGGGCATGCCACAGCCATTTATCGACACGCATGGCAAGCGGGGCGTCGGCCATCAGGCTTTACGCCTCATCGCGTTTTTTGGCATTGTCATTTGGCGCCGTGTTTTGACCGGCTTGCAATTGCTTCAGCACGGCAAAAGGCGATAACGGGTCAGGCTTTTTCTCGGCTCTTTGATGGCTCTTCGGCCCGTTGGCCGCATAGCGCGCATTGTTTTTCTGAGGGCGCGCTTGGGTTGATTTCTTACCTGCGCCGCGCTTTTTGCCTTTATTGTTTTTGCCATTATTGTTTTTGCTACTGGCCGCTCCTTTGGCTCGGTCATTATGGCTGCGTGGTGCCGGACGCCATAAAACCCGCATGGCGGTTTCAGGCGCTTCAGCTTCTGGTGTTTCAGCCTCCGATGTTTCAGCCTCCGGTGCGGCCACTTCTTTCACTTCTTCTGTTTCTTCAGCTCTCTCCGCTGGGGGCTCGGCTAGGGGCTCTGTCTGGGTCTCGGTCTGGGTCTGGGTCTCGGGCGGGGCTGCAACTTCATGGGCGCGATAGCCAAGTGCTGTCAAAATCTCCGCCAGCTCTTCGCCGCTACATCCCATAATCGACATCATGGCTTCATTGGCTTCAAAGCCCTGTTTGTTTTCGCTCAATAGCGGGCGAATAATATCGGCCAGACGCTCCAACATATCGAAGCGAATAAGGCGGGCGCGGCCGGTGTAAAATCCGGCGGCGCGGTAAAGCCAGCCGGGCAGGCGACCGGTCGGCGCCGAGGTCAGACCGGCAGCGGGTAATTGCGCCAGACTTTCCCCGACCAAACGGGGTTTCTCGTCGCGCTGCACGCGGCGCAGATTATCCTCGACCAGGCTCAGCAAAGCCAATAGCCGCGCCGGTGCGGGCTTTAACAGGGCCGGCATGAAAATATGATAAAAGCCGAAACGCACGCCGCATTTTCGCAGCGTGCCGCGCAAGTCTTGGTCAAGCTTGCTGAGCAAATCCATAATATCGCGGCGCGGCAAACAGCCTTTATGTTCCAAAAGTTGAAATGCCAGCCCGCGCGCCAAGCCGCTCAGTTCGGCATTTTGCAAATTCTTTAGCGGTTCCAATTGCTGGCTCAGTTGCAAACGCACCCAATCGGTCAGGCGGGTTTGTGCTTGCATGCGTATCTCGCCGGTCAGGGTTTCATCGGCGGCCAAAACCGCTTCCGGTGTCAAATAGGCCAGCCGGTCGCTATCCGGGTCATTTTGCTCGACTTGGCGATTGTGCCGATTGGCAATTTGTATATGCCCGATAATGGCATTGTCCCATAAAATCTCGCCCTGATCGGTAAAGGTGAAGGCGCTATCGGCGGCGATGGCAATTGTTTGAGCGCGTTGGCGCAAGGCTTCGCCGACGGCTTTTTCAACCGCCGCGCGCGCCGTGCCACCGGGGGCGGCTTTAAGGCGCGGGTCGCGCTCGACATGCAAGCCGTTCAAGCGTCCCATATATTCACCGGCGATAAGTATGTCGCCATTGGCTTCTATTTCTGCCACAATGTCCTCTTTCCCAACCAACCGGCGCATCAGTGCCGAGGTTTTGCGGTCAACAAATTGACCCATTAGTTTCATGTGCAATGCATCGGATAAACGCTCTTCCACCTTGCGGCTTTCGGCTTGCCAGAGCGCCGGATCGGCCATCCAATCATTGCGCTGGGCAATATAGGTCCAAGTGCGAATATGCGCCAGTCTTGTTGACAGCGTATCCAAATCGCCCTCAATCCGGTCGCAGCGTTCAATCTGATCGGCCAACCAGTTTTCCGGAATAAATCCTTCCCCATCGGATAAAAAGGCAAATACCTCGCCCACCAAAGCGGCGTGTTCACCCATTGTGGTTTTACGAAAATCCGGAATTTGTGCGACTTGCCATAACAGCCGCACCCGCATCTCATCACCTAATCGGTCGAGCGTGGCCGGGTCGCGGCTCAATAATTTTGTCGCCTGCACATCATCAGCCACCGGCGCGCGCACCAGACCGGCGCGCGGCGCAGGTTTTTCAAGGCTCAGCAGCAGGGCGTCCAATGATGAAAAATCGAGATTGGGATTGCGCCAATAAAAGCCTTTGACGGGGTCGAAATCATGCGTCTCGATTTGCTCAATCAGCGCGTCTTCAAATTGCGCCACATCAGCGGTTACGCCAAAACTGCCATCTGTATGATGACGACCGGCGCGACCGGCAATTTGCGCCAGTTCGGCGGGGCTTAATTCGCGATGGCGGCGGCCATCAAATTTGCGCGTTTGGGCAAAGGCGACATGGTCAACATCCATGTTCAGCCCCATACCAATGGCATCTGTCGCGACCAGAAAATCGACCTCGCCGGATTGATACATCTCAACTTGGGCATTGCGGGTGCGCGGCGAAAGCCCGCCCATCACAACCGCCGCGCCGCCGCGTTGCTGGCGAATAATCTCGGCAATGGCATAAACATTATCGGCCGAAAAAGCGGCGATGGCGCTGCGCCGTGGCAAGCGCGACAGCTTATGCGCACCGCCCCAGCCCAGCCGCGAAAACCGCGCCCGCGTCTCAATATCTTTGGTGCCCAAAAGCTGGCGCAAAATCGGTGCCATTGTGGCGGCGCCCAGCAATATGGTCTCAGATGTGCCGCGCGCATGCAAAATGCGGTCGGTAAAAACATGGCCGCGTTCTTCATCAGCCGCAAGCTGGCACTCATCAATGGCGATAAATTCAACCTCGCGGCTCACCGGCATGGCCTCAGTGGTGCAAATGAAATAGCGCGCTTTCGGCGGCAGAATTTTCTCTTCACCGGTAATCAGCGCAATATCGGCCTTATGCACGCGGCCAAAATCGCCTTTCAGGCAACGCTCATAAACCTCACGCGCCAACAGCCGCAAGGGCAGGCCAATCATGCCGCTTTGATGGGCCAATAGGCGTTCCATTGCGAGATGGGTTTTACCGGTATTGGTTGGCCCTAATACAACCCGCAATAATGGCGAAAAACCGCTCAAAGACCCTTTAGAAGACATGGCCTCACCATGACCAAGCAAGGCGGTTTTGGCAAGCCAAACTCTGGCTTCGCGACGATTTGTCGATTCGGGCAGGCGAATCGATTCGGCGTATCGGGCGACAGCGACTCAAAAAGACTGTTTTATCCTGAACAGTTAGAGAACGAAGCATGTCCGAATCACTTACATAGTAGCCGTGCCGCATCTGTTCACGACCATATGTTGTGGGTCGGCTGATTTGCCAATGCCGTCGCGGCGTGGCTTAAGTCTTGCCATTAAACCGGCGTTTCGCCATGATAAGCACCAGTAAAACGGTGCTTAACGGCGCAGGGAGGCGTTTTTATGGATTTTGCCATTCCGGATGATATCCGCATTTATTTGGCCGCTTTGGACGATTTCATTGAGAAGGAAATCGTGCCATTGCAAATGCAAGACGACAATAATCGCTTTTTCGACCATCGGCGCGAACATGCGCGCACGGATTGGGATAATAACGGCTTACCGCGCCCTGAATGGGAAGACTTGCTGCGCGAGATGCGCCGCCGCGCCGATGCGGCGGGACATTTGCGCTTTGGGCTGCCAAAAGAGTTTGGTGGCGCCGATGGCTCCAATTTGGCGATGGCGGTAATTCGCGAACATTTGGCCCATAAAGGGCTGGGGCTGCATAATGATTTGCAAAATGAAAGCTCGATTGTCGGCAATTTTCCGCAAGTTCTGATGTTTCGCGATTTCGGCACACCCGACCAAGCCGATGAATTTATCAATGGCATGCTGAAAGGCACGCATCGCATTTGTTTTGGCCTGACCGAACCCGAGCACGGCTCTGACGCCACTTGGATGGAGACCAAAGGGGTGCGCGAGACGCGCGATGGTGTCGATGGCTGGCGGCTGAATGGTGAAAAAATGTGGACGACCGGCATGCATGTGGCAAGCCATGTCATGTTATTTGCCCGCACATCGGGCGATGATGGCGCGGCCAAAGGCATTACTTGTTTTCTTGTGCCGGCTGATGATGCGGGCGTTAAAATTGAAGAATATATGTGGACCTTCAACATGCCGACCGATCATCCGCGTGTTTCATTCACCGATATTTGGGTGCCCGATAGCGCGATTTTCGGGGAGCCGGAAAATGGCTTGGCGCTGGCCCAGCATTTTGTGCATGAGAACCGTATTCGCCAAGCGGCCAGCGGTGTCGGCGCGGCGCAATATTGCATCGACCAATCGGTTGCTTATGCCAAACAGCGCGCGCCTTTCGGCAAGCCGCTATCGACCAATCAGGCGATACAATTTCCGCTGACCGAATTGCATACGGAATGTGAAATGATACGCAATCTGGTTTATAAAACCGCCGCGCAAATGGACGAAATGTCGAAGCCCGAAGTGGCGATTTATCTGTCTGACAAAGTATCCATGTGCAATTACCGCGCCAATCGGCTGGTTTGCGAGGCGGCTGACCGCGCCATTCAAGTGCATGGCGGCATTGGCTATTCGCGCCATATGCCGTTTGAACATATTTATCGGCACCATCGCCGCTATCGCATCACTGAAGGCTCGGAAGAAATTCAAATCCGCAAAGTGGCGGCGCATCTCTTCGGCTTTATCGACCCCGGCCGCAAAGGCAAAAAAACCAAAGCATAAAGAGTTAAGGCATAAATTATGGCAATTCCCAAAGGCTGGGTGCCGCTCGATTTCGGCGGCATGTTCGATCATCTTGATACGCATTTCATGTTGCATATCGGGCCGGTCTATATGCGCGAGCAAGACGGCGCGCGCCAATTGGGTTTTGAGGTATTGCCGCATATGTGCAATCCGGCCGGTATTTGTCATGGCGGCATGCTGATGTCGGTAATGGATGTCGGGCTGGCTTTTATTCTGCACAATGCAATGGGACGCCATGTGTTCACCCCATCTGTCAGTTTTAATTTTGATTTTATCGCGCCCGGGCAAATGGGTGATTTTTTGATATGCGAGGGTGCCTGCACGCGGCATACGAAAAATACCGGTTTTGTGACGGGTCGGCTTATCGGCAAAGATGGGCCGGTGATAACCGGCAGTGGCATTATGAAAATAACCAAGCGTTATGAAGCCGAATTTGGCGCTGAAAGCGGCAAAACAACTTGACGGCATCACAGCCATTTTCTATATCAATCCCAGCGACGGGGCATTTGGCCCCGCTTTTTAATGCCTCAGGGCAAATCATATGGAGAGTGACCCATGTCACGTGTATGCGAACTGACCGGAAAATCGGTAATGAGCGGAAATAATGTAAGCCATGCGATGAATAAAACGCGTCGCCGCTTTCTGCCCAATTTGCAACAAGTCAGCCTGCCTAGCGAAATTTTGGGTCGTGCGCTGAAATTCCGTATTTCAGCCAATGCGCTGCGCTCGGTTGAGCATAATGGCGGCATTGATGCGTTTTTGACCAAAGCCAAAGACGCCCAATTATCGTCAAAAGCATTGAAGCTGAAAAAGCAGATTGCTGCCAAGCAAGCCTAATTTCTAAAATCGTCGGAGATTATTGTTCGGACGCGCCGCGCACCGGCTTGGCTCCCGTGCGCACGCCGCCGCGCGTTGGCGCGGCTTTGCTGCTACCGGCTTTCAGCGCGCCGGTATTCATGCCTTTTTCTTTTTTAGCCGCTTTGCCGTCGCGGCCATGGCTGTCATTTTCATCGAATAATTCA
This sequence comes from Phyllobacteriaceae bacterium Water-Bin73, assembly GCA_900197605.1. Lineage (GTDB taxonomy): Bacteria > Pseudomonadota > Alphaproteobacteria > RS24 > RS24 > UBA8337. Next base: position 7,115 of record FZLQ01000074.1, read on the forward strand.
GCCAGCTTATCGGTCATGGCGCCGCCAAGCTGTTCGGCGTCAACAATGGTCACGGCGCGGCGATAATAGCGCGTCACATCATGGCCGATACCAATGGCGATAAGCTCCACCGGCGATTGAGTTTCAATATCCTCAATGACATTGCGTAAATGTTTTTCGAGATAATTGCCCGCATTGACGCTCAGCGTTGAATCATCAACCGGCGCACCATCAGAAATAACCATCAGAATACGCCGCTGTTCAGGCCGCGCCAGCAGGCGGTTATGCGCCCAAATCAGCGCCTCGCCATCAATGTTTTCCTTCAACAACCCTTCGCGCATCATCAGGCCGAGATTTTTGCGCGCGCGCCGCCACGGCGCATCGGCACTTTTATAAATAATATGGCGCAAATCATTCAGCCGACCGGGATGGGCGGGCTTGCCGTTTGACATCCAAACCTCGCGGGCTTGACCGCCTTTCCAAGCGCGTGTGGTGAAGCCCAAAATCTCGGTCTTCACATTGCACCGCTCCAGTGTGCGCGCCAGAATATCAGCGCACATGGCCGCCACCGTAATCGGTCGCCCGCGCATTGAGCCGGAATTATCGAGCAATAGCGTCACCACCGTGTCGCGGAATTTCGTGTCGCTTTCCATTTTATAAGAAAGCGGCTGCATCGGGTCCATAATGATGCGCGACAGGCGCGCCGGATCGAGGTAGCCCTCTTCCAAATCAAATTCCCAAGAGCGGTTTTGCTTGGCTTGTAAACGCCGCTGCAAGCGATTGGCGAGGCGCGCCACCACACCTTGCATTTGCTGAAGCTGCTGGTCGAGATATTGGCGCAAACGCTCAAGCTCTTCGGCGTCGCACAATTCCTCGGCTTCAATCATCTCATCAAATTGCGAGGTGTAAATATTATAGGCTGATTTTTCAGGATTGAGCGGGCCGTCGGGCGCATAGGGCTGGGCCGTTTCACCGGCTTCCTCGCCATCGCTTTCGCCCTCGACCTCATCGCCTTCCATTTGCAGTGTCTGTTCGTCGCCCTCTTCCATGGCGGCGTCACCGACTTCCATCTCGTCAGCCGACATGCCGTCAGGGCTTTCGGCTTGACCGCCTTCGCCGTCTTGCGGGCCTTCATCGCCGTCTTGACCGTCGCCCTCTTCGCCGTCGCCTTCGTCGCTTTCACCGGCGGCTTCGGTCAGACCCAAATCAACCAGAATATCGCGCGTCAGGGCGGCAAATTGCTGTTGGTCGTCAACCACGTCTTCCAGCGATACCATTTTATCGCCGACGCGTTCATCTATCCAATCGCGCCAAGCCGCGACCACGCCGCCGGCAGCTTGCGGTGGCGCAAGGCCGGTTAATTGTTCGCGCACCATAAAGCCCAAAGCCTCGGCCAAAGGCGCGTCCTCGCGGCTCATCTCTGCGCCATAGCCCAGCTTGCCGCAGCGCGCATCATGCATGGCGTTGATATTGGCCCCGATACCGGTCATGGCGCGCGCGCCAATGGCTTCGCAC
>FZLQ01000049.1 GCA_900197605.1 Phyllobacteriaceae bacterium Water-Bin73
GCGCGGGGGCTATCGCGCCGGTGAGGGGGGCGATGGCGTCGGCATTATTTTCGAGCCGAATTACTATCTCGGCTGGCGCACATCTGATGACTTTACACCCTATAGCGCGACGGCCAATTTCGTCGGCACGCCGGGCGAAACCTTCCGACTGGAATCGCATATTGAGCCGGAAGACGCGCTTGATGTCGGCCTCGGCTTTGCCGCGCATAATGACTATTTCGCTTTTGAATTTAATTACCGGGCCCGCATTGCCGATGATGAAGAAACGCATGGTGGCGGCGTCTCTATCCGCCTGTTATTCTAGCGAGAGCGCGTCAAATAAGCCGGGCTTAATGGCTTTGGCTGCGGCGGCAAATTCCGCATAATCATCAACAATGGCATCGGCTTTTAATTCTTCCAAGCTGACGCGGCGATAGCCAAAGCTCACGCAAATGCAGGCCACATTGGCAGCCCGCGCTCCGTCGCTATCGGCTTCGCTATCGCCGACCATAATGGCGTCTTGCGGCGCGCAGCCCAGCCGCGCCAGCGCCAGTTCAATCGTGTCAGGGTCGGGCTTTCGTTTCGGCAATGTGTCGCCGCCGACCAGCGCATCGAAATAACCTTGCAGCCCCAGCCGATAAAGCAGCTTGGCCGACAGGCTTTCGCGCTTATTGGTGACCACCGCCATTGGAATTTGGGCGGCTTTGGCAGCGTCCAATATCGGCAGTAAATTCGGATAAATTTTGGTATGGCCGTCAATATTTTGGTCATACCAAAGCACGAATTCTTCGGTTGCCGCATCCAGCTTGGCATCGTCCCATCTCGTCTCATTGGCTTCCAACCCGCGTTGCAAAATCATGCGCGCGCCGCCGCCAATCATATTGGTGATGGCTTCATCGGGCACTTCATCGAGGCCGTTTTGACGCAGCACAAAATTCATTGCGGCGTGAAGATCGGGCTTGGTATCGGCCAGCGTGCCGTCCAAATCAAACAAAAGGGCAGCCATAAGTCTCTCTTTTCATTAGGGCTTTAGCGGTCGCCATGCTACATCGGATTCATGGCACCGCGACATCTTTTTCTTATGCTTATTGTATGTGTGGTTTGGGGCTTCACTTTTGTCGCGGGTAAGGCGGGGGTTAGTGAGCTGCCGCCTATGCTTTTCACGGCATTGCGCTACATACTTTTATCGCTGCTGCTATTTCCATTCTTAAAAATCGTACCCGGCAAAATGCCGCAAATTATTTTCATCTCCATTGCGATGGGGTCGGTGCATTTCACCTTGTTTTATGGCGGGCTGGGGCTGGCCAATAATGTCTCGGTCGTGGCGGTGGCGGTGCAGCTTTCCGTGCCGATAAGCACGATGATGTCGATTATTTTCTTGAGCGAGCAAGTCGGCTGGCGACGCTGGGCGGGCATCACAATGGCCTTTGGCGGGGTGATGATTATCGGCCTCGATCCGGCGATTATCGACGAACGGCTCGGCCTGTTGATGGTCATTGGCGCGGCGTTTATCGGCTCGGCCGGTATGATTGTGATGAAACAAATCACTGATACCGGCGTTTATCAAATGCAGGGCTGGATAGCCATGCTGGCTTGGCCGCCGCTTATGGCCGCTTCGCTGGTGTTTGAAAGCGACCATGTCAGCGTCTTGCAAAATGCCAGTTGGATGGGCTGGGGTGGGGTGATTTATACCGCCATTGGCGCCAGCCTTATTGGCCATGCGGGCATGTATTATTTGCTGCAACGTTATGATGTTTCCGTCACCGCGCCGCTGACGCTGATGGCGCCGATTTTCGGCATTGTCTTCGGGGTGATGTTTTGGGGCGATGATTTAAGCCTGCGCTTTTGGCTTGGCGGCGGCTTCACGCTTTTGGGCGTGCTGATTATCGGCCTCAGAAAACCGGAGGTTCGAAAAGCGGGGGCGGTATTGTGAACTCGATTATTCAAATCCTGTCGCCCAATTTCGATGCGCGCGCGTCCGTCGGTCAGCCAAATGCCATCAGCCATATTATTTTGCACTATACCGATATGAGCGATTGCGATGCCGCATTGGCACGGCTGTGCGACCCGCAAGCCAAAGTCTCGGCGCATTATCTCATTCGCCGCGACGGGCAGTCTTTCCAACTGGTTGATGAAGCCGACCGCGCTTGGCATGCGGGTGTATCTTATTGGCGGGGTCAGACGGATATGAATTCTGCCTCTATCGGCATTGAGCTGGATTATGACGGGCATGTTGGCGGCGCGGTGGCGGCTTTCCCCGAGGCGCAAATGGAGGCGTTGATGGCGCTGCTGAAAGACATTGTGGGGCGACACGGTCTCGACCCGCGCAATATTCTCGGCCATAGCGATATTGCGCCGGGCCGCAAAATCGACCCGGGCGAGGCGTTTGATTGGGCGGCGCTGCATCAGGCCGGTTTCGGTATATGGCTGGAGAGTGTAGCCACAGAAGATGTGCCGCCACTGGCTGAGGGCAGTTTAGGCAAAGCGGTCACGCCGTTACAAAAAGCGCTGGCCGCTTTTGGCTATGAGGTCGCGACGGACGGCGTTTTCGGCCCGCAAACCAAAGCCGTCATCACCACCTTTCAACGCCATTTCCGCCCCGCTAAAGTCGATGGTGTCGCCGACGCGCAAACACAAAGCCTCATATATGCTTATTGTCGGGCCGCGCTAAAATCTTGACGCGGTTGCCTCATCGGCGTATTCCGGTTTTCGGTCAGAGGGTCGGGTGATTGCTCCTGCTTTGCAGGGGAGGAAAGTCCGGGCTCCACGAAAACACGGCGCCGGATAACGTCCGGCGGAGGCGACTTCAGGGAAAGTGCCACAGAAAGCAAACCGCCTCTTTATGGGGTAAGGGTGAAAGGGTGCGGTAAGAGCGCACCGCGCTGCCGGTAACGGCAGTGGCAGGGTAAACCCCGCCGGGAGCAAGACCAAATAGAGACGGCACATGGCCCTGTTTTCGGGTCGTCGTCCGGGTAGGTTGCATGAGGTGTTCGGCAACGGGCATCCCAGATGAATGATCACCGCCATCTTTTGATGTGCACAAAACCCGGCTTATAGATCCTCTGACTGTCTTTCCTAAAACCACTGCGTGCGCGCAACAACTGCCCGTTTCTTGCCGGAAACCACCTTGTATTAGGGGTATATTCCCGTTGACACCCATATAGTCCCATGCTATCCCAAAGTATCCCACTCTGAACCATGTGATTTTCAGCTGGGTGCGCCCACAAAACGCGTTTGTTGGCGCCATTTTAAGGAGGGAAGCAGGCATGACCATGTTCATGTCAACGATTACGGGCAAAATAGACGCCAAGGGGCGCGTCTCGGTTCCGTCTGTCTTCCGTTCCGCCATCTCGGCGCAGAACGGCCAAGGCGGCTCTCCGCAAGGTATTTTCGTATATCCTTCCTTTACTGAAAGCGCCATTGAAGGCGGTGGCCATGCGCTGATGAATGATATCGGCAAAATGGTTGAACGCCTTGATTTATACACTGAAGAGCGTGATGCGCTGGCCGCCTCGCTTTTCGCCGATAGCTACCACCTTAATTTCGATGCCGATGGCCGTGTTTCCCTTCCGGCCGCGCTTTTGGAGCATGCGCGCATCGAAAAAGAGCTGAGTTTTGTCGGTTTGGGCGGCAAGTTCCAAATTTGGAATCCACAAAGTTTTGCCGATTTCCGAGCGAAATCGCGGGCGATGGCGTTGGAACAACGCGGTCTTTTGCGATCGCTTTCTCATGCCCCACCGGGCGGCACTGACGGGTCACAGCAATGACAGGTGGGGGCGACGTAAAAAGGCAGCAACAAAGCGTGCCCCCGACTTCGGCTCCGCATATTCCGGTTCTTTTGAATGAGGTAGTCGAGGCTCTACGTCCGCAGGCCGGTGAGGTGATGGTCGATGGCACTTTCGGGGCCGGTGGCTATTCCCGCGCCCTGCTTGAAGCCGCCGATTGCGCCCTTATCGCCATTGACCGTGACCCGAACACCCAAACCCATGCCGATAGGCTGCGCGCTGACTATGGCGACCGGTTTTCATATCGCGCCGGTTGCTTTGGAGATATGCAAAGCTTGCTCGACACGCCGGTTGATGGCGTGACGCTGGATTTGGGCGTGTCCTCCATGCAGCTTGATGAAGCCGAGCGCGGTTTTTCTTTCATGCGCGACGGGCCGCTCGATATGCGCATGAGCCAAGACGGCGTCAGCGCGGCTGATTTGCTGAATGAGGCCGCGCCCGAATTACTGAGCGATGTTATCGCGGTTTATGGTGAGGAGCGTCGTGCCCGCGCCATTGTCAAAGCGATTATGGCGCGCCGTGACACGCAACCCCTGCAACGCACCGGCGATTTGGTCGATGTGGTGTGTTCGGTTTTGGGGCGGCCACGTTTTGGCAAAGCACATCCGGCGACGCGCACTTTTCAGGCTTTGCGGATTTATTTGAATGATGAATTAGGCGAGTTGATGCGCGGCTTGCAAGCGGCTGAACAGGTGTTGAAGCCGGGCGGTCGTCTGGCCGTCGTGACGTTTCACTCATTGGAAGATCGCATGGTGAAGCAATTTCTCAGCCCGCGCACAGGTCGCGCCGGTCGTCCGTCACGTCATTTGCCCGATGTCGATATGGCTGCGCCCAGTTTTAATGATGGCGTCAAACGTTCCGTGAAGGCCGGCGCTGCTGAAACCGAAGCCAATCCGCGCGCCCGCTCGGCGCGTTTGCGGGTGGCGATACGCACCGAGGCCTTCGCCTTTGCCGCCGAGACCGATTTGCTGCCCAAACGCGCGCCGACCTCGCTTGGCGCGCCCAATATGGGGGCGATGTGATGGTCAAATATCTGAATATCGCGCTGGCTTTCATTGTCGTGGTTCTGCTCGCCGCGCTGTATCACATTCGCTATTCGGCTGAGGCCGAGGCCAAAGCGCTGCGCGACATGCAACGCATTGTGGCGGTTGAGCAAGACCGCCACCGCACATTGGAGGCTGAATGGGCAAGTCTCAATGACCCGCGCCGGTTGCAAATTTTGGCGCGGCAATATTTGGCGCTGGATTATTTGCGCGCCTCGCAAGTGCTTGATTTGCGCGATGCCCGCACCCTCACCATTCCGGTGTTGATGGTGCCGCGAGGGGGTGCCGATGAGCCGCGGTAAACTTCCTCTCGTGCCGGTCGGCCATGATTGGGCAATGGTGCTGGGCGGGCGGCTTGGTCGCCGCGCCGGTGATTTGGCGCAACATGCGGTTGAGACAACTCGCTCGCGCCTGCGTTTGGCTGTGATTTGCTTCTTCATCGTCTTCTCTGTTCTTGGCGGGCGATTGGTGCAATTGACGGTGCTCGATGCCGCGCCGACCCAACGCGCCAATGCGGCGCATAAGCAAAATACCGCGCGTCCGATAATTACCGACCGCAATAATGTCGTCTTGGCGACGCAAATCACCACTGTCACTTTGGGGGCTGATGCCGCCGAGATTGATGATGGCGGCGCGATGGCGGCGCATCTAAAAACTGTCTTGCCGCGTCTCAACGAAGCGCGCGCGGCGCGGCTTTTATCAGGCAAGGCGCGTTATGTGACCCTCATGTCGGGGCTGACACCGGCACAAAAACAAGATGTGCTGGCTTTCGGTAATCCGGCTTTGAAGCTACGCCAGGCCACCAGTCGGGTGTATCCGGCGGGTGAAGTGACTGCGCATACGGTCGGTTTCGCCAGTTCAGATTTGCGCGGCCTGTCGGGGCTGGAGCTTTATCTCGATCATTTGCAAGAAGAGGCCGATGTCGCGCCGATTTTCAAAACCAGTCTTGATATTCGCGTGCAGCATGCGGTGCGCGATGTGTTGCGCGACAGCATGGCGCAATTTTCGGCCAAAGCCGGAGGCGCGCTGATTGTCGATGCCCACAACGGTGAAATTCTGTCTTTGGTCTCGCTGCCCGATTTTGATGCCAATGCGCCAATGCGAAACGGCGCGGGCGCCCATTTTAATCGCATGACTTTGGGCGTTTATGAGCTTGGTTCCATCTTCAAGGTTTTCACCGCCGCCATGGCTTTGGATAGCGGCATGGTCGCCCCGCATGAAACTTTCGACACCACCGAGCCGCTGGAAATCGGGCGGTATAAAATTGACGACCCGCATGGCGAGGCGCGGCTGCTCAGCATTGAAGAGATTATCGTTCATTCCTCCAATATCGGCTCGGCCAAGCTGGCGCTGCGTGTACCGGAAGAAGTTCATTATGATTTTCTGCAACGTCTGGGCTTTACCGATGCTTTGGATATGGAATTGCCCGAGCGCACAGCGCCGCTCACGCCGACACGCTGGACGGATATTGAGCGCGCCACATCTTCTTACGGCCACGGCATTTCGGTTACGCCGCTGCATGCGGTGATGGCCGGTGCGGCGATGGTCAATGGCGGCATTTTATATCAGCCAAGCTTGCGTAAAGTCGGTTTGCCGGTTGGCGAGCGGGTTATCTCGGCCAAAACCAGCGCCGAATTGCGCGCCATGATGCGCGCTGTGGTGGCCAGCGGCACGGGTCGTCAGGCCAATGTGCCGGGTTATCAAGTCTTGGGCAAAACCGGCTCTGCGGAAAAGCCGCAAGCCGGTGGCTACAATACCGACGCTTTGGTGACTTCTTTTCTGGGCGCGTTTCCGGCTCATGCGCCGCGCTATGCCATGCTGGTGATGCTCGACGAGCCACAGGCAACGGCTGACACATATGGGTATAATTTGGCCGGTTGGAATGCCGCGCCGGCGGCGGCTGAGATTGTCCGCCGCATTGCGCCGCTATTGGGTGTGCTGCCGCATTTTGAAAATCCCGATGAGCAAGCGGCACTTGCTTTGCCGACACCGGCACAAGATTTAATGGGGGCATTGGCCGATGCGTCTCGATGAATTGACCCATATGGAACTGGCTGATGCGACAATGGCATCGGTCGATATTTGCGGCTTGAGCGCCGATAGTCGCCAAGTGCAGCCCGGCTATTTATTCGCGGCTTTGGCCGGCACGCAAGCCGATGGCAAAGCCTATGTGGGCCAAGCGATTGATAATGGGGCGGCGGCCATTCTCACTGACGCGCCTTTGGTTGCCGGTGTGCCGGTTGTCACCAGCGATAATCCGCGCCGTGATTTGGCGCTTATGGCGGCGCGTTTTTTTGAGGTGCAGCCCCCCCATATTGCAGCCATTACCGGCACGAATGGCAAAACATCTACGGCGGCTTTTTTGCGCCAATTATGTGTCGCCGGAAAGTTTAACGCCGCCGCCATCGGCACGCTCGGCGTCGAAATGTCGAGCCCGGAAAAAGGCGCTGGCGAAGCCGGTGGGTTTGATGCCGTGCTCGACCACACCACGCCCGAGCCGGTGCGCCTGCATGCGGCCTTGCGCGATTTGGTGGCACATCAGGTCACGCATGTGGCGATGGAGGCCTCCAGTCACGGGCTGGCCCAGCACCGCCTTGACGGGGTTAATGTGTCGGTTGCGGGCTTCACCAATTTATCGCGCGACCATCTCGATTATCATGCCAGCGCCGAAGATTATGCCGCCGCCAAGCAGCGTCTATTCACCCATGTTCTGCGCGAAGATGGGGTCGGCATTATCATGATGAGCCATCAGGCCGGTGTCGATATGGCTGCGGCCTGCACGGCTGCCGGTCGCCAATGCATTCCGGTCGGGCGCGTCGGTAATATTGTGCATATTGAGATTATCGGACGCCGCGCCACAGGTCTTGACGTCACCATGACGCTTGATGGGCAATCTCATAATATAGCTTTGCCGCTTATCGGTGACTTCCAAATTGAAAACCTCACCCTCGCGCTTGGCATGACCAAAGCGATGGGTCTGGATAATGAGACTTTGCTGAGCGCGTGCCAAACGCTTGAAGCGCCACGGGGGCGCATGCAATTGGCCGGTCGCAGCGCGCAAGGCGCGGCGGTGTTTGTCGATTACGCCCACACACCCGATGCGTTGGAAAACGCGCTCACCGCATTGCGCCGTCACTTGCCTGAGAGCGGGCGTTTGCTGGTGATGTTTGGGTGCGGCGGCGATCGCGATGTCGGTAAGCGACCCGAAATGGGCGCGGCGGCTGAGGCGCATGCCGATAGGGTTGTCGTGACTGATGATAATCCGCGTCATGAAGACGCCGCCACTATTCGCGCCGCCATTATGACAGCTTGTCCGCAAGCACAAGAAATCGCAGATCGTGGCGCGGCGATAGAAGCCATTATTGCCGAAGCGCGCGCCGATGATTTGGTGTTACTGGCCGGTAAAGGCCATGAAAGCGGGCAGATTGTCGGTGACATAATTTTGCCGTTTGACGACGTCACAAAGGCGCAATCTGTTCTGGCAGTGAAAGGAGGGCAGCATGAGTGATGTTCTCTGGCATGGCAGCGACGTGATTGCCGCCCTTGCTGCGCATCTGATTGCGACACCGCATAGCGATTGGCAGGCGCAAGGTCTGGCCATTGATACGCGCGAATTAAAAGCAGGCGATATTTTCATTGCTCTGCCGGGTGAGCGCGCGCATGGCCATGATTATGTCGCGCAGGCTTTTGACGAGGGCGCAGTGGCGGCTCTGGTCGGCGCAGATTTTAACGCCGATGATATTGCTGAGGCGGCGGTGCTGTTGCGGGTCGATAATGTGCTGGCCGCGTTAGAGGCTTTGGCGCGCGCCGCGCGTCAGCGCAGTCAGGCGCATATTATTGCGATTACCGGCAGTGTCGGCAAAACCGGCACAAAGGCCAGTCTGGCCGCCGCGCTGATGAAATCGGGAAGCGTGCATGCCGCCGAGCGCAGTTTCAACAATCATATTGGTGTGCCGCTGACGCTGGCGCGTCTGCCTGCGGATGCTGAATTTGGTGTGTTTGAATTGGGCATGAACCATGCCGGAGAGATAAAAGCGCTGGTCGATATGGTGCGCCCGCATTGCGCCATCATCACCACGATTGCTGCGGCGCATATTGAAAACTTCGACTCGATGGCCGATTTGGCGGCGGCGAAGGCGGAGATTTTGACCGGTATTGAAAAAGGCGGCACGGCGATATTGCCCTTTGATAATGACTATTTCGACCTGCTCGCGGCGACGGCCAAAACCCATCAGGTCAATATGCTGAGCTTCTCAGTCGAGGGACGTGCCGATGCCGACAGTCATGTTGAGCGCGCCAAGTTGCACGAGGCGTGTAGTTGCGTGACCGCCAATATTTGCGCGCAGGCGGTGACCTATAAAATCGGTGCGCCCGGTATTCATCAGGTTGCCAATAGTCTGGCTGTTTTAACGGCGGTTCATCTTGCCGGTGCTGATTTGGCGCTGGCGGCATTATCTTTGGCCGATCAAGACGGGCTGGACGGACGCGGCGCGCGCTATCGATTGGGTGGTGATGAGGTGTCAGTGACGCTGATTGATGAAAGCTATAACGCCAATCCGACCTCTATGGCGGCGGCGCTTGACACATTGGGCCTGTCGCCGCGCAAAGGGCAGGGGCGCCGCATTGCCGTTCTGGGCGATATGGCGGAGCTTGGCGAGGGTGCCGCGCACTTACATGGCGACTTGGCCGCGAAAGTCGATGCGGCGGATATTGATTTGGTGATTACTTGCGGCGCGTTAATGCAAAATCTGCATGACGCTTTGCCGGCCGGGCGGCTGGGCATGCACGCCGATAATCACCGCGACGCATTGTCGATTTTGCGCCGTGAGCTGCATGGCGATGATGTGGTGATGGTGAAAGGCTCTAACGCCAGCCGCATGGGCTTGGTGGTCGATGGCCTTATCGACATGTTGAGTGAAACCCAACAACAAAAAGGGGCGCTGTAGTGTTTTATTATCTGACACAAGTTTTAGGCGATTTGCCGGGCGGCAATCTGTTCAATTACATTACCTTCCGCGCCGGTGGGGCGACCATGACGGCGCTGCTTATCAGCTTTGTGCTGGCTCCGTGGATGATTAATACGCTGCGCGCGCGCCAAGTGCGCGGCCAGCCCATTCGCGCCGATGGCCCGCAATCGCATCTGACGACCAAAGTCGGCACGCCGACAATGGGCGGTTTGCTCATTCTTATAGCGTCTATCGGCGCGACCTTATTATGGGGCAATTTACAGAATATATTCTTATGGATTGCGCTGCTGACCACGGTCGGTTTCGGGCTTATCGGTTTTGCCGATGATTATTTGAAGCTGCGCGGCAATTCCAGCGATGGTGTGCCGGGGCGCATCAAGCTGGTTTTGGAAGCGGTGATTGCTATTGTCGCGGTGATTTTCATCAGCGCCAATCTGCCAAGCGAATTGGCCACCAGCTATGCCGTTCCGTTTTTGAAAGATGTGCTGTTGCCCTTCGGCCTGCCGCTTTATCTGATTGCCGGATTAATCGTGATTGTCGGTGCGTCCAATTCAGTCAATCTGACTGATGGTCTGGACGGTCTGGCGATTGTGCCGACCATGATTGCCGCCGCCAGTTTCGGCTTTATCGCCTATCTCGTCGGCAATGCGATTTTCGCCAATTATCTGCAAGTGCATTATGTGCCCGGCACGGGTGAGTTGGCGGTTTTCTGTGCCGCGCTTATCGGCTCGGGCCTCGGTTTCCTTTGGTATAACGCGCCACCGGCGGCGGTGTTTATGGGCGATACCGGGTCGCTGGCTCTCGGCGCTGCGCTCGGCACGATTGCCATCATCACCAAACATGAATTGGTGCTGGCCATTATTGGCGGGCTGTTTGTGCTGGAAGCCGTGTCGGTGATTGTGCAAGTCGCTTCCTTCAAACTTACCGGTAAACGGGTATTTGCGATGGCCCCGCTGCATCATCATTTCGAGCAGCGCGGTTGGGCTGAGAGCACGATTGTTATTCGGTTCTGGATTATTTCCGTTGTGCTGGCGCTGGTCGGCCTCGCCACGTTGAAGCTGAGGTAGTCGATGATGGCACTTCCGACATATTCAGGTGAGACCGCCATTTTCGGGTTGGGCCGTTCCGGCTTGGCTGCGGTGGCGGCGCTGAAGGCTGCGGGCAATCCGGTTGTCGCTTGGGATGATGCCGAAGCCCCGCGTCAGGCGGCGGCTGATTTGGGCGCGGACATCAGAGATTTGACGCAAGATTTCGGCGCTGCCGAAAGGCTGATTGTCAGTCCCGGCGTGCCGCTCACCCATCCGGCACCGCATCAGCTTATTCTCGCGGCGCAAGCGGCGGGAGCTGAAATTCTCGGCGATATGGATTTATTTGCCGATGCGCTGGCGCATGGCAGTTTGCGCGACAGCGTAACGCTTATCGGCATTACCGGCACGAATGGCAAATCAACCACCACGGCATTGGTGTCGCATATGCTGTTATGCGCCGGTCACAAAACGCATCAGGGCGGCAATATCGGCACGCCGGTTTTGGATCTGCCGCTCGAAGCGGGTGCGACTTATGTTCTGGAACTGTCATCTTATCAGCTTGACCTGAACCGACGCTTTGCGGTCGATATTGGTGTCTGGCTTAACCTCACGCCTGACCATCTTGAGCGGCATGGCGATATGGCGGGTTATGCTGCGGCCAAAGCCAATTTATTTGCTGATGGCAAAGCGCAAAAAGCGCGTATCATCGGTATTGATGATGATTATGGTCGCGCGCTGGCTGACAAGCTGTCGAAACAGACGTCACCGCTCATCACCATTGGCGCGCAAAATGCCGATATGATTTATTTGGCCAATGCGATTGAAATCACTCAGCCGAAAAAAGACATTATGTCACTGGCCGATTGTGCGGCGCTGCCCGGCGCGCATAATGCTCAAAACGCGGCGGCGGCATTTGCTGTCGGTCAGGTTTTGGGAGTGCCCGCAGCGCGCATTATCGATGCGTTTAGAAGTTTTGGCGGCATGGCGCATCGCCTTCAAGTGATTGCCGAACATGCGGCGGTCACTTTCGTCAATGACTCCAAAGCCACCAATATGGAGGCGACCCGTCACGCATTGGCTGCCTATAATAATATTTACTGGATTGCCGGTGGCCGCGCCAAAACCGATGCCGCAGGCCATTTGGGGCTGGATATGTTGTCCCCCTATTTCGGCAATATTCGCGGCGCTTATCTGATTGGCGAAGCGGCCAATCTGTTTGCCGAAAACTTGGCCGACCGCTTGCCGACGACGCTTTGCGGCACGCTCGATAGGGCGGTGGCCGATGCCGCTTTTCAGGCCAAGTCCGACCATTTCGACACATCAATTGTGCTGTTGTCACCGGCTTGTGCCTCATTTGACCAATATTCGGATTTCGAAGCGCGCGGCGATGCTTTTTGCGCTGCGGTCGCTGACTGGATTAGTGCTGAGCATGAGCTCAGTGGCAAGGCGGAGGGCGCGCAATGAGCATATTATCGCGCACCAGCCGCAATCCGATTGCCCAATGGTGGTGGACGGTTGACCGCCAAATGGTCATTGGCGTGCTGATATTATTGGGCTTGGGCTTTTTCGCGGCACTGGCAGCCAGCCCTGCCGTGGCCCAGCATATCGGTAAATCGACCTATTACTTCGCCAATAAGCAATTGGTGTTTTTGGCGCTCGCCGCCATTGTCTTTCTCGTGGTCTCCATGCTCGACGCCATATGGATACGCCGCCTCGCCGTGCTGATGCTGGTCGGCGCGATTGGCGGTGTGCTGTTGACACTATTCGCCGGTGTGACGGTGAAGGGCGCGAGCCGCTGGCTGCATGTTTTCGGCGTCTCCATTCAGCCCTCTGAGATATTGAAACCCGCCTTTGTGGTTGTGGTGGCTTGGCTGATGGCGCGTCAACGCGCCCGCTTTAAGGCCTATGATATTTATCTGGCGCTCGGCCTATTATTGGGCTGCTGCTTCTTGCTGGCGCTTCAGCCCGATTTCGGACAAACCATTTTGCTGGCGCTGGTCTGGATGTGCTTGTTCTATCTGGCCGGTGGCTCGATGAAACTCATCGCCGCCATGACCGGTATCGGCCTCACGGCGGGGGCTTATGTTTATAGCGCCTATCCATATTTCCGCAGCCGCATTGAGCGTTTTCTCGACCCGTCAACCGGCGACACTTATCAGGTTGATAAGGCGATGGACGCCATTCGCTCCGGCGGCGTGACGGGTGTCGGCCCGGGTGATGGCAAGGTGAAATCCATCTTGCCCGATGCCCATGCCGATTATGTATTTGCTGTCGCAGCCGAAGAGGGCGGGCTTCTTTTGGGCGGCTTTATTATTCTGACTTTCGGATTTTTGGTCTGGCGCGCGCTTTGGGCGTTGCGCGACGAAAACGAGCATTGGGTGCAGCTTGCATCTGCCGGTCTGATTTGCCTTTTCGGTTTGCAGGCCATCATCAATCTGGCGGTCAATCTCAACCTTATTCCATCAAAGGGCATGACGTTGCCTTTCATCTCTTATGGCGGTTCATCGCTGCTCGCCTCGGCCATTACAATGGGCATGTTGGTCGGCTTGATGCGGCGGGGCCGGGCCCGCGCCTTGTCCCTCTCCCCCCATCCCAGCCACACGGCTTCCCTAGA
>FZLQ01000138.1 GCA_900197605.1 Phyllobacteriaceae bacterium Water-Bin73
AAGAAAAGCCGCCCACTTTACTCGAGGCGCTGGTGCTTGAACGGCTGGACCCGCTTTTGCGAGACTGGCTCGACCGCAATTTGCCGCCCTTGGTTGAACGCCTGATGCGCGAAGAAATACGCAGCCTTGTCGAGGTGGGTGTATCGTCAACCGCGTCCGCAACCGACACAAAAGAAGATACCCCTCCCGAAATGGCGATTGAAGACGCGCCGTAAAACAGTCGATGACTTGATGTAAGCAACGGCTTGGTGTAACTCACGAGCAGGTAACCGCACGTGATTAATTATGACTGATAATAACAAACTCGATAAAACTTTTGACCCGACCGCGATTGAAACCCGCCTCTATGAGGCGTGGGAAAATGAGGGCTGCTTCAAAGCCGGTCGCGTGCTCGCCCAAGACCCTGAGGCCAAGCCTTATACCATCGTTATTCCGCCGCCCAATGTGACGGGCAGCTTGCATATGGGCCATGCGCTGAACAATACGCTGCAAGATATTTTGTGCCGCTTTGAACGCATGCGTGGCCGCGATGTGTTGTGGCAGCCCGGCACGGACCATGCGGGCATCGCCACCCAAATGGTTGTCGAACGGCAACTGGCCGAGCAGGGCAATGAAAGTCGCCGCGAAATGGGGCGCGAAAAATTCCTCGAGCGTGTGTGGCAATGGAAAGAAGAAAGCGGTTCGACGATTACCCGTCAGTTGCGCCGCCTCGGCGCGTCTTGCGATTGGAGCCGCGAACGCTTCACCATGGATGACGGTCTGTCGAAAGCCGTGCTGAAGGTTTTCGTCACGCTTTATGAGCAGAAGCTGATTTACAAAGATAAGCGTCTGGTGAATTGGGACCCCGGTCTGTTGACGGCCATCTCTGATTTGGAAGTCGAGCAGCGCGAAACCAATAGCCATATGTGGCACTTTAATTATCCGCTGGAAGACGGAAGCGGGCATATTACGGTCGCCACCACACGGCCTGAAACTATGCTGGGCGATACCGGCGTGGCGGTTCACCCCGACGATGAACGCTATAAAAACCTTATCGGGAAAAATGTTGTGCTGCCGATTGTCGGGCGACTTATCCCGATTGTGGCGGATGACTATGCCGACCCCGAAAAAGGGTCGGGCGCGGTGAAAATCACTCCGGCGCATGATTTTAACGACTTTGAAGTCGGCAAACGTTGCGGGCTGGCCGCCATTAATATGCTCGACCAACACGCCGCCATTGACCTGTCTGACGACGCCTTTGCCGAGATGGACAGCAAAGACGATTGGCACGGGCTTGACCGCTATGAGGCGCGTAAAAAAGTCGTCGCGACCCTAGAGGAAATGGGGCTGGTCAATAAAATTGAGCCGGACACGCATATGGTGCCCTATGGCGACCGCTCCAATCAGGTGATTGAGCCGTGGCTGACCGACCAATGGTATGTCGATGCCGAGGCAATGGCCAAGCCTGCCATTGAAGCTGTCAAAAAAGGCGACACTAAATTCGTGCCGCCGAATTGGGACAAAACTTATTTCGAGTGGATGAATAATATCCAGCCCTGGTGCATTTCGCGCCAGCTTTGGTGGGGGCATCAAATCCCCGCTTGGTATGATGAAGACGGCAAGGTTTACGTGGCTGAAAGCGAAGCCGCCGCGCAAGCCCAAGCAGGCGAGGGCGTTGCCCTGACGCGCGATGAAGATGGGCTCGACACTTGGTTTTCGT
>FZLQ01000055.1 GCA_900197605.1 Phyllobacteriaceae bacterium Water-Bin73
ATTATGAGGGCAGGCTGGTGATGATGCACGCCATTCAATCGAAAGGCATTGCGACCCGCCAAGATGCGCCTGAGGGTGATATTTGGGCGCATATATATCGTTTTTTTGGCGCGCGTTTGGAGGCCCTGGTGAAAGCCGGTGTGGCGCAGGACAAAATAACCCTCGACCCCGGCATGGGTTTTTTCCTCGGCAATAAGCCCGACACATCTTTGGCTGTGCTGGCCGGACTCGACCGCTTAAAGGCAGAGTTTGGCCTGCCGGTGCTGGTCTGTGTGTCGCGCAAGAGTTTTTTGCGCGCGCTATCGGGTGTCAGCATTGAGGAAAGCGGGCCCATATCGCTGGCGGCGGAAATGTTGGCTCTGGCGCAAGGCGTTGATTTTATCCGCACCCATGATGCCAAGCAGTTGTCGCATGCCATTCAATTGCGTGATGCAACGGGCACATATCGCTAAAAAGTAATAAATTGCAACAGCTTGTGATTTGCCCTGTGCCGCCGATTTTTGCGAGATAAGGGCATGATTAGGAAATATTTCGGAACTGACGGTATTCGTGGCCGCGTCAATGGCGAGAAAATGACAGCCGACACCGCTTTGCGCTTGGGCATGGCGGCGGGGCGCTATTTTCGCCGCGGCGAGCATCGCCATCGTGTCGTTATCGGCAAGGATACGCGGCTGTCCGGTTATATGATTGAGCCTGCGCTGGTTGCCGGTTTCACCTCTATGGGCATGGATGTGTTTTTATTCGGGCCGATTCCGACCCCCGCCGTGGCGTTTCTCACGCGCTCTTTGCGCGCCGATATTGGCGTGATGATTTCCGCCTCGCATAATGCCTTTGAGGATAACGGCATTAAGCTGTTCGGCCCTGACGGTTTTAAGCTGTCGGATAATATCGAATATGAGATTGAACAATTAATGGACGCGCCGGCCGGCGAATTAGTGCCATCTGCCGAGCTGGGACGCGCCAAGCGGATTGATGACAGCCAAGCGCGCTATATTGAATTTGCCAAGCGCACCTTCCCGCGCGAGATGACGCTGGAGGGCATTAAACTGGTTGTCGATTGCGCCAATGGCGCGGCCTATAAGGTTGCGCCCACCGCGCTGTGGGAATTGGGAGCGGAGGTTGTTTCCGTCGGTGTAGAGCCGGACGGCTTTAACATTAACCAAGATTGCGGCTCGACCAATACGCAAATGCTGGCCGATAAAGTGCGCGCTGAAAAAGCCGATATCGGCATTGCGCTGGATGGCGATGCCGATCGGCTGATTATTTGCGATGAAAACGGCAATATGATTGATGGCGACCAGCTTATGGGACTGATTGCCGGTGACTGGCAACGCCGCGAATTGCTGAGCGCGCCGGGCATTGTCGCCACGGTGATGTCCAATCTTGGGTTGGAGCGTTATTTGCTAGGCAATGGGCTGAACCTCGCGCGCACGCAAGTGGGCGACCGCTATGTGGTGGAGCATATGCGCCAGCACGGCTTTAATCTGGGCGGCGAGCAATCGGGCCATATGGTGATGAGCGATTTCGGCACAACCGGCGACGGGCTTGTCGCCGCGCTGCAAGTGCTGGCGGTGATGAAACAAACCGACCGACCGGTATCTGACTTGTGCCGCGTATTTGAGCCGGTGCCGCAAATTCTTGAAAATGTGCGCTTCAATGCCGGTGTGCCGTTGGAAAATGAAGAGGTGATTGCCGCCATTCAAGCCGGTGAGCAAAAGCTCGGCAATAGTGGCCGACTGGTTATTCGAAAAAGCGGCACGGAACCGCTTATCCGCGTCATGGGCGAGGGCGATGACGCCGTGCTGGTGCAAAATGTGGTGGCCGAAATTGTCGGTCGCATTCAATCGGTCGCTGCGTGAGCGACACCCCGTCTTCAAAGGGTAAAGTGCTTGTTGTTGCCGGTTCCGATAGTGGCGGCGGCGCGGGTATTCAGGCCGATATTAAATCCATCATGGCGCAGGGCGCTTATGCGGGCACGGCCATCTCGGCCCTGACCGCGCAAAACACGCTGGGCGTGCAAGACATTATGGCTGTGCCCCCGGCTTTTGTGGCGGCTCAAATGACCTCTATTCTCAGCGATATTGGCGCTGATATGATGAAGACCGGCATGTTGGCCACGCGCGAGGTGATTGAGGCGGTGGCTGAACAACGCAGTGACTTGGCCCCGCAACTGCCGATGATTGTTGACCCGGTAATGGTGGCGACATCGGGCGATAAGCTGCTGCAAGACAGCGCGATGGATGCGCTGGTCTCGCTGCTGGTCAATCACGCGCTGATTGTCACGCCCAATCTGCCCGAGGCCGGCCTGCTGACGCGGCGCGATGTTGATACGCTTGATGATATGAAGCGCGCCGCCGATACGCTGATGCGTGATGGCGCGCATGCCGCGCTGATTAAGGGCGGGCATGGAACCGGCAAGGTGGTGACGGATTTGCTCGCCACGCAATCGGGCTTTGAGGTGTTTGAGCACGAGCGGCTCGACACCAAAAACACGCACGGCACGGGTTGCACTTTGGCCAGCGCGCTGGCCGGACAATTGGCCAATGCGATAGCCAATGCGGGGGTGGCCGCAAATAGCGAAGACGCGCCGCTGGATAGCAAAGGCCGCCCTGATGACGCCGTGCTGAAAACGGCCTGCGAGGCCGCGCTTGCTTACGTCCACCGCGCCATCACCAATGCGCCGAATATCGGCGGCGGCAACGGGCCGCTAGGGCATGGGGTGACCTGACCGTGACAGACATCTTCGACGCAAAAACAAGAAGCAAAATCATGTCGAGGGTTAAAGGTAAGAATACCAAGCCCGAACTGCAGGTCAGAAGTCTTTTGCATCGTGCAGGTTTCAGGTTTCGATTGTCTTCAAAAAACGCGCCGGGCAAGCCTGACATTGTTTTGCCCAAATATAAGGCGGTTGTCTTAGTGCACGGCTGCTTTTGGCATGGCCATGATTGCTATCGTTTTTCTTGGCCGAAGACGCGCAAGGCGTTTTGGCGAAAGAAGATTGAGGGCAATAGAGAACGCGATGCTCGCTATAGTTGATGATGAAGATGAGAAGCCAAGTATACTCTTTCAACTTGGCACATTTTACTTTTCGATTGGTGATATAAAAAGCGCTTTCGCAAGTTTTGAGCAGGCCAAGCAGGTTGCTTCGGGAGAAGTTCTAGATCGTGTTACCGAGAGAATTGACGGCTTTTTCTCGTCGATTGAGGTAACGGAGAATTAAATCACCTGAGAGCGTTATCTAGTTTTTTCTTTAGCGAAATAGGTCAATCCTTTTTTAAGGCAACGCAAGACTCTACTTGCCCGACTCGGTATTTCCCCCTATATCACCCGTGGGACACCGCTCCCCAACGAGAGGCAACGATCTGGAAGGGTTGATGATGACAAATATAGTAAAGCCGGATTTGCGTCCGGCACGACCTGATTTTTCGTCCGGACCATGCGCCAAGCGGCCGGGCTATTCTTTGCAATCACTGGAAAACGCGGTTCTCGGCCGCTCGCACCGCTCGAAACCGGGCAAGGCGAAACTGGCCGAAGCGATCGACAAAACGCGCGCCTTGTTGGGCGTGCCGGATAATTATCGCATCGGCATTGTGCCGGCCTCTGACACCGGCGCTTATGAAATGGCCATGTGGACCATGCTGGGCGCGCGCGGGCTTGATATTCTGGGCTGGGAAAGTTTCGGCAAGGGCTGGATTACCGATGCGTTGAAACAGCTAAAGCTCGATGATATTCGCGTGATGGAAGCCGATTATGGCGAACTGCCCGATTTATCGGCGGTCGATTTCGCACGCGATGTCGCCTTTACCTGGAACGGCACGACCTCGGGCGTGCGCGTGCCAAATGGCGATTGGATTTCAGACCAGCGCGGCGGCCTGACGCTGTGCGACGCCACCTCGGCGGCTTTTGCGATGGATTTGCCGTGGGACAAGCTCGATGTCACGACCTATAGCTGGCAAAAAGTGCTGGGCGGCGAGGGCGCGCATGGCATGATTATTCTCAGCCCCCGCGCCGTTGAGCGGCTGGAAAGCTATACGCCAAGCTGGCCGCTGCCGAAAATCTTTCGCCTGACCAAATCGGGCGCGCTGATTGAGGGTATTTTCAAGGGCGAGACCATCAACACGCCGTCTATGCTGGCGTTGGAAGATTATCTCGACGCGCTCAATTGGGCCGACAGTCTGGGCGGCATGAAGGGCCTGCTGGCGCGCGTCGCCGATAATAATAAGGCACTGAATGATTGGGTCGCCGCCACTGATTGGGTCGCCAATCTATGCGTCGATGAGGCCAATCAATCGACCACCAGCGTATGCCTGAAAATTGTTGATGAAGATGTGCAGGACATGCAAGCCGACACGCAAGCAGCACTGGCCAAACGCATTGCCGCGCTGCTGGATGCAGAAGGCGTCGCCTATGATATTGGCGCCTATCGCGACGCACCCGCCGGACTTCGTATTTGGGCCGGGGCGACGGTAGATGCCGCCGACCTTGCTGCCCTGACCCCCTGGCTCGACTGGGCCTTCACCACTGCCAAGATGGAGGCACAAAATGCCTAAAGTATTGATAGCCGATAAAATGAGCCCCGCCGCCGAGCAGATTTTCAAAGATCGCGGCGTCGATGTTGATGTGATTACCGGTCTCGACAAAGACGAGCTGATGAAAATCATCGGCGATTACGACGGCATGGCCGTGCGCTCTTCCACGAAAGCCTCACCGGCTATTTTGGAAGCGGCAACCAATATGAAAGTCATTGGCCGCGCCGGTATTGGTGTCGATAATATCGACCTGCCCGCCGCCACGCAAAAAGGCATTGTGGTGATGAACACGCCGTTCGGCAATTCCATCACCACGGCAGAGCACGCCATCGCCATGATGTTTGCGCTGGCGCGACAAATCCCCGAGGCCAATGCCTCCACCCATGACGGCAAATGGGAGAAGTCGCGTTTTATGGGCGTTGAACTGACCGGCAAGACGCTGGGCGTTGTCGGCTGCGGCAATATCGGCTCCATCGCCGCCACCCGCGCTTTGGGCCTGAAGATGAAAGTGGTCGCTTTCGACCCGTTTTTAACGCCGGAACGCGCGCTGGAAATCGGCGTTGAGAAAGCCGATTTGGACGATGTCTTGGCGCGCGCCGATTTCATCACCCTGCACACGCCGCTGACCGAGAAAACCCGCAATATCATCAGCGCCGAGGCGTTGGCGAAATGTAAAAAAGGCGTGCGTATCATTAACTGCGCGCGCGGCGGGCTGATTGATGAAAAAGCGTTGAAAGAAGCCTTGGAAAGCGGCTATGTGGCGGGTGCCGCGCTCGATGTATTTGAAGAGGAACCGGCCAAAGCCAATCCGCTTTTTGATATGGAGAATGTCGTTTGCACGCCGCATCTCGGCGCGTCAACGTCTGAGGCGCAAGAAAATGTCGCCCTGCAGGTGGCCGAGCAAATGGCCGATTATCTGATGACTGGCGCGGTGACCAATGCCATTAACATGCCAAGCATTTCAGCTGAAGACGCGCCGCGTCTGCGCCCCTATGTGGCGCTGGCTGAGCAGCTTGGTTTATTTGCCGGTCAATTGACTGAAAGCGGCATTGAAGGCGCGGAGATTGAATATGTCGGTGATGTTAGCGAGCTGAATGTCGCGCCGCTAACCTCGGCCATTATGGCCGGTCTGCTGCGCCCGCTTTTGGCTGACGTCAATATGGTGTCGGCCCCGGCGATTGCCAAAGAGCGCGGCATTACCGTGTCTGAGGTGAAGCGCGACTCGACCGGCGCGTTTGACAGCTATATTCGCCTGACGCTGAAAACCGAACGCCAGCAACGCTCGGTTGCCGGCACGGTGTTCTCGGATGGCAAGCCGCGCATCATTCAGGTGAAGGGCATTAATATCCATGCCGAGCTTGCGCCGCGTGTGCTGTATGTCACCAATACTGATGCGCCGGGCTTTATCGGCGCGCTGGGCAGTGCGCTGGGCGAGCACGGCATTAACATTGCCAGCTTCCAACTTGGCCGTGAAAAGCCGGGCGGTGACGCGATTTCGCTGGTCAATATTGACAATGAAGCCAGCGCTGAGGTGCTGAAAGAATTGGAAGCACTGCCGCAAGTGGTGCATATTAAACAGCTTAGTTTCTAAGCATAAAAGGGGGCAGGCGCATGGCCAATGTAGTTGTTATCGGCTCGCAATGGGGCGATGAGGGCAAGGGCAAAATTGTTGACTGGCTGAGCCTGCGCGCCGATGTGGTGGCGCGGTTTCAGGGCGGTCACAATGCCGGTCATACGCTGGTCATTAATGGCGAGGTGTATAAGCTGTCGCTGTTGCCGTCGGGCATTGTGCGCGAGGGCAAGCTGTCGGTCATCGGCAATGGCGTGGTGGTTGACCCCTGGGCCCTGATGGCCGAGATCGACACGCTGCGCGGCCAGGGTGTCGCCGTGTCGCCGGAAAATTTGAAGATTGCCGAAAATGCGACGCTGATTTTGCCGCTGCACCAAGAGCTTGATGTAGCGCGTGAAAGCGCCAATGCGGGCGTTAAAATCGGCACCACAAAACGCGGCATTGGTCCGGCCTATGAAGATAAGGTTGGTCGCCGCGCCCTGCGCCTCACCGATTTGGCTGACCCGGGCTCGCTGGACGCGAAAATTGACAATTTGCTGGTGCATCACAATGCGTTGCGCCGCGGCCTCAGGCTGCCGGAATTTGACGGCTCGGAACTGAAAACCAAGCTGATGGATATCGCGCCGCAACTGACCCCCTATATGGCGCCGGTTTGGAAGCTGCTGGACGAGGCGCGCCGCGCCGGTCAGCGTATTTTATTTGAGGGGGCGCAAGGCGTGCTACTCGATGTTGACCACGGCACTTATCCTTATGTCACCTCCTCCAACACCATTGCCGGACAAGCGGCGACCGGCAGCGGGCTTGGCCCGGCGGCGCTCAGCCATGTGCTGGGCATCACCAAAGCCTATACCACGCGGGTCGGCGAGGGGCCGTTTCCGACCGAGCAAGATAATGATGTCGGCCAAAAGCTGGGCGAGCGCGGCCACGAGTTCGGCACAGTGACGGGGCGCAAACGACGCTGCGGTTGGTTTGATGCCGTGCTGGTGCGCCAAATGGTGAGGACGGCGGGCATTGATGGCATTGCGCTGACCAAGCTCGACGTGCTGGACGGCTTTGACGAGATTAAAATTTGCACCGGCTATTTGCTGGACGGCCAGCCGATTGACTATCTACCTGCCAATGCAGCCGAGCAAGCGCAAATTGAAGCGGTGTATGAAACGCTGGACGGGTGGAACGGCGAAAGCAGTTTCGGCGCGCGCTCATGGGCCGATTTACCGGCGCAAGCAGTGCGCTATGTGCGCTATATTGAAGAGCTCATCGGCGCACCGGTGACGCTCCTCTCCACCAGCCCTGAACGCGATGACACGATACTTGTTAAGGATCCGTTTTTGGATTAAATCCCCGCTTCAAGCAGCCCGTGTAAAATTGGCTGCAGCAAAGGGTGGATTTACATAAATCGAAAGATTATCGCGAATAACAAAAAAATCGGTCGTCAACGGCTGGAAAGCCCTTGGGCGTTGACGTGCCTGTAAGGGGGTTTTACTCCGCATCAATCGTGATGCCATCTTCCGCAGCACCTGCAACCATAGCCTTTTTCAATTTCTCAAAGGCGCGGGTTTCAATTTGGCGGATACGTTCGCGGCTGACATCAAACTCACCGCTTAATTCTTCCAGCGTTTTTGGGGGGTCGGCCAAACGCCGCGCCATCAGAATATCGCGCTCGCGCGCATTCAGCCCCTGCATGGCCGCGACCAGCACTTTGCGGCGCGCATCGCGCTCGCTATCCTCGGCCACCACCACTTCCGGCGTCGCCGCAACATCTTCCAGCCAGTCCTGCCATTCGCCGCCGCCATCGGCGCCATCATCGCCGGCCTTCATCGGCGCGTTAAGGGAGGCATCGCCACTGGCCATGCGGCCTTCCATCATCGTCACCTCATCGGTTTCGACGCCCAATCGCTCGGCAATCTCGCTGACTTGTTCGGGCCTCAGCGCGCCGCCATCAATGGCGTTAATTTCGCCCTTCAAACGGCGTAAATTGAAAAATAGCTTTTTCTGCGCCGCCGTGGTGCCGATTTTCACCAGCGACCATGAGCGCAAAATATATTCCTGAATTTGCGCGCGTATCCACCACATGGCGTAAGTGGCCAGACGAAAACCGCGATCGGGGTCGAATTTCTGGACGGCGCGCATCAGCCCCACATTGCCTTCCGAAATGACTTCGCCAATTGGCAGGCCATAACCGCGATAACCCATGGCGATTTTGGCCACCAAGCGCAAATGGCTGGTCACTAGCTTATGCGCTGAGCCCTTATCGCCGCTCTCGGCATAATCTTTGGCCAGGGTGAATTCCTCATCAGCCTCTAGCATGGGAAACTTCTTAATGTCGTTCAAATAGCGGGACAGGCTGCCCTCCGGATTGGGGGCCGGCGCCAATGCCCGGGAGGCGGTAGGTTTTTTCGATGCGTCCTTACTCATAAGATTTATATAGGCATTTATGCCATCGCTTCCAAGAGCCGTTCAAGGTCTTTGGGGAATGGCGCTTCATAATAATGTTTTTCGCCCGTCTGCGGGTGCTCGAAACCAAGCGCGGCGGCGTGCAGGGCTTGGCGGCCAAGCGCATCAAGCGCGGTTTTTTGCGCCTCAGAAAGATGCACGGCGCGGCTTTTCATGCCCGGGCCATAAAGCTTATCGCCCAAAACCGGGTGGCCGATATGCGCCATATGCACCCGAATTTGATGCGTCCGACCGGTCTCCAGCTTGCACTCAATCAGGCTCACTTGATTTGCGCCATAGCTATCCAGCCGCCGATAATGCGTCACCGCATGGCGCGCCGAATTACGGTCCGAGGGAGGCGATTTCGACACGGCGATTTTCTTGCGATTATTGGCACTGCGCGCCAGCGGCGCATCAACGGTTCCGGCAGCCGGCAGCGGCTCGCCCCAAACCAGCGCATTATATACCCGCGCCATGCGACCATCGCGGCCATGCGCGGCAAATTGCGCCGACAAGCCCTGATGCGCCGCATCATTTTTCGCCACCACCATAATGCCGCTCGTATCCTTATCGAGACGATGCACAATACCCGGGCGCTTTTCCCCGCCAATGCCCGAAAGGCTGTCGCCGCAATGCGCCAGCAGCGCATTAACCAGCGTGCCGTCGGGACTGCCCGGCGCGGGATGCACCACCATACCGGCGGGCTTATTGACTACCAGCAAATCGGCGTCTTCATATAAAACATCAAGCGCAATGGCCTGCGGCTTCACTGTCGTATCAACCGGCGGCGGCAGGGTGAGGGCGATAATATCATCTTGTTTGACCCGCCATGACGGGTCTTTTATGGTCGTGTCAGCTTGTCGGCGCGTGACGGTGCAATGACCGGCCTTGACCAGCTCTTGCAGGCGCGCGCGCGATAAATCGCTTTGGGCCGCAGCAAGGGTTTTATCCAGCCGGTCACCATCTTGAGGATAGGTGACGGCGAATGCGAAAATTTGATTTGGAGTGTTGACCATGTCTCAAGATACAGGAAATCAGGCGGCGGCGGAAACCTCTTCTGAAGAAATTCCCCAACCCAATAGCCGCTATGTGCGCACGCTATTGGTCGTGGTCATCGGTTTGGGCGTCCTCATGGTCGGGGGTGCGATTGTGGTGATTGGCACAGTGCTCAGTCGGCTGAATAATCCAGAGACGATTCCGGTGAAGCCGGGTTTTGGCGAGACGGAAATTTCCATTCCGGCCGGGGCTGAGCTTGTTGGCGTAGAGAATGGCGATGCACGTATTGTGCTGCGCTTGAAAGACAATAACGGCCCGCTGCTGATATTGCTCGACCCGCGCAAAGGGTTTGAAAAAGGCAGGGTTCGCCTCAGGGAAGAATAAAAATGGACCTACTGAATATTGCCCTTGTTATCTTGGTCGCGCTTGTTGTGCTTTTGATGATTATATATGTCCGCGCCGATCGCGAAACCATATCGGCGGCTGAATTTCGCGCCGATAGCGGTTATCAGACCGCTCCGCTGTCTGATGGCGTTACCGCTTATATGGATTACGGGCCGAAAGATGCGTCGCCGGTGATTATCGTGCATGGCGGCACGCTCGGCTCGATCGCCTATCAAGGCTATGTGCCGCCTTTGGTGCAAGATGGCTGGCGGGTCATTATTTATGACCAATATGGGCGCGGTTTTTCCGACCGTCCCGCTGCGCCGCTGGGCATTGATATGTTGAGCACGCAATTAGTGGAATTGCTCGACCATTTGAAAATTGACCAAGCGCATTTATTTGGCGTCAGCATGGGCGGCGCGGTGATTGCGCGTTTTGGCGCAACTCATGAGCGGCGGGTGCGCTCTTTGGCTTATCAAGTGCCGGTGATTGGTGGCGTTACGATAACACCCGCCTTAATCGCGACACGGCTGCCGGTTATCGGCAAATTGCTGGCGCGGCTTATCGGCGTGCCGGCCATTATTGCGCGCGGCGAAAGTTTCGGCACTGAGAGCGAAGAAGCCCGCCGCGTCGTGGCGCATTTTAAGGGTCAGTTTGCCGTCAAAGGCACAGAGCGCATGATGCGCGACATGCTGATTGGCGACGCGCTTGGCGAGCGTATGGCTGACCATAAAAAAATCGGTGCGGTGGGCGTTAAAGCGCAATTTGTTTACGCGACCGATGACCCGGAAATTGCGCCGGCGCAGGTTGAAGCGGCTTTGGCGCATTATGATGCACCCGACGTGCATCAATATACCGGCGGGCATTTTTTCTCGTCAGGTCGCGTCGATGAATTGGCGGAGAAATTAACGGCGTTTTTCAGGGGGTATTAAAACGGCAGCCAGCCCGATTTTTCGGAGAATTTCAGGTAGCCGAGGCTGACGCCGATTTGATAACCGACCCCGACGCGCATCGGCGCCAAAACCGTGTTGCCGCCTTGTAGGTAGTTAAATCCGACGCCACCCAGCGCGACCAGCGAGCCATCGACGCCGGCAAAGCGGCGATACAGGTCTTCCGGTTTGTCAATATTATAAACCAGAGTGAAGGTCTTGCTGCCCGATGCGCCCATATCGACACCGGCTGAGGGCCCGCGCCAGTAAATCGGATAGTCGCGGCCATCGGGGAACAACAGATTGCCGCGTCCATAACGCGCCCCGATGACGACCGAGACCGAAAGCTCCTCGCCACGAATAATCGCGCTTGGTGCGCCATATCGGCTGAAAATACGGTCGATAATCTCGCCCATGCTTTCGGCTGTCGCGCCAAGATATTTGGCCGAAGCGATAACCAGACTGCTTTCAGAGAAATCTTCAATTTGGGGTGGTGTGTTTTGCTGTGCCTGTGCGGCGACCGGGGGAAAAACCAAAAGCAAACTGAAGCATATAAACGCAAAAGCCTTGGTGAGCATGGCCGTCCTTCCTGTGTCCCTATTTTAGGGCATCCTGCCAGTTATCAGCCGCCGCCGCAATAAAAGAAGGATTATCAAGGCCGCGCGCCAGCTTGCCATAGGTGAAGCGGTCGCCGTCTTCGGTGGTCACAATCCCGCCCGCGGCTTC
>FZLQ01000013.1 GCA_900197605.1 Phyllobacteriaceae bacterium Water-Bin73
TTGTATAAAAGAGAAAAACCCAGCAGCGAGCCGGTGAAAAACGCGCCGATAAAGGCACCGGGAAAACCGGCAATCACAATCAACATGGCGTTGCGAAACACATGGCCGTAAAGCACGCGGGTTTCGTTCAATCCTTTGGCGCGAGCCGTGACGACATATTGTTTGCGTATCTCATCAAGAAAAGCGTTTTTGGTCAGCAATGAGGTGGTGGCAAAACCGGCAATCGTCATCGCCAAAACCGGCAGGGTGATGTGCCAGAGATAATCGGTAATTTGGCCAAGCGTGCTGAGCTCGTCAAAATTATCCGAGGTCAGGCCGCGCAAAGGAAACCAATCGAGATAAGAGCCACCGGCAAATAAGACGATGAGCATGACAGCAAAAAGAAACCCCGGAATGGCATAGCCGACAATAATAATGGCCGAGGTCCACACATCAAAGCGCGAGCCGTCGCGCCGCGCTTTGGCAATGCCGAGGGGAATGGAAATCAGATAGGTCAGCAGCGTCGTCCAAAGCCCCAAAGTGATGGAGACGGGCAGTTTTTCGACAATCAGATCAGTGACCGGAATATCGCGATAATAGCTTTCGCCAAAATCGAAACGGGCATAATCGCCAATCATTTTCATGAAACGCTCATGCACCGGCTTGTCGAAACCGAACTGGGCTTCCAGCTCGGCAATAAATTCAGGGTCGAGGCCTTGCGCGCCGCGATATTTTGAATTGACCGAAGCTTGGGCGGCGATATTGCCTCCCGTTGCGCCACCGTCTTGCGTGCTGGTAAAGCGCGAGGTGGCGCTGACATCATGGCCTTGTAATTGGGCAATCACCCGTTCCACCGGCCCGCCCGGGGCAAATTGCACAATGGCAAAACTAATCGCCATAATGCCGAAAATGGTCGGCACCATCAGCAATAAGCGGCGAAGAATATAAGCGGCCATATTATTATTTTTCCTTCCACCAAATCGACGGGAAGCCGAGCCCATGCTTGGGCATATTAGCGGGACGGGCAAGGCCTTGCCAATAGGCAAGACGCTCATGCGGGGCATGCCATTGCGGCATCACATAATGATTGGAAATCAGCACGCGGTCGAGGGCGCGGGTCGCGCTCACCAATTCCGCGCGCGATGTGGCAAAAATAAGCTTTTCAATCAGCGCATCGACCGCGTCATCTTTAATGCCGATATAATTGCGTCCGCCCGGCCGGTCGGCGGCGGCAGACGACCAATAATCGCGCTGCTCATTGCCCGGCGATAAAGATTGGCCGAAGCTCATCACCACCGCATCATAATCATAATTGGTCACGCGGTTTTGATATTGCGTCGGGTCAATCGTGCGCAATTTGGCTTCAATGCCCAGCTTGGCGAGGTTTTTAATATACGGCGCGACAATGCGCTCAAAGGCGGGTTGCACCAGCAAAAACTCAATGGTGAACACGTCACCATTTTTGGTCAGCTTGCCGTCCTCAATGTGCCAACCGGCTTTTTGAAACAAGGCACGGGCTTTTCTTAAATGGGTGCGGATATTGCCGCTGGCATCGGTCACCGGATTTTCAAAAAGCGGCGCGAAGGTTATGCTCGGCAGCTTGTCGCGCAATGGCGCAAGCAATTCTAACTCAGCCGGTGAGGGCGCGCCGCTGGCGGCCAATTCGGAGCCCTGAAAAAACGAGCCGGTGCGGGCATATTGGCCGTAAAACAGGTTCTTTTTTGTCCATTCAAAATCATAGGCCCAGTTCAATGCTTCGCGCACATGGATATTGTCGAAACGCGCGCGGCGCAGATTAAACACAAAGCCCTGCATGCCGGCCGAGTTTTCCAGCGTCACGGTTTCCTTGACCATTGCGCCGCTTTTGACGGCAGGCGTGTCATAGCCGGTGGCCCAAATACGCGAGGAGAACTCGCTGCGATAATCAACCTCTTGGGCTTTCAGCGCCTCAAAAGCCACTGTGTCATCGCCGAAATAAATATATTTAATGCGCTCAATATTATGTTTGCCAATGCTGACATTCAAATTCTTGGCCCAATAATCATCGCGGCGTTGATAGGTGATGGCGCGCCCCGGCTCCATGTCGGCAATTTTATACGCGCCCGAAACCGGCGGAATTTCCAAAGTCGTATCGGCCAGCGATCGGCCTTTCGCGTTCCAATAGGCTTTTTTCAAAATCGGTAATTGACCCAAAATCATCGGCAATTCGCGATTGCCGGTCTGGCCGAAGCGGAAGGTTATGTGCTGCGCATCGGCGCTGTCATAGCCCACCACATCGGCATAATAAGCGCGATAAAACGGATGGGCTTTTTTCAGCGCGGTAAGCGAAAAGGCGACATCATCGGCGGTGATGGGCGTGCCGTCGGAAAAGCGCGCCTGCTTGTTCAGCCGAAAACTGACCGAGCTGAAATCATCGGCATAGGTCACCGCCTCGGCAATCAATCCATATCCGGCGCTGGCTTCGTTCAGTGATGCCGTCATCAGCGTGTCATGTATCAGCCCCAAGCCGATGACCGTATTGCCCTTAATGGTAAATTGGTTGAGATTGTCAAAAGAGCCAATGGCGGCAATTCGCAGCGTGCCGCCTTTCGGCGCGTCTTTATTGACATAAGGAAAATGCGCAAACCCTTTGGGCAAATCGGGCGCGCCAAATAAAGACAAGCCATGCTGCCAGTCGGCCGCTTTTAACGGGGACATCAGCAAAAACGGTAAAAGCAGAGCGGATAAAAACCGGTATTTCATAAACACTCCCGGGTCATGTCCCGATTGGTAATTGAGCCTGTTGGCAATTGGGGTAAAGCATGGAAGCAAAAATAAAGGCCGCGCACAAGATGACTTGTCGCGGCCTTTTTATTGGGGCGAACAGGCCTATTTCAGGCTGTCGAGATAGGCAATAATATTGGCGCGGTCTTTGGCTTTGCGCAAACCGGCAAAAGCCATATTCGTACCGGCTGCATATTTTTTCGGATTTTCCAAAAAGCCGTTCAGCGCCTCATAATCCCAAGCACCACCCAGACCGGCCAAAGCGCCGGAATAGGTAAAGCCATTATGTTGCCCAATCGTGCGGTCAACAACGCCATAAAGCGCCGGGCCGATTTTATTGCCGCCGCCTGCCTCAAAACTGTGGCAAGACACGCATTTTTTGGCGACTTTAATACCCTTTTCAATCGAGGCTGTGGCCAGCATATCGGCGATGGGCACGACCTCTTCGACCACTGCCGCAACGGCAACTGCGCCTTCTTCCACCACGCCTTCAACCACATAGGCTTGCGGGTCGGCAGGCTCAGGGTCGAACATGACGGCACCGAGATTCTGCACACCTAAATAAACCAGCAAGGTGAACAAGACGGCACCGGCGATTTTATTAAGCTCAAAACTGTCCATTATTTCCCCCAAAAAATGCGAAAGGACATAAATATGAGGTCGCTCAGCGACCTTGAATTTGGCCGCACCTTACGCAATTTCCGGCATCAACCCTATTAATTCCGCTTGCGGCCTAGCGTCGCACAGATTAGGAAAAGAACCAGTGAGTCGCAACTCACCCCGAACTCTATCGACTTGGCGGAGCAAACAGCACATGAAGGGTCAAAACCCGATAATCCTAATTCCGGCACGCCTGGCGTCAACGCGCCTGCCCGATAAGCCATTGGCGCAAATCTGCGGTCTGCCGATGATTGTGCAAGTGCTAAAACGCGCCCAAGAGGCGGATTGTGGCCGCGTTGTGGTCGCCGCCGCCGAGGCTGAAATCGCTGATGCCGTTGAAAGCGCAGGCGGCGAAGCCATATTGACAGACCCCGATTTACCCTCCGGCTCTGACCGTATTCACGCCGCTTTACAAGCGGTCGATGCAGATGGGCGACATGATGCGATTATCAATCTGCAAGGCGATTTGCCGACGCTTGAGCCACATTTGGTCAAAGCCTGTTTGGCCGGGCTGGCCGGGGCAGATATGTCAACTTTAGTGGCTGAAATTACCAATGAAGCAGAGCGCGATAATCCGAATGTGGTGAAAGCCGTGCTCAGCCCGCGCGAGGCGCATATCGGAAAAGCTCTTTATTTCACCCGCGCCACAGCCCCGTCTGGCGATGGCCCGCTTTATCATCATATCGGCATTTACGGCTATACACGCGCCGCGCTTGATGAATTCGTCGCACTGCCGCCATCGCCGCTCGAGCAGCGCGAAAGGCTGGAGCAATTGCGCGCGCTGGAAGCCGGTTTCACCATTCACGCGGCGATTGTCGATACGGTGCCGGTGGGTGTTGATACGCCGGCAGACTTGGCGCATGCTGAGGCGGTGTTAACAGAGCAAAACAAATGAGTAAAATAGCTTTTCAAGGGGAATTGGGCGCCAATAGCCATATTGCCTGTGTCGATTGTTATCCCGACATGGAGGCCATTCCCTGCGCCAGTTTCGACGATGCCTTTGCCGCTTTGCGCGATGGCACGGCGGCGCTGGCCATGATGCCGGTTGAAAATACCGTGGCCGGTCGCGTTGCCGATATTCATCGGCTTTTGCCCGGCTCCAAACTTTATATTATTGGCGAGCATTTCATGCGCGTGAACCATTGCCTTTTGGCCCTGCCCGATGTTGAGGAAGCCGCGCTGACCCATGTGCACAGCCATGAAATGGCATTGGGTCAATGCCGCAATCTCATCAATGAATTGGGTTTGACGGCGCATGTCGCCGCCGATACGGCAGGCAGTGCGCGCGATTTGGCGGCAGCGAAAACGCCCGGCCATGCAGCCATTGCCTCCAAGCTGGCGGCGGATATTTATGGCCTGAAAATCTTGCGCGAAAATATTGAAGACAGCGCCAGCAACACGACGCGCTTTCTCGTCATGTCGGCCACCCCCGATGATGCCGAGCCTGATGAAGCCAATGTCATGACCAGCTTCATCTTTCGCGTGCGCAATGTGCCCGCCGCGCTATATAAGGCGCTGGGCGGGTTTGCCACCAATAAAGTCAATATGACCAAGCTTGAGAGCTATCAGCCCAACGGCTTTTTGGCGACGCAATTTTATGCCGATATTGAAGGGCATCCGGAAAGCGAACCGGTGCGTCAAGCGCTGGAGGAGCTGAGTTTTTACTGCTCGCAAATGGATATTCTCGGCGTCTATAAAGCCGCGCCGGAACGCGCCGCTTTGAAAGAGAGCGATGCTTAACGTGACCTATTTGCCGTCGGCAAAGGCTTGCATGAGCTGATGCGCAATCGCCATTTTGGGCGGCACGCCTAATGGGCCATTGCCTTGCATGGACGAAATGACATCGGCGCGGCTGACCCAGCGCGCTTCTTCCAATTCAATTTCATCGACCGTGACATCAAGCGAACTGGCCTCGGCCATGCAGCCAATCATTAAGGAGGCCGGAAAAGGCCAGGGCTGCGAGCCCAAATAAGTGACGCTGTTAATTTCCAGACCGGCTTCTTCTTGCAATTCGCGCGCCACGGCTTCTTCCAGAGTTTCGCCCGGTTCCATAAATCCGGCCAGCGCGCTCAACATGCCGTCGGGCCAACCGCGTTGGCGACCGAGCAGGCATTTATCTTCATAAGTGGCCAGCATAATGACCACCGGGTCGGTGCGCGGAAAATGCTCGGCACCGCAATTGCCGCAAATGCGTTTATAGCCGCCGTCCAACATATCGGTCGGGGAACCGCATTGGGCGCAAAATGGATGGCGCAAATGCCAATCCAGCATGCCCTTGGCTTGTGCCAAAATGGCCAATTCCGTGCGCGGCATATCACCGGCGGCGGAAAGCGCGCGCAAATCTTCAAACATCCCCATGCCCTTAAACGGCCCGATATCCTCGGGACTGCTCATATGGCTGATATCGGCGGCAAAGAGCGGTTTGCCGCGTCGATTGAGGCCGAGAAACACAATCGCCATATCAGCGCGCCACGCCTCGCCAAAAGCGGCTTTGGGCAAATAGCCGACATCACGCCCGTCGCCCGGCTGAATTTCCGGCAAGACCAGCGGCTGCAAATTCCATAGCGGCACAATCAGCGCCGTCTCGGCGGCCAATTGCGCGGCCAGCCAGTCAGCATTGGCGCGCTGATGACCGGCGCGGTCGAGCGGATTATTGGCGAACATGATGGGGTTTTCGGCCAAAGCCATAAGGTCTCTCCTGTCAAACTGGCAAGAGATTGCCACCGCAATCTATCCCCGTCAATCAGTGGCAAAATAGCTGTATCTGTCGCCCGCCTCTGCTATAAGAAAGGGGAGAGATTGGCGGCAGACGCATCCCTCGCCAACCGGGTCAGATCCGGAAGGAAGCAGCCCTAACGAGTTCGGTGCGGGTTGCCTGTCCAGTCTCTCACCTCTCATGTCGCGGACTGAACCGTTAAGGTGTCCCGAGGCGATAATGATGATTGTTACGGCAGCTTTGGGGCGATAATGACAGAAAATAACGAAGACAATATTGCTCCTGAGGACGCGCTGGCCGATAGCGAAGATGCGTCTCTTGACCAAGTTGAAGAGACCGCTGAGGCGCCGGAATTTTCCGATGATGCCCCGGGCTTTGACATGCTGGCCGATGCCGATGCGGATAATGGCACTGATAACAAGACGGGCAATAATGGCGCGTCTGATGGCAGCTATAAGGTGCTGGCGCGGAAATATCGGCCTCGCAATTTTGACGACCTCATCGGCCAAGAGGCGATAGTGCAAACCCTGACCAATGCGTTTGACAGCGGACGCATCGCGCATGGCTTTATGCTGACCGGTGTGCGCGGGGTCGGCAAAACCACCACGGCGCGGATTTTGGCACGCGCCCTGAATTATCAAACCGAGACCATGAACACGCCCAGCATGGCGCTGGCTGAGGACGGCGCGCATTGCGCCGCCATTATGGACGGCACCCATGTTGATGTGATTGAGATGGACGCCGCCTCGCGCACCGGCATTGGCGATATTCGCGAGATTATCGATAATGTGCGCTATACGCCCAGCGCGGCGCGCTTCAAAGTCTATATTATTGACGAGGTGCATATGCTCTCAAAAGCGGCTTTCAACGGCTTGTTGAAGACGCTGGAAGAGCCGCCCGAACATGTGAAGTTTATTTTCGCGACGACGGAAATTCGCCAAGTGCCGGTAACAGTGCTGTCGCGTTGCCAGCGTTTTGACCTACGCCGCTTGACGCTTGACGATACGCAAACCCTGCTGAGCCGCACATGTGCATCGGAAAATGTGTCACTGCCTGAAGAGGCGCTGAAGCTGATTTCGCGCGCGGCTGACGGCTCGGCGCGTGATGCGCTGTCTTTGCTCGACCGCGCTTTGGCGCATATCGATCCTGACGGGTCGGGCGGGGTTGATGAGGCAACCATGCGCGGCTTGTTGGGGCTGGCCGATAGGGGCCGAATTTTTGACCTGTTTGACTTGGTGATGGCCGGACAAGTGAGTGATGCGCTGGCCGAATTTGAAGCGCAATATGTCATGGGCGCCGACCCGGCGGTGATTTTGGCCGATATGGCCGAGCTGACGCATTGGCTGACAAGGTTGAAATTTGTGCCTGCCGCGCAAGAGGATATCGCCTTTTCGGCGCAATTGCGCTCACGCGGTGTGGCGGCTGCCGAGAAGCTTTCAACGCGTATTTTATCGCGCGTCTGGCAAGTCTTATTGGCCGGAAATGACGAAGTGGCGCGCGCCGGTAATGCCCGTGCGGCGGCAGAAATGGTGCTGATAAGGCTGGCGCATTTGGCTGATATGCCATCGCCCGAAGAATTGATTAAGCAATATGATGCCGCGCCGAAAGCACCGGCTGCTGCTTCGACTTCTTCAAATGGGCCGGTTGCGGGCGCGCAAGGTTCATCTGCGCAAGGCTCATCTGTTCAAGGTTCGGGGGACAGCAGCGCATCGGGGCCGGTTGCCGCGCTTTCCTCGGGTTCTGCATCGACAGCACCGGCCGTGATGGCGCAAACGCAAAACGCGCCGGTATTGCAAAATTTTCAAGCCGTGGTCGATATGGTCGCGCAAAAACGCGATATCGGCCTCAAACACGCGCTCGAAAACGGCGTGCATCTGGTGGCGTTTGAAGCCGCTGCCGGAGACCGCGCCGGTCGCATTGAGTTACGCCTGGCTGAGGGGCAAGATAATGTGGCGCAGGAATTAACCCGCAAATTACGCGACTGGACGGGCCAAAGCTGGGTCGTCTCTTTATCGAAAGAGCAGGGCGCGGCGACGATTGGCGCGGTGAAGCAAAGTGCCGCCGACCGGCGCGAGGAAGCGGCATTGCAAGACCCGTTCGTCAAATCGGCATTGGCGGCTTTCCCGACAGCCGAGATTGTCTCCATCAGTGATTTTGAGGCCGGACTGGCTTCCGATAATGGCGAAGCCCCATTAGATGACGGCGAAACCCAAGACGCGGATGCCGACGCTTAATGGCCGGCGCGGAGATTGAAAATCTGGTGAAGCTGTTGGCGCGCCTGCCCGGGCTTGGGCCGCGATCGGCGCGGCGCGCCGTATTGCAAATGATGCGGCGGCGCGAAACCCTGCTCGACCCGCTCAGCGAAGCCTTGCGCGTGGCGCAGGATAAAATCGTCACCTGCGATATTTGCGGCAATATTGATACCACCTCGCCTTGCACAATTTGTGCCGACCCGCGCCGCGACAGCGCGGTGTTATGTGTGGTTGAAGATGTCGGTGACCTATGGGCGTTGGAACGCGCCCAAGCGGTGAAGGGCCGTTATCATGTTTTGGGCGGCACGCTGTCAGCGCTGGATGGGATTGGCCCTGACGAATTGAATCTGGCTGGGCTGAAACAGCGCTGCGCCGATGGCACGATAAAAGAGATTATTCTGGCCACCAATGCCACAGTTGAGGGGCAAACCACGGCGCATGTGATTACCGATATGCTGGCCGATAGCGGCCTGAGCATTACCCGCTTGGCGCATGGCGTGCCGGTGGGCGGCGAATTGGATTATCTCGATGACGGCACGCTTTTGGCCGCCATGAAGTCAAGAAGGTGAAATCAAGAAGGTGAAGCGCGGCTATGAATCGCGCTCGCCTGCCAATAAGTCGGGCGCATCTGCTTCTTGCGGGGTTTCAACTTCCAATGAAGTGATTTTTTCGCCACGGGAACTGATTTTCCGACTCGATGTTTCAATCTGTTCAATGTCTTTTCCGGCCAGGTCGAAATGCCCCCGCAATTTGGCGATGCGTTCATCAATGCGGGTTACATCGACCAGCAGGCTTTCAACTTCTTTTTGAATAAGCCCGGCTTGTTGGCGCATTTTTACATCACGCATAATGGCGCGCACCGTGTTGAGGGTCAGCGACATGGTGTTGGGTGATACCGGATAAACCCGCAGCGCGCGACATTTATCGACCACATCGGGTAGGCGCAAATGCAGTTCAGAAAATATGCTCTCCGAAGGCAAGAACATCAGCGCGGCATCAGCCGTTTCACCGGAAATAATATATTTTGACGCAATATCTTGGGCGTGTTTAAGCGTGTCGTTTTTCATTTGAGTCAAGGCGGCGCGGGTTTGGGCATCGTCTTCAGCCATGCGCAATTTCTGAAACGCTTCGAGCGGAAATTTGCTGTCCACCACCACCGGCCCAGGCGGATTGGGCAGGCGAATGAGGCAGTCGGCGCGCTTGCCATTCGATAGGCTGTGCTGAAACGCATAGGCGCTTTCAGGCAGCCCGTCAGTGACAATATCGTTGAGTTGCGCTTCGCCAAAAGCCCCGCGGGCTTGTTTATTGTCGAGAATATGCTGCAATTCGACCACTTGGCTCGACAGGGCGGTGATTTCTTGTTGCGCCTTGTCGATAAGCGACAGGCGCTCGCCCAAATCGCCCAATGATTTAGCCGTCTTCTCGCGCGTGGCGGTCAAATTCTCAGCCATATTTTTGCTCACCTGACCCAATTGTTCTGTCATGGTGCGGGCCAATTCGCCCTGCGTGCGCTGCTGGTTCTCGGCCAATTGTCCCAAGCGCCCGGCAAGCTGGCCTTGTTCGGCGCGCATGGCGTCAATTTGCGCCAGCATTTGCGCGCGCAGCCCGGTATCACCGGTATCGCGGCGCAATAACGCGGCGATGAGGACACCCGCCCCCAAACCGGCCAAAACCGCTAAAATTATCCAAAGCCAATCCATGACGCGCATATTGCGCCGATTCGCATGAAGCGCTCTCTATCTCGCGCCATCTTGACGGTAAGGCGCGCAAGGCGTATCTCAAATGCATGACAATACGACCGATTATCGAAGTGCCTGACCCGCGATTGAAAACCATTTCCGAGCCGGTGGTCGAAGTGAGCGACGCGACACGGGCGCTGATGGATGACATGCTCGAGACCATGTATCACGCCAATGGCATCGGCCTTGCCGCCATTCAAGTCGGGGTGGCTGAGCGCATTATCGTGATGGATATTTCACCCTCTTATCGCGAAGATGATGCAGCCGAAGCTGAGACCGAAGCCGAGACGGAAGTTGAAGCTGAAGACGATAAGGATGATGAAGAAGCCGCCGAGGCGAGACGCTGGCGCGATTTATTGAAAGATGAAAAGCCCCGCTTTTTCGTCAATCCTGAAATTATCTGGACGGCTGACGAGACGCGCAATTATCAAGAGGGCTGTCTTTCTGTGCCGGGGTTTTACGATGATGTTGAACGCCCCGCCCAATGCACACTCCGGTTTCTTGATTATGATGGCGCACCCCAAGAAATTGACTGTGACGGCCTGTTGGCGACCTGTATTCAGCACGAAATGGATCATTTGAACGGCATTGTTTTTCTCGACCATTTATCGCGGCTGAAACGCCAAATGGTGATTAAGAAGCTGCAAAAAGCCGAACGCGAAAAGGCCGACCAGGCCGCTCAAGCCTGACTGTCGCGGAGTAACGCGCATGGCTCAATCAATCGTCTTTATGGGAACCCCGGATTTTGCCGTGCCCGCTTTTGACGCGCTGCGCGCGGCGAAAAATGATGATTATAATATTGTCGCGGTTTACACCCGCCCGCCGGCCAAAAAGGGACGCGGCATGCAAGTCACCAAATCGCCCGTGCATCAAGCCGCCGACGCGGCGGGCATTGAGGTGTTTACCCCGACCAGCCTTAAGGATGATGACGAATTGGCGCGCTTTCAGGCGCTGCAACCCGACCTCGCCGTTGTGGTGGCCTATGGCATGATTTTGCCGCAAGACTGGCTCGATACGCCGCGGCGCGGCTGTTGGAATATTCATGCCTCATTATTGCCGCGTTGGCGTGGCGCGGCACCTATACAGCGCGCCATTATGGCCGGCGATGCCGAGACCGGTGTCGCCATTATGCAAATGGCGGCGGGGCTTGATACCGGACCGGTGCTGCTCGAAAAACGCACCGCCATTGCCGCCGATGATACGGCGCAAAGCCTGCACGATAAGCTCGCGCGATTGGGCGGCGAGGCGATTGGCGCGGCATTGGCGGCAGATGATTTATCACCGCACCCGCAGCCTGAGGCAGGCGTGACCTATGCCGAAAAAATCGACAAAGCCGAGGCCCGAATTGATTTCAACCGACCGGCCACAGATTTGGACGCGCATATTCGCGGCCTGTCGCCTTTCCCCGGTGCGTGGTTTGAGGCCAATGGCAAACGGGTGAAAATATTGGCGGCCAAATCGGTAGCGGCTGACGGCGACGCGGCGACTGTTTCCGAAAGCGGTTTGATTTATTGCGGCATCGGGGCGTTGCAGCTTGTCACTGTGCAACCGGCCGGCAAAGCGGCCATGAGCGGCGCAGATTTCTTGCGCGGGCGCGGTCTTGTGGCGGGGCAGAAACTGGACACATGATGCGCTATCGCCTGACCATAGAATATGACGGCACGCCGTTTTGCGGCTGGCAAAGCCAGCGTGAGGGCGGGGCGGTGCAAGATGCGCTAAGCGCGGCGATTATCGGTTTTTGCGGCGAGACAGCGACCGCCTTTGGGGCGGGGCGCACCGATACCGGCGTGCATGCGCGCGGACAAGTGGCGCATCTCGACCTTGAAAGCGCGCCGACGCCCGACAAATTAATGGCCGGTCTCAATTATCACTTAAAGCCGCAACCCGTCGCCGTGGTCGCGGCGGCTTATGCCCAACAGGCGTTTGATGCGCGTTTTTCAGCGCTTGCGCGGCATTATCAATATCGCATTTTGGCGCGCCGCGCCGTGCCTGCTTTGGATCGCGAACGGGTTTGGTTTGTGCCGCAAAAATTGGCGCTCGCGCCGATGCAAGAAGCTGCCGCGCATTTTATCGGCAAGCATGATTTTACGACTTTTCGCTCGGTGCAGTGCCAAGCCAAATCGCCGGTCAAAACCCTGT
The DNA here is from genome assembly GCA_900197605.1 of Phyllobacteriaceae bacterium Water-Bin73. Lineage (GTDB taxonomy): Bacteria > Pseudomonadota > Alphaproteobacteria > RS24 > RS24 > UBA8337. The sequence continues at coordinate 12,249 of FZLQ01000013.1, forward strand.
CAGATTTGAGCCTTACCGGTTTGGGTGATGAGATTATCATCACCGCGGCGGCGCCGTCTTTTTTGCATAATCAAGTGCGCTCGCTGGCCGGTGCGCTGAAACATGTCGGTGAAGGCAAATGGTCGCCGGACCAGGCGCGCGCCGCGCTGGCTGCTGCCGACCGCGCCCAATGTCCGCCCGTAGCGCCGGCCTGTGGCCTGACCCTGATGCAAGTGGATTATCCGGCTGATATTTTGGCCGCACCGGAGGGCCGTTCTTAAATCCGCTTTAGGCGAAATAGCCATCCAAAAGTTTTTCGTAAATTTTGGCAAGCTGGCGAATATCATCGACCGGCACATGCTCATCGACCTTATGCATGGTCTTGCCGACCAAACCGAATTCGACAACGCGGGTGACATCTTTAATGAAGCGCGCATCGGAGGTGCCGCCCGACGTGGAAAGGACCGGCGCACGACCGGTTACTTCTTCAACCGCCGCGCTCAGTGTTTCAACAAACGGGCCGGGCGCGGTCAAAAAGCAATCGCCCGTATGAAACAGCTCAAGCTCATAATGCGCGCCATCTGTCATTGTGGCGACAGCGTCATCAAGGCGGGCCTTAATCCATGCGCTGATTTTGTCTGCGTTCCAATGGTCATTATAGCGAATGTTAAATCGGCCGGTGGCGTCGGCGGGAATGACATTGGTCGCCTCATTGCCGACATCAATGCTGGTGATTTCCAAATTTGACGGCTGAAAATGTTCCGAGCCATCGTCAAGTTTTCCGGTGGCCAAATGGCCCATAAGCGCCACAAGCTGCGGCACCGGATTTTCGGCCAAATGAGGATAGGCGACATGGCCTTGCGTGCCGATGACACGCACCACACCATTTACCGAGCCGCGCCGACCGATTTTTATCATATCGCCCAGCACATCAGGATTGGTCGGTTCGCCAACCAGACAATCATCAATAATTTCGCCTTGCGCTTCCAGCCAGCCAAGCATTTTGCGCGTGCCGTTAATGCTGGGGCCTTCTTCATCGCCGGTGATGAGAAAAGAAATCGAGCCGCCGATTTTCTCATGGGTGGCGCGATAAGCGGCAACAGCGGCGGCAAAGGCGGCAATCGAGCCTTTCATATCAGCCGCGCCGCGTCCCCAAAGGGCTTGTTCGCGAATTTCACCGGCAAACGGGTCGTCCTGCCAATCATCGGCATTGCCGACAGGCACGACATCAGTGTGACCGGCAAAGCAAATATGCGGGCCTTCGCTGCCCAATCGTGCATAAAGATTATCAACCGCTTCCGTGCCGTCTTCCTCAAAGGGCAGGCGCGTGCAAGTAAAACCGAGGCCCGTCAGCGTTTCCTGCAACAGGTCGAGCGCGCCCGCCTCGGCAGGGGTTACCGAAGGACAGCGAATAAGTTGCGCTGCAAGTTCTACCGGGTCGATGGTCTGGCTCATCTGCTCATCCTAATCGCGCAATAGCTCATTGACCGAGGTTTTTTTGCGGGTCTGCGCGTCAACGGTTTTGACGATAACGGCGCAGGCCAAATTCGGCCCGCCATCTTCTGACGGCAATGTGCCCGGCACCACGACAGCATAGGGCGGCACTTCACCGCGATAAATCTGCCCACTGGCGCGATCGACAATTTTGGTTGAGCCGGAAATAAACACGCCCATAGACAAGACTGCGCCCTCGCGCACAATCACGCCCTCGGCGACTTCTGAGCGCGCGCCGATAAAGCAATCATCTTCGATAATCACCGGCCCGGCTTGCAGCGGTTCCAACACGCCGCCAATACCGGCGCCGCCTGAAATGTGAACATTTTTACCGATTTGCGCGCAAGAGCCGACCGTCGCCCATGTATCCACCATTGTGCCGCTATCGACATAGGCACCCAGATTGACAAAGCTCGGCATCAGCACAACGCCCGGCGCAATATAGGCAGAGCGGCGCACAATGCAGTTCGGCACGGCGCGGAAACCGGCGGCGGAAAATTCATCAGCGCCCCAGCCGTCAAATTTCGACGGTACTTTATCCCACCAGCTTGTGCCCTGCGGCCCGCCCGATTGCGGGGTCATATCATTGAGACGGAAAGATAAAAGCACGGCTTTTTTAAGCCATTGATTGACCTGCCAATCGCCGCCCTTAGCGGCTTTTTCGGCAACGCGCAATGCGCCGCTATCCAATGCGTCCAGCGCGCCATTGACGGCATCGCGCACATCGCCCTGTGTCTCGGCAGAGACGGCGGCAATATCGTCAAAAGCGGCGTCAATCACCTGTTGCATGGTTTGAGTATCCATCTCTTCAATCCTTTATTCGTCATTTATGCGTCATGCGCTGCGGCGCCTTATGTGAGCGGAAACTAGCAGCCCCGTGCGGCCAGTCAAGAATTAGCCCACAAGTGCGGCTAAAAAACCCGATAAATCATTGGTCCTATGGTGAATATGCGCCTCTTCATGGCCGCGATAAGCGCTTGGCATATTCATCGCCTCAAGCGTGTCTTGGCCGGTCTCCTCAACCAAAACCGTTGTCATGCCGAGCTGATGCGCCGGTGTCAGATTGCGCGCCATATCCTCGAAAAACGCCGTTTTTTCAGGGGTCAAGCCAAAGCGCGACAGCATGGCCGGATAAATTTCGGGATTGGGTTTCGGGCTATAATCGCCCGCCACAATATCGAAAATATCCTCAAAATGCGCCGCCACGCCAAGCTGGGTCATCACCCGCTCGGCATGCTCAACCGTGCCATTGGTGAAAATGAATTTTGGCCCGGGCAGGGCGGCAATGGCGTCTGATAATTGCGGGTCAGGGGGCAGAACCGAGACATCAATATCATGCACAAAATCCAAAAACGGGCCGGGCGGCATTCCATGCTTATTCATTAAACCGGCCAGCGTCGTGCCATATTCACCCAGAAATTGCTTTTGCAAACGAAACGCTTCGTCTTTTTCGACGCTCAGCGCCTCGCCAATAAAGGCGGTCATGCGCTTGTCGATTTGGGCAAATAAGTTTCGACTGGCCGGATAAAGCGTATTATCGAGGTCAAAAACCCAGCCGTTAATATCGGCAAAAGACTGCATAATTACTCCAGATTTATCGTCCAACGGCGCGCCGCGCCGGTGTCGATTTTCTTGAACCCGTGCGTATCATAGCCGCGCGCCAGACAATTTTCTTCGCCATCAATGGCAAAGCGCGTCGGCTTGGTGCATAACACGCGCTCGCCGCCCCAAATTTTGGCGCGGCCTGCTTCACGCAGCAAACGGCCTTCATCATTCACCGCTTCGGCATAGTAAAAATAAAAACGGTCAATCAGACTTTCATTGATAACTTGCGTACATTCACCCGCCGGCACCCGCAACCAGCCGCGACTGTGAAAGCGGTCATTGCGTAATTGGGCGGTCGCCGCCCAAATTAAATGCGCCGTGCGATTGCATAAGGTCAGACCGCGCTCACCGGCTTCGCTTTGCACGGTGTTAATCAGCTTGCCCAGCAAGGCCTCGCCTTTGGGATTGCCTCTCACGCTATAGCGCAATTTATAAGCGGCCTCGGCCTCGCGTGTGCGTTCGCCACCGAAGCCGTCAATCGGGCCAATCTCATATTGCAAATCCGATAGCAAGCGTTGCAAACCGGCGGTGCGGGCGCGGCGACGCCCGTAATTGCTCTTCTCGGTAAAATCGACGACACGACGTCCCGAGCTTCCCGCGACAATGGCGAAATCGGCTTCAATCAGGCCCCGGCGGCGGCAATCGCGGCGACCCTCAACCGAAAAACTGCGATTTTCTGAGGCCACACAAAAACGCTCGCTGCCGTCAAAGACCAGCCCCTCGCCGGCATGGGCTTCGTCTGATTTGGCATAAACATAAGCCTGCGCGTCGTCGGGCATATCGGCCAAAGCGTTTTCGCACGCGCCCGGTAAAAGTTCGATCCAGCCCTCGGTTTTGCTGGCCACGCCTTGACGGGCGGCGGCGGCAACTTGCAGCACATAAGATGTTTCATTGCACAATCGCATATCCGCTTTGGCGGTTTGCGGGGCAAGGCTCGCAACAAAGGCGAGTATCAGGCCGGTGAGAAGAAGGGGGGTCGCGCGGCGCATCGGCTTACTCAATCAACGTGCCGGCACCCAGCTCGGTAAATAATTCCAACAAAATGGCATGTTGCACCCGTCCGTCCAAAATGGCGGAAGCGGTGACACCATTTTTAACCGCATCAATGGCCGTCTCGAGTTTCGGAATCATGCCGCCCTGCGCCGTGCCGTTTTTAATCAGCCGTGCCGCTTGGGCTTTGCTCAGCCGCTCTATCAGCTTGCCTTTTTTATCCCGCACCCCGTCAACATCGGTCAGCATCAATAAACGCTCAGCATCAAGCGCGGCGGCAATTGCTCCGGCTGCCGTATCGGCATTCACATTTAATGTCTGGCCATTGGCTGATGTGGCAATCGGCGCAATCACCGGAATAATATCCGAGGCCAGCATGACATCTAAAATATCCGTATTGACTTGGGTCGGCGTGCCGACAAAACCCAAATTGACCGCTTTTTCTATATTTGAGGTCGGGTTTTTGGTTTTGCTGCGGGTCTTTTTGGCGACCAATAAATCCCCATCCTTGCCCGACAAGCCAACGGCTGTGCCGCCTGCCGCGTTGAGCGCGGTGACAATTTTTTTGTTAATCGCACCGGCCAGCACCATTTCGACCACTTCAATGGTCTGTGCATCAGTGACCCGCAAGCCGTTTTTGAAACTGCTTTTAATCCCCAGCCGCGCCAGCATGGCGGCAATTTGTGGCCCGCCACCATGCACAATCACCGGATTGATACCGGCTTGTTTCAACAGCACGACATCATGGGCAAATTGCTTGGCCAGCGTGTCATCGCCCATTGCGTGACCGCCATATTTCACGACGACCGTCTTTTTGTCATAAAGCTGCATGAAGGGCAGGGCTTCGGTCAGCACATGCGCCTTTGCCAGCCAATCCGACGGATTGGCTGTTTTGCTTTTTGTCGCTTTGGCGACTGATTTTGCTTTGCCTGCCATGCAAACTCCAATTTCACTCAGGCCTTATATCCCAATTCGGACAAATCAACCAGACTTGCAATGGCGGCGCGTATGAGCGCAATGCCGTCGCCTTTTTCGCTCGACGTCGCGATAATCTCAGGATGCGCGGCGGGGCGTTTTTCCAGCGCTTTCTGCGTCGCCTCAAGCACGGTTTGAAGCGCATTTTTTTTCAGCTTATCGGTCTTGGTCAGCACAATTTGATAAGACACGGCGGCGACATCCAAATCATCGAGCATGGCGAGGTCGTTTTTTTTCAGCCCGTGTCGGCTGTCAACCAGCACAAAGACACGGCGCAAATTTGGCCGCCCGCGCAAATAATCATTGAGCAAGATATTCCACGCGGCGATTTTGCTTTTGCTCTCGCGGGCATAGCCATAGCCGGGCAAGTCAACCAGCCAAGCCGCACCATCATTGCGCTGCGGTGCCAGCATGAAAAAATTCAGCTCCTGCGTCCGCCCGGGTGTATTGGAGGTGCGCGCCAAACCCTTTGTGCCGGTCACCGCATTAATCAGCGATGACTTGCCGACATTGGAGCGTCCGGCAAAGGCAATCTCAAGCCGGTCGGCATCGGGCAGGGCGTCAAGCGCCACGACACCGAGCCGAAACGCCGTGCCTTGCGCCAGCAACCAGCGTCCGGCCTCAATCAGGGCGTCAGTCTTATTGGTCTGATCCGTCATTTGATCCGCCTTTTTGGGCAGATTTGCGCCCAAAGCCGAGATTGGCGAGAAGCTCAATCTCAACGCCATGTCGGCGCATAATATAGCCCTGCTGTAAGAGCGATAGGAAATTGTTCCAGGCCCAGTAAATCACCAGACCGGCCGGGAAACCGGCAAGAATAAAGGTGAAGAAAATCGGCAAGATTTGGAACATGCGCGCCTGAATCGGGTCGGGCGGCGGCGGGTTCATTTGCATTTGCACAAACATGGTAATGCCCATAATCAGCGGCCAAATACCGATGAGCAGGAAGCTCGGCACATCATAAGGCAATAGACCAAACAGATTGAACAGCGAGGTCGGGTCGGGGGCTGACAGGTCTTGCACCCAGCCGAAAAACGGTTGGTGACGCATATCAATGGTCACAAACAACACTTTATAGATTGAGAAGAAAACCGGAATTTGCACCAAAATCGGCAGGCAGCCGGCCAGCGGATTGAGCTTTTCTTCGCGGTAAATTTTCATCAATTCCTGCTGCTGCGCCTGCCGGTCGTCTTTATACATTTCGCGAATTTGCACCATGCGCGGCTGCAGCTTCTTCATTTTCGCCATCGTCTCATAAGAGCGATTGGCGAGCGGGAAAAAGGCCAGCTTAATCAAAATCGTGACCAGTAAAATCGCGACACCATAATTGCCCAACAGGCTGTAAAACAGCGCCAGCGCGGTAAACATCGGCTTGGTCAGGAAGTAAAACCAGCCCCAATCAATCAACAGGTCAAAGCGCGTCACGCCGTCATCGGCATAATTATCAATCAGGTCAACGCGTTTGGCACCGGCGAAAAACCGGCTGGTGCTGCTCAGGCTTTGGCCGGGAGCCAATGTTTCGCCGGCGAGCAGAAAATCACTTCGATAAATCGGCGCATTGGCGCCATTTGTGCGTCCGGTAAAGCGTCCGGTGAAAGCGGCTTCTTGCGGCGGCACAAGCGCGGCGGCCCAATATTTATCGGTCATGCCAAGCCAGCCGCCAGTGGCGGTTTTCTTGACCGGCCCGTCGCTCAGCAAGTCGTCATAATCAACTTCATTCAGGCCTTCTTCACCGAAAAAGCCGATGGGCCCTTCATGCAGAATAAATAAATCAGTGAGCTGAGGCGTGCCGGTGCGGGTAATTTGCCCAAACGGATAAAGCGTCACGGCGGCGTCAGATTTATTTTGCGCGCGTTGCTTGATGGTGAACATGAAGTTTTCATCAACGCTAATCTCTTGCGTCATCACAATGCCTTCGCGCGTCACATGGCGCAGCGTCACCGGCGTGTTTGGCGTCAAAGTGCTGCCCGCGATTTGCTCCCAAATGGTTTGTTCATCCGGCAGGGTAACCGGACTGTTTGGCGCGGCGACAAAACCATGATGCGCCTGCCAATGGCCTTTTTGGCCTTCGCTTTGCAGTAAAACTTGCCGTGGCGCGTCTTCATCGGCATTGGCGCCATAGGCTTTCAAAACCAAATCATCAAAACGCGCACCCATCAGCGCAATCGAGCCGGTCAGTTGCGGGGTTTCGACGCTCAAACGCGGGGCTGCGGCAAAACCGGCAGGCACTGCGGCACTGGCCACTTGCGGCGCGCCGTTTTCGGCTTGCGGGGCAATCTCGGCAGCCAAATCATTAGCCAAATCATTTTGCGGCGCATCTTGCACCGGCGATACGGCAGAGCCGGAACCATTGTCCTGTAGGGCGGCTTCGGCTTGTTGACGCACGCGTTCTTCTTCAAGGCGCGGCTCGGTGACGAAAAACTGCCAGCCCAATAAAACAGCGAGGCTCAAGACAATAGCCACTAGAAAATTATTTTGATCATTCATCTTGCGCGTCCTCATTGGGTCCATTTGGCTTGGCCGAGTCGGTCGGCTCAGGGGTGTCATTGTGCAGCGCCTTAAGGGCGGAGCGTAAATCATTTTTCAGCATTTGCCACGGGCGCGGCGCGGTATGAACCCGCCCAATCATCACATAATCGAAGCCGGCGCGTCCTTCCAGCGGTAAAATTTCCTGCGCTGCCGCGCGGAGCCGACGCCGCGCACGATTGCGGGCAACCGCATTGCCGATTTTCTTGCTGGCGGTGAGGCCGAAACGCACAGGCGTTGATGAGGGTTCGTCTTTATCGCGCGCGCGGGCTTGCACCACCATGCCGCGACGCACTTGCTTTTGTGCCTTAGCGGCGGCCAGAAACAAGCGCCGAACACGCAAGCTGGATAGCGCGTGACGGGCTTCGCTCATCAGTTTTTCTTAAAACCGTCTTAGGCAGACAGGGTTTTGCGACCGCGTGCGCGGCGACGTGCCAACACCAAACGACCATTTTTCGTGGCCATGCGGGAGCGGAAACCGTGGCGGCGTTTGCGCACCAGATTGCTTGGTTGAAAAGTTCTTTTCACGTGACCCACTCCTTAACAAACAGAAAAATAAAGTTTTCTGAAAGAGTCCTTGTATATCTGGGGGGGATTTAGCTAAAAAACGATGCAAAGTCAATCACATTGGGCAATAAGACTGTAGAAAGACGCGCAACGCTGAATCGGCCCTTAAACAGGGTCGCTGGCGGACACCAAAATTTGGCTAAACAATTCAGCCAATAACAGAGCCAACAACGGAGCCAAACAATGAATAGGGGAGCTATCAGATGAGCGACAATAATAAGGATGCAGGTAATGCGGCTAAAAGTTTGGGTAAAAGACTGGCTCTTATCGGGGCTTTCGCCGCCTTGATAGCGGCTTTTTTCGCCTATGATTTGGACGCGCTCATCAGCTATCAAGGGCTGGCTGAAAACGAGGCGGCGTTAAAACGCGCAGTCGCTGATAATCGGCTGGTCACCATATTGGCTTATATGGCGGTTTATATCACCGCCGTGGCGTTTTCCTTGCCCGGGGCTTTATGGCTCAGCCTGGCCGGTGGCTTGATGTTCGGCACATGGGCCGGTGGTCTGATTATTATTTTCGCCGCTACAATCGGCGCGAGCGGTTTATTTGTTGCGGCGCGTTATATTGTCGGCGACGCATTGCGGGCGCGGGCCGGGTCAAAATGGGGGCCGTCTTTGCAAAAATTTGAGGCGGCGTTTAATCGCGACGCTTGGTCTTACATGCTGATTTTGCGGCTGCTTCCGATATTTCCGTTTTTCATTGTCAATTTGGGCGCGGCATTGGTCGGTGTGCGCTTTCCGGTTTTCTTGCTGACGACTTTTTTCGGCATCATGCCCGGCACTTTTGTCTTTGCTTCTATCGGCAATGGTATATCAGTGCTGTTGCAAGCAGGTCAGCAACCCGATTTAAGCGTGATGACCGACCCGCAAATTCTGGGCCCGCTTGTGGCTCTGGCATTATTGTCGTTGGCGCCGGTTTTATGGCGCAAACTTAACGGCGCGAAAGAAGATAATTCTTAAGAGAGAGATTATGGCTGAACATATTAAAACCGATATTTGCGTGATTGGCGGCGGCTCAGGCGGGCTGTCTGTGGCGGCGGGCGCGGCTCAAATGGGCGCTCAAACCGTGCTGGTCGAGGGCCATAAAATGGGCGGCGATTGCCTGAATTATGGCTGTGTGCCATCGAAAGCCCTGCTGGCGGCGGCCGAGCGCGCGCATATTGGGGCCTCCAATAAGCCTTTTGGGGTTGCGGCCACGCGCCCGAAAGTCGATTTCGCCGCGGTTATGGCGCATGTGCGCGAAACCATTGAGGCGATTGAGCCGGTGGATAGTGTTGAGCGTTTTAGCGGGCTGGGCGTGAGGGTGATTGAAGAAACCGGCAAATTCATCGATCGCAAAACCCTGAAAGCCGGTAAAATGACGATTACGGCAAAGCGTTTTGTCATCGCCACCGGTTCAGTTGCCGCCGTGCCGAATATTCGCGGCCTTAAATCCGTGCCCTATCTCACCAATGAGACGATTTTCACCCTGACCCGCCAGCCCAAGCATTTGCTGATTATTGGCGGCGGGCCGATTGGCGCAGAAATGGCGCAAGCCTTTTGCCGCCTCGGCAGCGCGGTGACGGTTTTGGAAGCCGATAAGGTGTTGGGGCGCGAAGACCAAGAGCTCAGCGCGCATGTCAAAAGCCAGCTTATCGCAGATGGCGTGACGCTGGTCGAGGGCACGCGCATTGCGGCGGTCAGCCATAAGGGCACAAAGACCACTGTTAAATTAAAAAATGGCGAAGAGATTTCGGGCGATGCGCTGCTGGTGGCTGCCGGTCGCGCGCCGAATTTGGCGGCGCTTAATTTGGCCAAAGCCGGTGTCGCTGTCAGCGATGAGGGCCAGCCCCATATCAAGGTCGATAAGCGGTTGCGCAGCAGCAATAAGAAGATTTTCGCCATTGGTGATGTGAATGGCGGCCCGCAATTTACCCATGCGGCGGGCTATCAGGCCGGTTTGGTCATTCGCAATATTTTATTTTTCCTGCCGGCCAAAGTGAATTTCGCTGCCTTGCCGCGCGTGACCTATACCAATCCCGAATTGGCGTCGGTCGGTTTAAGCGAGAGCGCGGCGCGGGAAAAATTTGCCGCAATTAAAGTGTTGCGCTGGCCTTTTGAAGAAAATGATCGGGCGCGCGCTGAGCGCGATATGCGGGGGATGGTGAAAGTGATAACGACCCGCAATGGCCGTATTTTGGGCGCGTCAATTGTCGGCAAAGGTGCCGGTGATTTGCTGGCACCGTGGACGATGGCGCTGGCACAGGGTTTGCCAATCTCGGCAATGGCCGGGGTTATCGCGCCTTATCCGACGCGCGGCGAAGCGTCTAAGCGGGCGGCCGGTGATTATTATACGCCGACTTTATTTGGGCCACGCACACGTAAAATCGTCGGACTTTTATCCTTGTTACGCCGTTAACCTTGTTCCAAATTAACTTGCCTCACCAAACCCCGGTCGCGCGGCGCGATGATGCGATTGATGATGACGCGTTGCTTGGCTTGACCGATGAAAGCACCAACGCTAGCGTCGCTTCATCGGCACAATAAGCCTTTGGCGCAATCAGCCATCGGTGTTGGGCCATTAGCAAGGGAAAGCCATATGCGGCCTGGTCCGTTGAACCTCATTACCGATATTGCCGGCATAAAAGTCGGTCACGCAGTTGACGAAAATCTGCGCAGCGGCGTCAGTGTCATTGTGCCGGATAAGCCGGCGGTGATTGCCGCCAGCAGTTTGGGTGGTGGCCCGGGCACACGCGAGACCGATGCGCTCAAACCCGAAACATTGGTCAGTCATGCAGATGCCGTGGTCTTGGCGGGCGGCTCGGTTTACGGGCTCGATGCCGCATCGGGCGTGACGGCGGCAATGGGGTCTGAGGGGCGCGGTTTCCCGACCGGTGCGCCCAAACCCTCACCGATTGTGCCGGCGGCGATTTTATTCGACATGGCCAATGGCGGCGATAAGGATTGGGGCGACACGCCGCCTTATCATGCGCTGGGGCGTGAGGCTTATGAGTGGCGCCAATCCAGTTTCACGCTGGGCAATCAAGGCGCGGGCTATGGCGCGCAAGCCGGACAGCTTAAAGGCGGTTTGGGCAGTGCCTCGGTTTGGCATAATGGCGGCGTCAAAGTCGGCGCGCTGGTGGCGGTCAATCCGCTGGGCTCCGTGGTCGATGAAAAAGGGCGTTTTTGGGCGCAGCCCTATGCGCTGGCTGATGCCGGCGCGGCGGAGTTTGGCTTGCCCGGCTTAATTGGCGAGATACCCAATGCGACGGCGCATCCTTTGGCCGCCAGCAAATTGGCCGCCGCGATGGGTAATACTAGCATTGGCGCGGTTGCGGTGGCGGCAGATTTGACGGTTGCCGAAGCGACACGCTTAGCGATTATGGCGCAGGACGGATTGGCGCGCGCAATTCGTCCAGTGCATACGCCATTTGATGGAGATACGATTTTTGTGCTGGCGACAGGGACGGAAAAGTTGGCCGATGCCGATGAGGCCCGCCCACTTGCTTTGGCGGAATTGGGCGCACTAGCGGCGGACTGTGTGACCCGCGCTGTGGCACGCGGCGTGTTCGAAGCACAATGTTTGGGCACTGCGCAAAGCTATCGTGCCCGTTTTGGCGGCTGAGCGAACTCTAAAAACCCGGCTTTTCACAATCACTGCTTGCAATCGGCAAGGCCAGCCAGTAAAACGCAGTCCAACGCACCGGTAGCTCAGCTGGATAGAGTACTTGACTACGAATCAAGGGGTCGGGAGTTCGAATCTTCCCCGGTGCGCCATTCCCAAGTTCCAAGCACCGTGTTTCACGGTCCAAGCCATTGATCTTCAAGCATATTTGTTTGAGGAGATGAGATCATGGTTTCTATGGTAGACCAGATGGTAGACCAAAATGCGACATAGCTGACCAGACATAGCTAACCCGATGGTGGGGTGTTCATTCCGCCTATAGGCGACGCACTTCATAAGAGCTTCAAAAGCGACTGGAAGAACAAAGAAGCGTTGTTTCGCTGTTTTTTGTTAGCTAAACCCGTTTATTTTACTCGCTAAATGACTCTATTTTTTCAGCCAAATGGATGTGCAAATTAACGATAGCTTTTTCAAAATACCCAAAAGTTAAATGCGAATTGGCCGGCCCCCGAACGGTTTCTTGGATGGCACATGCAGCGGCGATGTCTTCTTCTAGCCCTGCCGTGGTTACAAAATCGGCATCACGCTGCGCGTCTTTGCGCGAAATCTCATGCTCTGGCGTTTGGCGATTGACCAACAAATAAGATACGATCCGCGTGCGCCCTGGCGACAAGGGTTCCATGATTGATAGGCTGGTGTGTTTGGAGAGAACCGAAACACTGGTGTTGGGAAACAAATGATATAGTGACGTCATGGCACCATTGAGATGGCGTTTGGTCGGCTCTATATCACGCAGTTTTTCAATGCGACGGAACGGAAAAATAATCCGTGAATTGGCGCCCACAGTTTCCACCAAATTAACATTATCCAATCCGAACGGAAAGAAGCTCTGTTTGTGCAGCGACTTAATGTGATAGCCTTCCAAAGTGGTTTCGGTCAGCAGCTTCCAATTTGCGTCTTCTTCTCTTTGTGTGGTTCGAAACATTTCTTGCGCGCTGGAGAAAAAATCAAAGTGATTTTTGAGACTCGATGGCTCTAAATGGCCCTCTTGCTGCACATAGACAATACCGCCTTTTTCCATGGCACTGATTTCTACCAGACCGTTCTGATCTTTATCGACATCTGGAAATGCCTCAGGCCCCGGAATATTTTTCAACTGGCCTTCCAAATCATAGGTCCACGCATGATACGGACAAACAAAAGCGGCGGAACAGCCGCTGCCGTCAGCTACTTGCATGCCGCGATGGCGGCACGCATTGATAAAAGCGCGTATCTTTTTATCCTTGCCCCGCACCACTAAAAGCGGCGTGAGGGCTGCCGTTCGCGCAATATAACTGCCTTTTTCGGGCAAAGCCGCCGATGGACAAAAAGCCATGGGCAAGCGCCGCATGAGGGCAATCTCCGCATCAAAGCGGGCTTGCGTATGATAATGCGCTACCGGCTCGTGCCAGACGGTGTCGCCCAAATCTGTGGTGCCTTTGTCTAAATGCTCAAAGATTCGCTCAACGCTTTGCGCATCATCCAAAAGCGGCGCATCTGCGGGTGAACTGGCGAGAGAATGAATAGACGACATAGAGCTTTCCTTCTAGGTGGACTGTGATTAAGTTTTGCATCGAAACAAAACAAAAATCTACTCCGGATCGGCGATTTTCAATAATTGCTTGCCGAAATTTTGCCCCGTATAGAGCCGTTGAATGGTGGCCGGAATATTGTCAAAGCCTTCTGCCATATCCACTGCATAGACAATATCGCCCGAGGCAACCCAGCCCATAAGCTGTTCAATGGCCTCCATGGCGCGTGGCAGATAGTCGAGAATAATAAAGCCCTGCATGCGCCCGCGATTGGTCACTAGCGACATTAAATTGCTGGGCCCCGGCTCTTCTAGCAGTGTTGCTGTGCTGGTAGTTTGGTTAAGTTTTAATTACCTTCTATGAATTATTAAACTTTCCAAAAATTATCAGCACAGCGACACAAAATGTTACCTTTTATATGCTTTTTGTGTGTTCATATGTAAATAGGTGGCCTTTAACATGCTCCTTTACTCGGAAACCCTTGCCAAACCGGCCTTAATTACCCCTTGGCACGCTGTATTCCGATACATTTTGGTTTAGGGTTAGGACATACAGATCTATTTTTCTGCAATTATTGTGCAGGTCTATACTCAGTTATCGAGAGGTTTTAACTTGCGTATCCGGGTTCAAATCGCGGTCTGAATCACCCAGATATCCAGCCGGAAAGCTGGCGCTCTTTATCGTCCAGATCATCGCCGTTTGGGAGCCGGACGCCACCATCCCAAGTGACTCGGGTAATCTGCCGGATCCCATTTTTTGGGCATAATGTGCTAAAGACCTTAAATCCCAATCGTGCTTTGACACAGGCTTGCCCCATACCAATGACTGGCTGGTGACAGGCCCTTAGGGCAGGCGGCGACAAATATCCTGGCTGGGCAGAAATCAAAATTAATGTCCGATTATAACCTCCGGACCTTCCTCATTCAGTCATAGTTTTATGGCCTGGATTTTTCAAAGGGAGGTTTGAACAATGTCCAATTTTAAATTTACACCGAAGGTTTCGGTAGCTGCTCTAGTTATTGCTATGGGCGGCGGCAGTGCCATTGCCCAAGAAGCTGTGCTGGATGAAATTACCGTCACGGCAACCAAGCGCAGTGAGAATCTGCAAGATGTTCCCATGTCAGTTTCCGCCTTTACTTCTGAAATGATCGAAAATGCCAATATTTTCGATGCCGAGGATGTCGTCAATTTGACGCCGAGTATGACTATGGGAACATCTCGCAATCCGTTCCAAAATCGGCTTGCCATTCGCGGCATCGGCACATCACAAAACGACCCGTCGCTTGAGCCGTCGGTCGGCATGTTTGTTGACGGTGCTTATTTGGGTCGCACCGGATTGGGCATGAATGATTTGGTCGATATTGAGCGTATTGAAACCCTGCAAGGGCCGCAAGGCACGCTTTACGGCAAAAACACCAATGCCGGAGCGATTAATATCATTACCAAGCGCCCCAGCCTTGACGAGGCCGAAAGCTCAATCAATGTGACGGCCGGCAGTTTCGGCGCGGAAAAAATAACGCTGATGACATCGCAACCGATTAGTGACGATATGGCCTATCGCATTTCGGGCAATATCAATAAGCGTGACGGTTATTTTGACAATGCCGCTGGTGCTGACCCCGCTGATGCCGATGACTGGAATTTGCAGGGCAAGCTTTTATGGGAAGCCGGCGACGCCTTGAGCGTCCTGTTCAATGTCTCTCTTGTTGAGCGCGATACCACTGGCGGCGGGGTCGATGTGAAGCTGTCAGACCCGGTTAAAACCATGCTGACGGCCATGCAAAAAACGATTGACGATGACCCTTATAATTATGATATCGCCATCGACACGCCGCCCAAATTCGATTTGGAATCCGATTCCATGTCGATATATGTTGATTACGAAACCGGCAATGGCACGATTACCGCCATCACCGCTTATAATGATTATGAGTATTTTACGCGGTCGGATGCGGATAATTCGGAACTCGATATTATGAGAAATCTAGGTGAGGCCAATTCCGGTGACAGCCTGTCGCAGGAATTGCGGTTTGATTCCTCTTATGGCGACAATCTCGATTACCAACTCGGCCTGTTCTACCACTCATCAACCACACAGCGCGGCGACGGCAGCAATACCTATGAAATTGGCACTCATTTTCATACGGTTGGCGCGCCCATATTATTGAGTCAGGTAGGGCCTGAAGGTTTCAGAACGGCGTGGAATAGCTTTTTAAATGGCTTGAGGCAATCAGATAGCGCCTCGTATAACCAAATCATAACGGCCGGGTCAAAACCGGGGGACACAATCGGCGGCAAAAATATTTGGGAATCCGAAACTTTGGCCATTTTCGGTCAAGCCACCTATCATGCCAGCGATAATTTGCATATCACAGCAGGCTTGCGGTGGAGCGATGAGGAAAAAGACGCCGATCTTTTCGTTGAAAACACTACGACCGCAACGGGACTTACGCAGGCCAATATAGGAACCATTGCTGCCGGTTTTTTTGTTCCTAACAATGTGCCAGCAGCAGCACGGCCATTATATATTGGTACGTTGAACTCAGTATATGTCGATTCTGTGACCTTACCGATTGACGCCGAGTTGAGCCGGACCACGGATAATACTGACTGGATGCTGAGCGCGGCTTATGATTTGGATGATAATTCAATGGTGTATGTCAGCGCAGCCACCGGTTCCAAATCGGGCAATTTCAACGGCGTGAACAGCGCTCCGGAAGATCGTGAGTTTGATGATGAGAAGACCATGAGCTATGAACTGGGACTGAAAAGCACCATGCTCGACCAGCGCCTGCGCTTAAATGTGGCAGCATTTGTGACTGAGATTGAGGATTTTCAGTTTCAAGTCGCCAATCCGGCAACCGGCGGTTCGACTGTTTCAAATGCCGGTGAAGTTGACATCTCAGGTATTGATTTGTCGCTGCAAGCTCTACCAATGCCTAATCTGACTTTGGACGCCGGGCTGCTCTATATGGATACATATGACATGGAAACGAATGGAACTGTCAACGACATGGTCTTTACCGCTGATTTGAGTGGCAATTTGGCCGCCACTTTTGTCATTCCGCGACCCAATGGTTCAATCTATATTCGTGGTGATTATGTCTTTATGGGTAATCATTGGACCAAAAACGGCAATCGTTCCGAAGCAGCCGGAGACTATGATGACCGCGAGGTCGTAAATCTGACGGTCGGGCGGCGTCTTGAAACATGGAATGTGTCTGTTTGGGGCAAAAACTTGACTGATGATGATTATGCGACAGGCACCAATAATGCTCAGCCTTTCAGCGGAAATAAGGCCTTTGTATTGGCCCCGCCACGGACATTTGGTGTTAGTTTGCAGCGTACATTTTAGCGTACTCCAAAAAGGGGGAATCCGGTGCAGTAAAGGTGACATCTCCCATGCCTTACTGCACCGGAAATGGAGAATCCGGT
>FZLQ01000016.1 GCA_900197605.1 Phyllobacteriaceae bacterium Water-Bin73
GTTTGGCCGATATTAGCGCGCGCCAAGAGATTTCATTGAACTATCTCGAGCAGATTTTTGGTGATTTGCGCCGTGGTGAATTGGTCGAAAGTCGCCGTGGTAAAATGGGTGGCTATTTGCTGGCCGCGCCGCTTGAGGCCATTCGCATTGGCGATGTCATTCGCGCTGTCGATGAGCCGGTAGAGGTGACGCGCTGCGGCGCTTCGGCGGGCTGCTTGAAAAAAAGCGGTCGCTGTTTGACGCATGATTTATGGGCGCATTTGGGCGGCACAATTCACGCCTTTTTGAATTCGATTTCGCTGGACGATTTGGTCGATGGGCGCATGCCGCAAGTTTTGGAGGCCGCTGAATGAGCCGCATCTATCTCGATTATAATGCGACAGCCCCGTTGCGCCCTGAGGCGCGCGACGCGCTGCTGGCGGCATTGGATATCGGTAATCCGTCTTCCGTGCATGAAGAGGGGCGCAAAGCGCGCGCGCTGATTGAGGCGGCACGGGCCGAAGTGGCGAGGCTTGTCGGCGCACCGGCGGAGACGGTTATTTTTACCTCAGGCGGCACGGAAGCCTGCAATTTGGCACTGGGTCTGCGCCAAGCGCCTGCGGGCGAGATTAAACGCTTGCTGGTCAGCGCGATTGAACACAGCGCCGTATTGGCAGCCGCGAAAGAAAGCGGTTTGCCGGTTGAGGAATTGCCGGTCACGTCAGACGGTGTCTTGGATTTGGACGCGCTCGACGCGGCTTTGGCTGATGACACACCGGTGCTGGTCTGCGTCATGCTGGCCAATAATGAAACCGGTGTCATTCAACCGATTGCGGAGGTCGCTGCCAAAACCCGCGCGCATGGCAGTTTGCTGTTTTGTGATGGCGTCCAAGCGGCGGGCAAGATTGACATTAATCTCTTTGCCTTAGGCGTTGATGCGCTCAGCCTGTCGGGCCATAAGCTCGGCGCGCCAATGGGCGTCGGGGCTTTGGTCACGCGTCCGGCGGTTGTCGTGCCGCCGCAATTAATCGGTGGTGGGCAAGAGCTTGGCCGTCGGGCAGGGTCTGAGAACATATCCGGCATTGCCGCTTTCGCGGCTGCTGCGCGCGCCGCCATGCGCGACCTTGAGGCGTTTGCCGATTTGGCCGACCGGCGCGATGAGATGGAAGCCGCTTTACAAGCCGCGCAAGCTCAGCTTGTGGTTTATGGCAAAGGCGCACCGCGTCTGGCCAATACAAGCTGCTTTGCCTTGAGCGGGTTGAATGCCGAAACATTGGTGATGGCAATGGATTTGGCAGGCATCTCGGTGAGTGCCGGGTCGGCCTGTTCCAGCGGCAAGGTGTCGCGTAGCCATGTGCTGGCTGCCATGCAGGCCGAACCCCATATAAGTAAGGGCGTATTGCGGGTCAGCCTCGGTTGGCAGAGCTGCGCTGAGGATACGCAAAAACTGGTTAATGAATGGAGCAAGTTGGCCGGACAAACGCTGGCCGCGGAGTAGAAAATGAGCGAAGCAAAAGCCTCGATTGATAAAGACACGGTTGACCAGGTCGCCAAATTTGGCGGTGAGCATTATAAATATGGCTTCACCACCGAGATTGACGTTGACAAAATTCCGAATGGTCTGAGCGAAGACATTATCCGCTTTATTTCGGCCAAGAAAGAAGAGCCGCAATGGCTGCTTGATTGGCGGCTTGACGCCTATGAGCGTTGGAAAACAATGGATGAGCCGGATTGGGCGCATGTCGATTATCCGAAAATCAATTATCAAGATTTGTGCTATTACGCCGCGCCGAAATCAATGGAGGACGGCCCGAAAAGCCTTGATGAGGTTGATCCGCAGCTTTTGGAAACCTATTCCAAATTGGGGATTCCGCTGCAAGAGCAGGAAGTGCTGGCGGGGGTGAAGAAAATTGCCGTTGATGCGGTGTTTGATAGCGTCTCGGTCGGCACGACCTTTCGTGAAGAGTTGGCGAAAGATGGCGTTATTTTTTGCTCTTTCTCAGAAGCGGTGCAAGAGCATCCGGAGTTGGTGAAGAAATATCTGGGATCGGTTGTGCCGAAATCGGATAATTATTTCGCCGCGCTCAACTCGGCGGTTTTCTCCGATGGGTCGTTTTGCTATATCCCACCGGGCGTTAAATGCCCGATGGAGCTTTCGACCTATTTCCGCATTAATGAAGCCAATACCGGACAGTTTGAGCGCACATTGGTGATTGCCGATAAGGGCGCTTATGTCAGTTATCTGGAAGGCTGCACCGCGCCCATGCGCGATGAGAACCAGCTAC
This sequence comes from Phyllobacteriaceae bacterium Water-Bin73, assembly GCA_900197605.1. Taxonomy (GTDB): domain Bacteria; phylum Pseudomonadota; class Alphaproteobacteria; order RS24; family RS24; genus UBA8337. Next base: position 2,265 of record FZLQ01000016.1, read on the forward strand.
ACGCAGCAGTTGTGGAACTGGTGGCGTTGGAAGATGCTGAGATTAAATATTCCACTGTGCAGAATTGGTATCCGGGCGATGAAAACGGCAAGGGCGGGATTTATAATTTCGTGACCAAGCGCGGCGATTGCCGCGAGGCGCGCGCGCGTATCAGTTGGACGCAGGTTGAAACCGGTTCGGCGGTGACGTGGAAATATCCAAGCTGCATTTTGCGCGGTGATGACTCGGTCGGTGAATTTTATTCCATCGCCATTTCCAATAATATGCAGCAGGTCGATAGCGGCACGAAAATGCTGCATCTCGGCAAGAACACGTCGAGCCGTATCATCTCCAAAGGCATTTCGGCCGGGCGGTCGTCCAATGCCTATCGCGGGCAAGTGAATGTGCATCCCAAAGCGGCGGGCGCGCGCAATTTCACCCAATGCGACAGCCTGCTGATTGGCGATAAATGCGCCGCTCATACCGTGCCTTATATTGAGGCGAAAAACCTGTCTGCCGTGCTGGAGCACGAGGCGACGACTTCGAAAATCAGCGATGACCAATTGTTTTTCTGCCAGCAGCGTGGCCTCGACCCTGAGGAAGCCGTGGCGCTTATCGTCAACGGTTTTTGCCGCGACGTATTACAACATTTGCCGATGGAGTTTGCCGTGGAAGCGCAAAAACTGGTCGGAATTTCATTAGAAGGAAGCGTCGGATGAGTGCGTTGTTGAACATTGATAATTTGCATGCCGGTATTGACGGCACACCGATTTTGAACGGCTTGTCGCTGTCTATCCAACCCGGCGAGGTGCATGCGATTATGGGGCCGAATGGCTCGGGCAAATCGACCCTGTCTTATGTGCTGTCGGGCAAAGATGGCTATGAGGTGAGCGAAGGTGAGATGATGTTTGCCGGTCAATCGCTCGCCGATATGGCACCGGAAGAGCGCGCCATTGCCGGTTTGTTTTTGGCCTTTCAATATCCGTTGGAAATTCCCGGCGTCACCAATATGACGTTTTTGAAAACCTCGCTAAATGCCATTTTGCGTGGGCGCGGCGAAGACGAAATGGACGCCGCCAGCTTTCTGCGTCTGGCCCGCGAAAAATCGCGCGCGCTGGGCATGAATGACGAGATGCTGAAACGGCAGTTGAATGTCGGCTTTTCAGGCGGCGAGAAAAAACGCAATGAGATTTTGCAAATGGCCATGCTGGAACCGAAGCTGGCGATTCTCGACGAGACCGATAGTGGGCTGGATATTGACGCGCTGAAAACCGTCGCTGAAGGCGTGAACGCGCTGCGCGCGCCCGACCGTGGCATGCTGGTCATCACCCATTATCAACGTCTGCTGGATTTCATTAAACCTGATGTGGTGCATGTGATGGCTGCCGGTCGGATTGTTAAATCGGGCGGGCCGGAATTGGCGCTGGAGCTTGAAAAATCAGGTTACGCCGAATATGTCGGAGAGACCGTAAATGCTTGATGCACAAAGCTATTTTGACCGCGTAAGCGGCGATTTGTCGGGCGATGCGACGGCACGGGCAGCCGCTTTGGCGGCGGCTGAGGCAGCCGGTTTGCCGACCCGTCGGCAAGAGGCGTGGCATTATACTGATGTGACGCGCCTGCTCGGCAAGCGGACGGACGATACGATTGGTGCGGTGGATTTCGCGCCGCTCAACCCGCTCATGGCGGTGTTTGACAATGGCGCATTGCGCGAGGCGCCGGTGGCTGAGGGTTTGGCTTTGCATGATTTCGAAGCCGCCCCAATCGGCGATAACGCCATGCTGAATTATAATGCCGCTTTGGCACAAGGCGGGCTGAACGCAGAAATTTCCGGCGCATTGGCGCAGCCTCTGATTGTCACGACGCAGGGCGATGAGCCGGTGCATTTGCATCATAAAATAACACTCGCGCCTAAGGCGAAAGCCGTGCTGGTCGATAATCATATGAGTTGCGGCTATACCAATGCGCGGTTTGACATCACGCTTGGTGCCGATGCTGAATTGACCCTTATTCGGGTTCAGCAAGCAGGTCATCAAATCGGCACGTCGCAGATTGAGCTGGCTGAAAATGCGCGGGTGAAATCGGTCGCGCTGGTTACGGGTGGCGCGCTGGCGCGCCATGAGGCGAATGTGGCATTTGCCGCAGCGGGAGCGCATGCCGAATTGCACAGCGCGGTGCTGGGGCGCGGTGACAATCACGCTGATTTCACCTATGTCATTGACCATCAAGCGGCTGAAACATCAAGCAATACAACGGCTTATAATGTATTGGACGCAGCCTCGCGCGGCGTGTTTCAGGGCAAGGTTATTGTTCGCAAAGACGCACAGCATGTGGATGCGCAAATGCAAACCCGCGCCATGATGTTGTCCGAGGGCGCGGAAATGGACGCCAAGCCGGAGCTTGAAATTTACGCCGATGATGTGGTTTGTGCGCATGGCTCAGCGATTGGTGAGTTGGATAAAGACGCGTTGTTTTTCTTGCGCGCGCGCGGCCTTGATGAAGCCAGCGCAATCTATCTTTTGGTCGCCGGTTTTATCGAGCAAGTGCTGTCGCATATTGACGATGAAGTGATGGCAGACAGCTTACGCGCACTGGTTGCACAAAAAATCGCCGCGCAGTTTTCAATCGAGGGAGCCGCCTAATGGGTGCAGCATTTGACCTCAACGCCATTCGCGCGCAATTTCCCGGTCTGTCGCAAGAGGTTTACGGCAAGCCGCTTGTTTATCTCGACAATGCGGCCTCGGCGCAAAAACCTGCGGCGGTGCTTGACCGCATGCACGGTTTTGCGACGCATGAATATGCCAATGTGCATCGCGGGCTGCATTATCTGTCGAATAATGCGACCAATGTTTTTGAGGCGGCGCGCGAGACGACACGGCATTTCATCAATGCTGAAAGTGTCGAGCAAATCATTTTCACCGGCGGCGCGACAGATGCGATTAATCTGGTCGCCTATGGCTTTCTGGAGCCGCAAATTGAAGCGGGCGACGAGATTATTCTGTCGGAAATGGAGCATCACTCGAATATCGTGCCCTGGCATTTTATGCGCGAGCGGCATGGCGCGGTGCTGAAATGGGTGCCGGTAACCGATGAGGGCGAATTGGATATGGCGGCCTATGAGGCGGCATTTTCCGACAAAACCAAATTCGTCGCGCTGACACAAATGTCGAATGCGCTGGGCACGATTACCCCGGCCAAAAAATTGGTCGATATTGCGCACCGTCATGGCGTGCCGATTTTGCTCGATGGCTGTCAGGGGGCGGTGCATCTGAAAACCGACATGCAAGCACTGGGCGCGGATTTTTATGTTTTCTCCGGCCATAAGGTTTACGGCCCCACCGGCATTGGCGTGTTGTATGGCAAGGCCGACCGTCTGGCTGCAATGCGTCCGTTTCGTGGTGGCGGCGAGATGATACGCGAAGTCGGCAAGGATAAGATTACTTATGGCGATGCGCCGCATCGCTTTGAGGCAGGCACGCCACCGATTATTGAAGTTATCGGTCTGGGCGAAGCGCTGGGCTGGATGATGGATATCGGTTTCGATGCCATGCAGGCGCATGAAAATGCGTTGCGCGATCATGCGATGGAAGCGGTCGGCGCGATTAATCGCGTCAAGATTTACGGCACGGCCAAAGATAAGGGCGCGATTGTTTCATTCGGGGTTGATGGTATTCACCCGCATGATTTGGCGACAGTGATTGACCGCAGCGGCGTTGCCGTGCGGGCCGGGCATCATTGCGCGCAACCGCTCATGACGCGCTTCGGCGTTCCGGCCACGGCGCGCGCCAGCTTTGCGGTTTATAATACGCATGAAGAAGTTGACGCGCTGGTCGCGGCGTTGAATAAAGCGATTGAGTTTTTCGGGTGAATAAACAGATGACTGATGAAAAAGACATGCCGGTAATCGATACCTCCGCGCCCGCCGAAGCAGCGGCGGAGACGCAGGAGCCTGTGGCGATTGAGGATTTGTCGCCGCAAATGGCGGCGCTGACCGACGATATTATCGGCGCGATGAAGAGCGTTTATGACCCCGAAATTCCGGTCGATATTTATGAGCTGGGGCTGATTTATAAGGTCGATATTTCCGACGATCGCGATGTGACCATTGATATGACGCTAACCGCGCCGGGCTGTCCGGTGGCCGAACATATGCCACGCTGGGTGGAAGATGCGGTGCGCTCAGTGGACGGTGTCGGTGATGTTGTGGTAAATATGACTTTCGAGCCGCCCTGGGATCCAAGTCGCATGTCGGACGAAGCCCGCGTTGCGTTGAATATGTTTTAACGAAAACGGAATATGAGATGAGCCAGACCTACGAAATGCCAAAAGCCATAACGCTGACCGACCGCGCCGCCGCGCGCGTAAAGGATATTATGGCGAAATCGGAAACGCCGAAAATCGGTATTCGCCTCGGTGTAAAAAATGGCGGCTGCGCGGGTATGGAATATACAATGGATTATGCCGATGACCGTCAACCGCTTGACGAGCTGGTTGAGGATAAGGGCGTGACTATTTTGATTGAGGCAAAGGCCGTGCTGTTTTTACTGGGCACGGAAATGGACTGGGAAGAAGACACGCTGTCGGCCGGTTTCCGCTTTAACAATCCGAACCAAACTGATGCCTGTGGGTGTGGCGAGAGCGTCACCATTGTGCCGGCTCAAGCGCCGACCGATACAGCCGTAAAACAATAAATTCTGCAAATCACCGCAGATTAAGGGAATAAAATGGACCAATCACTCGAGACGATTTTGGGGCTGCTGAAACTTGAGCGGCTTGAGGTCAATCTGTTTCGCGGCCAAAGCCCGAACGAGCAACGCCAGCGGGTCTTTGGCGGGCAGGTGTTGGGTCAAGCGCTAATGGCCGCTTGTTATACGGTAGAGGATATGTTCTGCCACAGCTTCCATAGCTATTTCCTGCGCCCGGGCGACCCCGACACGCCGATTATTTATGAAGTCGATACGGCGCGCGACGGCAAAAGTTTTGCCTCGCGGCGCGTCATTGCGGTTCAGCACGGCAAGCAGATATTCAATATGGCGGCGAGCTTTCAGCGTTTTGAAGAGGGGCGCGAGCATCAAATTCAAATGCCCTATGCGCCGGACCCCGAAACGCTGAAAAGCGATTATGAAATGCGGCTTGAAAATGCCGAGAAAATTCCCGAGAAGTTTCGCGATAGCTGGCTGCGCCGCCGCCCGTTTGAAATGCGTCCGGTCAGCCCTAAGGATATTTTCAACCCCGAGCCATCTGAGCCGCGCAATATTGTTTGGGTGAAAGTTGACCCGGGCATGCCGAAAGATTTCGCGACCAATCAAGCCATGCTGTCTTATATTTCAGACACGTCGCTGCTCGATACTTGCATGCGCCCGCATGCGCTGAGTTATATGAATCCGAAATTGCAATCGGCCAGCCTCGACCATGCCATGTGGTTCTATCACCCGTTTGAGGCCAATGATTGGCTGCTTTATGTGCAAGATAGCCCGGCCTCAGCCGGTGGGCGCGGCATGAATTTCGGCCATTTCTTCACCCGTGACGGCAAGCTGATTGCGACCGCCGCCCAAGAAGGCCTCATTAGGGTTCACGATTAAACGATAGCCGACTGGCTCACTGCGTTCGCTGCGCTGGCGCAAGGCGTATCTGATAGTCGTAGTCTTCTATGGCAAACGGCGTGTTATTGACGGCGGCAAAATATGCAGTAGCGGCAATTTGCATGTGATACATAACCCGCTCCTTTTTGTTTTTATTGAGCGTTTTTTATCATACACCCGATTTTTAACCAAAAATCAAGATTTCAGAATATTCTGTCTCTAAACATCTGTTTTATATAGGAAAAATATGCCGCTTTTCGTTGGCTAAAAGCAACGCCGATTTACCGCCGTCCTTGCCTTGTCAGGCAAGCGGGTGCTTATGCTGCCTCATTATGCCCCAAATGGGCGGTGAGGGTGGTAATCAGCTCATCAGCCGCATCGGGAATAACCGTGCCGGGCGGGAAGATGGCCTTCGCACCGGCATCGCGCAGCGCATCAAAATCTTGCGGCGGTATCACCCCCCCGACAATCACCATCATATCGTCCTTGCCTTCAGCCGCCAGCGCGTCGCGCAATTCCGGCACCAGCGTTAAATGTCCTGCCGCCAGTGACGACACGCCGACAATATGCGCGCCTGCTTCAATCGCGTCTTTGGCGGCTTCTTCCGGTGTTTGGAAAAGCGGTCCGGCGACCACATCAAAACCTAAATCGGCCAATGCGGTGGCGACGACTTTTTGGCCGCGATCATGCCCGTCTTGGCCCATTTTGGCGAGATAGATGGAGGGCGCGCGGCCTTCGCGCTCGCTAAAGCGGTCAATCATCTCGCGCAGCTTGGCGATTTTCGGGTCGTTGCTGCCAAAGTCTTTTTCATAAACGTCGGAAATCACCTGCGGCTTCGCTTCATGGCGATTATAGACTTGCTCCATCGCGGCCGAGATTTCCCCGACCGTGGCTTTGGCGCGACCGGCATCAACCGCCAGCGCCAAAAGATTGCCTTCACCGGTTTCCGCTGACTTGGTCAGCGCGGCGAGGGCGGCTTGCGTTTCGTTTTCGTCGCGACTTTCTTTCAAGGCCTTCAGACGGTCAATTTGCGCCGTGCGCACGGCAGAATTATCGACTTTCAACACATCAACCGCGTCTTCATTTTCGAGCTTGAATTTATTGACGCCGACCACGGTTTGACGACCGCTATCAATGGCCGCTTGGGTGCGCGCGGCGGCTTCTTCAATCCGCATTTTCGGAATACCTTGCTCAATCGCTGCCGCCATGCCGCCGAGTTTTTCAACTTCCTGAATATGGCTGAGCGCGCGCGCCGCCAAATCATGCGTCAGTTTTTCGACAAAATAACTGCCGCCCCACGGGTCGATGACTTTGGTGGTGTTGCTTTCCATTTGCAGCATAAGCTGAGTATTACGCGCAATGCGCGCCGAGAAATCGGTCGGCAAAGCCAGTGCTTCGTCAAAGCTATTGGTGTGCAGCGATTGCGTATGGCCCTGCGTCGAGGCCATCGCTTCAATACAGGTGCGAACAACATTATTGTAAATATCCTGCGCCGTCAGGCTCCAGCCCGAGGTCTGGCAATGGGTGCGGAGTGCCAGCGATTTCGGATTTTTCGCGCCCAGCCCTTGCATCAACTGCGCCCATAAAAGGCGCGCGGCGCGCATTTTGGCAATCTCCATAAAGAAGTCTTTGCCAATGGCCCAGAAGAAAGACAGGCGCGGCGCGAAAGCATCAATATCCAGACCTGCCGCCATACCGGCACGCGCATATTCAACGCCATCGGCCAGCGTATAAGCCAGTTCGAGGTCAGCCGTCGCACCGGCTTCTTGCATGTGATAGCCGGAGATTGAGATGGAGTTAAACTTCGGCATATTTTGCGAGCTATAGGCAAAAATATCGGAAATAATCCGCATGCTTGGCTTGGGCGGATAGATATAGGTGTTGCGCACCATAAACTCTTTCAGAATATCATTCTGAATCGTTCCGGCCAGCTTATCGGGTGACACGCCTTGCTCTTCGGCGGCGACAATATACAGCGCCATAATCGGCAGCACCGCGCCATTCATCGTCATGGAAACCGACATGGTGTCGAGCGGGATACCGGCAAATAAAGTCCGCATATCGAGAATGGAGTCAATCGCCACACCGGCCATGCCGACATCACCAAATACACGCGGATGGTCGCTGTCATAACCGCGATGGGTGGCGAGGTCGAAGGCGACAGACAGGCCTTTTTGACCGGCCTTCAAATTGCGCCGGTAAAATGCGTTGGACTCTTCCGCCGTTGAGAAACCCGCATATTGGCGCACCGTCCAGGGTTTATTGACATACATCGTCGAATAGGGCCCGCGAATATAGGGCGCGAGGCCGGGATAGCTGTCGAGATAGGGCAGGCCGTCGCGGTCTTCCGCCGTATAGAGCGGTTTAATGTCGATGCCCTCCGGCGTTTGCCGCAAACCGGCGGCACCATCATTGTCTTGCGCGGCTTTGGCGGCATGCTGCCAGTCGCTGAGCCCGCCCGCAGCATTGAGGTTCAATGACAGTTCAGAAAAATCAGGAAGCTTGCTCATTTTCTACAATCCCAATTTCTTGTGAATGGCTTGCAAAAAGCTCAGCGTGGCGCAGCCGGCGAAGCAATAAGCGTCAATATCGCCATTGTCGCGGGGCTTTCCGGCCAGCGCGATATGGGTCGCGCCTGCGGCTTTCAGCGCGGCAGCGACCTCATGGGCGTGGGCTTCATAATCCTCATCACCGGCGCAAATCACGGCAATTTTGGCGGTGGATTTTTTGAACGCCTCGGCAATGGCTTGGGCATCAGTGCCGCCCTCACCACTAACGGCGTGCAAGCCACCGGCGGCATATATATTGGCGGCGAAATTGGCGCGCGGCGTATAGCTCGCCATCTCGCCAATAGTGGCCAGAAAGACTTTTGGCTTGGCCTTTTGCGCGGCATTACGCAACGCCTCATAAGCGGCAGAAAGCCGATAGCCATTGTCACCGCCTGTGGCCAAAGGCGCTTCCTCTAAATTGGGAAACTCGCTGACACCGACAAGCGGCATGGCACGGCTATCAATCGCCGCGTCAAAAGCGGCGCGCGCCTCGGTCAATGCCGCGTCGATATGGGCTTGCGCCTGATTGATGCCGCCTGCCGCTTCGATTTTCTGAAATTCAGCCCAAGCGGCTTCAGCCAATTGCGTGGTCAGGCTTTCAATATACCAAGAACCACCCGCCGCATCGGCAACATGGCCGATATGGCTTTCCTCTTGCAGAATGATTTGCGTATTGCGCGCAATGCGGCGCGTCAGCGTATTGTCGGTCGCACTGGTGGCAGTGCAGGGGGCAATGGTCAGCATATCGACACCGGCAATGCCTGCGCCCATCGCGGCAGAGGTCGCGCGCAAAATATTCACCCAGGGGTCAATGTCAGAAAAAGCGCGTAAGCCGGTTTCGGCATGAATTTGCGGCTGCGTATCGGGTGCGCCAATGGCGGCGGCGATATTGGCGAACAACACGCGCGCGGCGCGAATTTTGGCCAAAGTCGCGAAGAAATCGACATCAGCGGCGACAGTCAGGGTGATTTTGGAAAGGGCTTCGGGCGCGTCCATGCCGGTCGCTTCCAGCGCGCGCAAACCTTCTGCCAGTTCGGCCAGCATCCAGCCAAGCTCTTGCGGCACGCCTGCGCCTTGCGCATGAAACGCCGCGCCATTGGCGGTCATCAGGCGCGCCGATGGGCGTGTCGTTGCAATATCGCTCAAGGCCGCCGCATCATCAGCAGTAAGGTTGAGGAATAGAGGCACATCGCCAATCTCGTGCTTATCGAGAAGCGCAAGCACGGTTTGAGCGTTTTCGGCTGAGGCATTGGCCAGAGAGAGCGGCGCGATGTCGAGCATCACGCCCTTCAGCAGGGCGTCCAGCGTTTTGATATTGGCGTCACTCTCGGAAAAATCGAGGGTCAGCGCGCTAACACCGCCTGCAAGGTCGGTGAGTATCGCGTCATTATCTGCGGCTTTGCGACCAATGATGACGCGCTGGGCAATATGCCAGGGCAGAAACTTGCTGTTGAGCGGCTTGGCGCCGCGGGTGAAGGGCGCGAAGCCGGGCATGCCTGCGGGATTGTCAGCGGTGGCGCTATTGCCCTCGGTATAAAGCGGATGGCGCGAAAAACCGGCAAGGTTGTTGGACGTTAATGTGTCCGCCGCCTTACCGCGCAAAGCGGTTTCAACAGCTTGCAGCCAATCGTCTTGCGACGGCGTGCCAAACTCATTTCCCAGCTTTAACTCTCCCACGGTCGTCCTCCTCAACCATCTTCTGTTGTCAGTAGATAGCTTATGGATAATAGCAAGGCAATAAGCGCCGGTATCCAACTCGCCATAATCGGCGGCATCAGGTTTAGCTCGCCCATGAGGACAATAAAGTCATTGAATAAAAACAGGCCAAACCCGCATAAGACAGACAGGCCAAGCGTCTGCCCGCTGGTGAACATGCGCCCCGTCGGTAATGAGAAACAGGCCGCCACCATAACCATCGCCATCAGCAAGATTGGCAGAGCCAAGAGTGATTGCAGGCGCACTTCATGGCGGGTGACATCAATGCCGCTATTTCCGGCGGCGGCGATATAGCCGGGTAATTGCCAAACATTAATGATGCGCGCATTGGCGAAGCTGTCCGCCAGATTATCGCTCTTCAGACTGCTCGATAAATCCCATTGTGGCAGGGTTTCGACAGCCTCGCCGCTGCGATGAAAACTTGGATTGGTGAGGCTGAACAGGCCGTTTCTAATTTCTCCGACAGGGGCGGTGATGCGGCTTTCAAATGTGCCGTTCGCATCGAACTGCATAATTTCAATATCCAATAATCGTCCGACTTTTGTCTCGTCAATTTGCTTGGCGCGGCTGATATAGCTTCCGGTCGGCGTGGTTTCGCGAAACCAAATGCCGCCGGTCGAAAAACTCAAGCTCGATTTTTGTGAGGTCAGCTTGGCGTAATTATCGGTAAAGCGATTGTGAAGCTGCGCGCCAATCGGCTCCAGCGCGAGGATAATCAGTGTCGATAAGACAAAGGTGAAAACCAGAAGCGGTTTCAAAAACTGCCAAACCGACAGACCGGCGGCGCGAATAACCGCAAGCTCTTGCGCTTGGCTGAGGCGCAGCAGGCAAAACACGGTGGCGAATAAAAACACGAAGGGCAGGAAATCCATCAGCAGCAATGGCAGTCGGTGCAGGGTAAAGCCGAAGGCCGTGCCTGCGCCGAGATTGAGGCGATTGGCCAGACGGAGCATTTCCAGAAAATCGCCGAGCATGGCAATCGTGCCAAAACCCAAAGTGACAATCATCAGCCAAACCGCAAAGCGGCGCACCAGATAGAGATTGAGTGTGCTTATCATGTTGCGCGTCCCATCAAGCGGCCGAAAATCCTTTTGGCCATGTCAGGGTCATTTTGGTTTTGAATAAACGCCATAAGGCCGCCTATGAATATAACCGGCCAAATGAAGATAAGGGTCGGGCTGTTTTCCTCAACTGCCATATCGGCCAGAGCAATGACCCCGATTTGAAACATAATCGCCAGCAAAACGGCCACAATAACGCGCCGCCCATAACCGCTTCGGCTGATGCCACCCGCCGTGATGACGGCAAAGCCAATCAGCATGAAAACAACCGGCTGGGCGAGGTTGGAGATAAGTTCCAGCCCGCGCCCTTTCATGCGGGTGATGCGTTTTTCAGAGGTCACGCCATGCGCGGCGGGGTTCAGCAATTGGTGAATCATCATGTGATTGCGGTTAAAGGCAATGCGCTTTTCTTGCTTGGGGGTCGGCTGGCTGAGGGGCAGCAAATATTGCGAGAAGCGAATAATCTGCCCGCCATTTTGCGCGTCTCTATTCGGGTCGCCAATCAATTGGCTGCCGTCTTGCAGAATAAAATAAGGCTCGCCATTGCGCTCGCTAATGCGGGCTTTCTTGGCCAAATAGGTGACGGGACGCTGCGGCTTTGCGGTATCGTAAATCATCAAGTCCAGCCAATTGCCGTCATCGTCTTGCCCGCTGGTGAAAGCCGTCATGCCCGGCTTCAAATCTTTGAACGCGCCCGGTTGCAAATCGGCCAACGCAATTTGGCTGCCGCTTTCAAACGAGCTGAGCTTCAGCGTCTTCATGGCCGTCGGTGAAATATAGAAAGCCAGCAAGCCTTGCAAAATCATGACCATTGCGCCGAGCAGCAACATCGGGCGCAGCACGCGCAGCGGGCTGAGACCGGCGGCGGTCAGGGCGAAATATTCATAGTCTTGCAACAGCCGCACCATTTGCGAAATCACTGTAATCAGCAGCGCCGGCGCGAGGGTGAAGGTCAAGACGCGGGGCAATACCAAAGCCGACAGCATCAGCGTTTCCAGCGGCGATGTGCCTGCGGTCAGCGCCCTGTCAATCAGGTCAAGCGCCTGCACCAGCCAAATAACAGCCGACAATACCAATGTCAGTGCAAGCTGGCTTTGCAATAGGCGCAGGAATAAATAGCGGTCAAGCATGGGCAGACAATATCAGCGCTTGGCTCGGCTTACTATGATTTTGACTCATATTTTTGCGCTTTAACGCGTCACTCTTGCTCGCCCCGTAATTATCGGTTTGCGCCTCGGATTTTGTTTGCTTAGACTTTGTCAAAGGGAGTTTTAGCAATGGATCTGAATTTCACGCAGGAATATGAAGATTTCCGCGCAGAAGTGCGCGGTTTTTTGGATAAGCATAAAGACAATGCGCCGAGCCGGTCTGACCGTTCTGTGCGGAGTAAAAAGCGTTTGGCTTGGCAGGCGCTGTTGCTGGAAAACGGCTATGCGGCGCGCACGCATCCGAAGGAATATGGCGGCTATGGTGCCGCGCCTGATGCGTTGAAGGCACGCATTATTGCCGAGGAATTTGCCCGTGCCGGCGCGCCCGGTGGCATTTCCGGTCAAGGCATTAACATGCTGGTGCCGACGCTTTTGGAATTGGGCACTGATGAGCAGAAAGACAAATATATTCAGCCGACATTGAGCGGCGAGATGGTGTGGTGTCAGGGTTATTCTGAGCCGGGGGCGGGGTCTGACCTTGCCTCTTTACGCACGGCGGCGGTTGTCGATGGCGATGATTTCGTCATTAACGGCCAGAAGATTTGGACCTCCACGGCGCAATTTGCCGATATGATGTTCTGCCTTGTCCGCACCGAGGCCGACGCGCCGAAGCATCAGGGCATCAGCTATATTCTGATTGATATGAAGACGCCGGGCATTGAAGTGCGCCCGCTCATGACGATGACCGGTTTTGCCGAGTTTAATGAAGTGTTCTTTACTGATGTGCGCGTGCCGGTCACTTCGATTGTCGGCAATCGCGGCGAGGGCTGGATGGTCGCCAATGCGACACTGACACATGAGCGCGGCATGTTGGGCGACCCTGACGCGGCGCTGGGGCGGCTGCGCGCCATTGCTGAGATTATGCAAAGCGAGCATATTGACGGGAAGCCGCTCATGGGTGACGCCGTTTATCGCGACCGCTTGGTGAAGCTGCAAGCCGAAGCGCAGGCCATGAAGCTGAATGGTATGCGCCTGACGACGCTGGCCAGCGAGAAAAAATCCTCCGGCATGGCGGGGCTGCTGGTCAAATTACAGGGCTGCGAGCTGAATCATCAAATGGCTGAACTGGCCATTGATGTGATGGGCGAATATGGAATTCTTTATGAAGACAGCCCCTTCGCGCGCGATAAAGGCATGTGGCAAACCCATTATATGTTCGACCTCGGGCTGATTATCGGCGGCGGCTCGGCGCAAATTCAGAAGAACATTATTTCAGAACGCGGGCTTGATATGCCGCGCGAACCAAAGCCCGCGCCGGGCACGTTCAAAGCGAATTAGGAGCCGCCCTCATGTATTTCGGATTATCAGAAGACCAACTCATGCTGCAAGACAGCGTCGGGCGTTACCTCGAAGGCGCGTCGGAATTGGAAGAAGTGCGTAAGTTTGTCGATGGCGACGGCGCGCTTGCCGAAACGCTGCACACCGGCTTGGAAGAGCTTGGCGTGCCGTTTGTGCTGTTGCCAGAGGCGCAAGGCGGCCTCGGCATGGGCGTGCTGGAAGCGTCGTTGATTTCAGAAGCGCTGGGGCGGCATGTGTCGCCATCGGCTTTCACCGCCGCTTATGGCATGGCGGTTATCGGCCTGCGCGAAGCAGGCGATGAGGATTGGCTGAGCCAAATTGCGGCAGGCAGTGCGCGCATGGGCGTTGGCCTGACGGAAGCCATTGGCGCGCGCGACAATGCCGGTCTCAGCCTGTCGGGCGACACGGTTTCGGGGCGCGCCAGTTTCGTAATGGGCGCTGATGGCGCGACGCATTTTCTTTTGACGACGTCTGACGGGCAGGGGGGCGACCAAATGATTGTCGTCGAGCGCGGTGCAAAAGGCGTCAGTGAAACCGAACTCACCACGATTGACCGCACCCGCACTGTGCTGACTTTGGATTTGGACAATGCGCCGGTCGCTGTTGTGGCCGGTAATAATCATGCCGAAGCGCAGCGCAAAATGATTGATGCGGGGCGCGTATTATTGGCTGCCGATACATTGGGCGCGGCGGCGATGATGCTGGAAAAAGCGGTCGATTATTCCAAGACACGCGACCAGTTCAATCGGCCGATTGCCTCTTTTCAGGCAGTCAAACATATGTGTGCCGAAATGGCCGCCAAGCTGGAGCCGTGCCGCTCGATGGTTTGGTATGCGGCCTATGCGCAAGACAATGTGCCGGAGGAAGCCTCGCTGATGGCGTGTCTCGCCAAATCGCATGTGTCAGAAGTCGGCAAATTTGTCGCCCGCACTTCAACCGAAGTGCATGGCGGCATGGGCTTCACCGATTTGCTGGGCTTGCATTATTGGTTCAAACGCATTGGTGCCAATCGCCAACTGCTCGGCGGGCCGGAAAAACTCCGCGCCGAAGCGGCTGAACTGCAAGGCTGGGGTTAGGCTATTCAGCCGCCGCTTGCAATCTTGGGAAGCGGATATAGTGATTGACCATCATGGTGGCGAAGGCGGTCGGGTCGGGCCGCTCGCCGGTTAACACGCCTTTGGCGCGCAAATCATCTTCAAGCCGATTTAAGATGAAGGCGATGGATAGGTCGTCGCTGCCGCTGCGCCAGAGGTTTTCTTCCGCCTCATCTTTGAAGCAATAGCCTTTCCAAGAGATGGAATAGCGCAATTCGGCCCAATCATAATCGCCCAGCACATCATCATTGTGACGCAACTGCCATTGGTCATCGCCCATAAAATGCAGACGCGCGGTTTTGTTAATCACCGGCATATCGGGCTTGGTTTCATAAACCCGGTCAACGCCGTGAAACACTTTATCCGTGTCGATGACGATGGCGGAATTATGGTCGGACTGAATGGCCTCGCGCGGGCCGTCTGTGCCTTCAGGGTAGAAAGCAAACGCGCCGCCTTTCGATTTGCCGAACCATGAGACGCAAGTGGTGATGGGTATGCGCCATTCATCAAACAGGCCGCTATGTAGCATGGTGACGAGCAGCCATTGCGGCGTCACTTTGCGGTTCGCGCCGCGAAACTCGGGCACATCAGTGTGCACGGCAAGCTCTTGGCCCGGAATAAGGATATTGGCGAAAATAATCGCCGGAACAATGCGCTCAACGCCGGAGATTTTGCGCGCCGTTTCAGCCAAAGCGGGATGGTTCATAAACGGCTCGACACCGGGGGCGCGCACTTCATCGCCATAGGCATAAGTCTCGCGGAAATAATTGGTGCGCGCGGCGGCGGTGTGCATGTCGTCTTGGTTTTCGCTGCCGTCCATGCCATGCGCGATATAGTTAAAAGCGGCATCGAAGCGTTGCGGCAGGTCTTCGCCAATCCCGTCATTTTCAGCCTCATTGGCGTAAGGGCCAAAGCTGCCGAAATTCTCGGCCAGACGCAGCATGGTATCGGCGTCTTCTGTGGTCAGAAACGGGTCAAGATGATTGTAATGCGCGCGCATGAGCGACCTCCCTCAATTTCCGACAGTTTGGGATAAATTTTGCGCTGCGGTCAAGCAAAAGGGCGTGATGCGAACACCACGCCCTTAATTACTCAGTCGAAATGCGCTTAGACGCGTTCGATAATAATGGCAGGCGCCATGCCACCGGCGGCGCACATGGTAACCAGACCGAATTGCTTGTCTTGGCGTTCCAGCTCATCAAGCATGGTGCCGACCAGAATAGAACCGGTCGCGCCAATCGGATGACCCAGCGCCATCGCGCCGCCATTGACGTTGACAAGGTTGCGGTCGAGGTCGAGGTCACGAATGAATTTCTCAGCCACAACCGAGAACGCCTCATTGATTTCAAAAAGGTCAATATCGCTCAGGCTCAGACCGGCTTTTTCGAGAACCTTTTTAGCAGCCGGCACAGGTGCGTTCAGCATCAGCGTCGGGCTGTCACCCATATTGGCAATGGCTCGCACTTTGGCGCGCGCTTTCAGGCCATTGGCTTTGGCATAATCTTCAGATGCCAGCAGCAGAGCCGCCGCACCGTCAACAACGCCGGACGAATTACCGGCATGGTGGACGTGATTAATCTCCAAATCCGGATAGGCCTGATTGACCAGCTTGCGGAATGTCGTGCCATCTTCATCAAGCGGAATATCAGCCAGCTTGGCAAAGCTCGGCTCCAATTCAGCGAGGCTTTCAGGTGTTGTTTGCGGACGCGGAAACTCTTCCTTGTCGAGAGCCAGCGAGCCGTCTTCTTTATGAACCGCAACCAGCGATTTATCAAAGCGGCCTTCTTCAATGGCGCGTTGCGCGTTTTGCTGGCTGACATAAGCCAGCGCATCAACGGCTTCGCGGTCAATGCCTTCCAGCGTGGCAATCGCATCGGCGCAAACGCCCTGATGCGGCTGCGGATGTACTTCGCGTAGGCGCTTATTGCCGCTATCGAGGAAGGGCGAGTCCGATTTCGCATCTGTGCCGAAGCGCGACATCATTTCCGTGCCACCGGCAATCGTCATATCTTCCATGCCCGACATGATATTGGTCGCGGCAATGTTGACCGATGTGATGCCTGAGCCGCAAAAGCGGTCGAGCGTCATGGCGCTGGAGCGCACATCATAACCGGCATCAAGCGCCGCCATGCGACCCAAATCGCCGGACTGCGTGCCGCGCTGTGAGCTTGTGCCCCAGATAATATCGTCAACCTCAGCCGTGTTGATTTTATTGCGCTCGGCCAGTGCTTTCAGCACGGTCGCGCCGAGTTGTTGCGGGTGGATTTCGCTCAATGCGCCTTTGCCCGGCTTGCCGATGCCGCGCGGTGTGCGGCAGGCATCAATAATATATGCGTCAGTCATTGCTTTCTCCCAAAAGTCTGATTTCAACTTGGCCACAGCTTGTCGCGAAAGGGCGGTTAAATCAAGCGTCTTGATTGTCGCTGCTGGACGCGCGGCGACGGGCTTCCTATAGTTTGGGCTAAGGGAGTTTTCTTATGGATTTTCAACTGACAGATGCACAGCGCGAATTGCGCGATGCGGCGCGTAAATTTGCCCGTGCCGAAATGCCCGATGTGGCGGCTTATTGCGAAGAAACCGGTCATCCGGTTAAGCCCGATATGCTCAAAAAACTGGGCGAGATGGGGTTTCTCGGCATTAACATTCCGGAGACACTGGGCGGCTTGGGGCTGGGCAATCTCGAGGCGCTTTTGGTGCTGGAGGAATTTGCCAAAATCTCTTCGGCTTCGGCCTTTCCGCTGTTTGAGGCCAATGTCGGGCCGGTGCATGCGCTGGTGCATTTTGCATCTGACAAGCTGAAGCAAGAAATCGTGCCGCAAGTCTGCAAGGGCGAAATGGTGCTGGCGGTTTCCATGTCCGAGCCACAAGCGGGCAGTGCGCTGACCGACCTCACCACCAAAGGCGAGATTAAAGACGGCAAGGTGACGCTGAACGGACAAAAGCGTTGGTGTTCCGGCGGCGGTCATTCAGACGGCTATCTGGTTTATTGCCGCCTGTCAGACGACCCGGGCGCGAAGGGCATTGGCGCGGTGTTTGTGCATAAAGACACGCCGGGCTTGAGCTTCGGCAAACAAGAGGAGCTGATGGGCTTTCGCGGTGTGCCCTCAGCCGATATTTTTCTCGATAATGTCACTGTGCCGGAAGACAATGTGGTCGTGCCTGCGGGTGGCTTCAGAAAGCTGATGGAAGCCTTTGATCTTGAGCGTTGCGGCAATGCGACAATGGCGCTGGGGCAAGCCTCGGGCGCGCTGGAGGACGTGCTGGAATATGTGCAAGAGCGCAAACAATTCGGCAAGGAACTGGTCGATTTTCAGGGCGTGCAAATCAAGCTGGCGGAAATGCAGATGAAGGTTGAAGCGGCGCGGCTGCTTATTCATCGGGCTGCTGTCAATGCTGAGGACGGCCTGCCGAGCGTTATCGACTCGTCGGTCGGTAAATGTTTTTCCAATGAAATGTGCCGCGAAGTAACCGGCGCAGCCGTGCAGCTCATGGGCGGCTATGGCTATTCGCGCGATTACCCGATGGAGCGGCGCATGCGCGACGCTTGGGGGTGGGGCATTGCCGGTGGGGCGATTGATATTCAAAAAACCAATATCGCCGCCGCCATGATTGGCCGCCGCTTCGACCAGCGACGCTAGGCCCTAATTCGAAAAGCCTATTTCAAAAAATCCGGCATATTGCCCTCAAAGGCATCGCCTTTTTTGTTGGGCTTTTTGCCGCCGGAATTTTGCGGCTTATTTTCTTTCGGCTTAGTTTCTTTGGGTCTTGTTTCTCTCGGCGTTTCGGCTTTGGCTTCTTGCGGCTTATTGTTGTCCGCTTTACCGCCACGGCGATCGCGCCCTAATAGACCGCGCCGCTTACCGGCGCCATTGGCTTTCGCCTCTTGGCCGGTTTCCGATTTCTCGCTGCGTCCTTTACCGTCGCTTTTGCCGCCGCGATTATTGCGGCGATTGTTTTTGCGCGGCTTGTCATCACTGCCTTCACCGCTATCGCCGCCGCTAAAGGCCTCGCGTTCAATTTTTTGCTCAATCAACTGCTCAATCGCATCGACATATTTGCCATCATTGCGCGTCGCCAGCGTAAACGCTGCGCCCGAACGACCGGCGCGCCCGGTGCGGCCAATACGGTGGACATAATCTTCCGCATGGGTCGGCACATCGAAGTTAAACACATGGCTCACTGCCGGAATATCCAAGCCCCGCGCCGCCACATCTGAGGCAATCAGATAGGTCGCGTCGCCCGACTTAAACTGGTCGAGCATTTTCAGCCGCATATGCTGGTCCATATCGCCATGCAACGACACGGCCTTATAGTCATGGCGGTGTAGGCTTTTCAGCAATTCACCAATATCGCGCTTGCGATTGCAGAAGATAATGCCATTGGTCACATCTTCTTTGTCAAACAGGTCGCGCAAAGCCTCGCGCTTTTTCATCGGCGCGACTTCGATCAGTTTTTGCGACACATTATCATTGGTCGAGGAAGGCCGCGCCACTTCAATGCGTTTCGGGGCAGAGAGAAACTGCTCTGACAGGCGGGTGATTTCCGGCGGCATGGTAGCTGAGAAAAACAGCGTCTGGCGGGTGAAAGGTATCATGCCGACAATCTTCTCAATATCGGGAATGAAGCCCATATCGAGCATACGGTCGGCCTCGTCAATCACCAGCACCTCAACACCGCGCAGCAGCACGCCGCCGCGCTCCACATGGTCGAGTAGGCGGCCGGGCGTTGCAATCAACACATCAGCGCCGCGCATAATTGCTTGCTCTTGGTCTTTGAAACTCACGCCGCCAATCAGCAGCGCTTTGGTCAGCTTGGTATATTTGCCGTAAAGGTCGAAGTTTTCGGCCACCTGTGCCGCCAATTCGCGGGTTGGTTCCAAAATCAATGTGCGCGGCATGCGCGCTTTGGCGCGACCTCGCATCAGCCGGTGAATCATGGGCAGGGTAAAGCTCGCCGTTTTGCCGGTGCCGGTTTGGGCAATTCCCAACACGTCATGATTGGCAATCACTTGCGGAATGGCTTCTGCCTGAATGGGGGTCGGCTCAGTATAGCCGACATCATTAATGGCCTTCATTATTTCGGGGGCCAGCCCGAGTTCATCAAACGTCATCGCGTCTTTCCGTGTTTGGCGTCTTTCCGCTCGGCCTTTCCGTTGAAAAGCGAAGGGAGACGCGAAGCTGCGCAGGTTTTGCGCGCTCAGGCCATTCTATTCAGAGCGACCTGATATCAGGCCACCACGGCCTGACCTGTCTTCATGCGGCGAAACATAGACAGATTTGGCGGAAAGTAAAGGGGGGCTAAATATCCAGCAAATCCTCGCCGGCGAAGGCGGCGTTTTCTTGAATGAATTTGAAGCGCAGTTCGGGCTTATTGCCCATCAGGTCTTTCACCGCTTTTTCTGTCGCCTTGCTTTCCTCGTCGGGAATATGCACCTGCAACAGCGTGCGCTTGCCGGGCAGCATGGTGGTTTCTTTTAATTGCGCGGGCAGCATCTCGCCGAGGCCTTTGAAGCGGCTGATGTCGACTTTGGCATTGGCGCGAAACTCGGTTTTCAGCAATTCTTCGCGGTGTTCGTCATCGCGGGCATAGAAAGTTTTCGCGCCTTGCGCGAGGCGATAAAGCGGCGGCACGGCGATATAGAGATGGCCTTGCCGAATAAGTTCGGGCATTTGCTCGTGGAAAAATGTCACCAGCAGGGCGGCGATATGCGCGCCGTCAACATCGGCATCGGTCATGATGATAATCTTCTCATAACGCAAACGCGCTTCGTCATAAGACGCGCCCATGCCGCAGCCCAGCGCCAGCACAAGGTCAGCGATTTGCTGGCTCTGCTGCATTTTGGCGGCGGTCGCATTGGCGACATTGAGGATTTTACCGCGTAGCGGCAAAATCGCTTGGTTCTTTCTGTTGCGCCCTTGTTTGGCACTGCCACCGGCGCTGTCGCCCTCAACAATAAACAGCTCCGCGCCTTCGCTGGAATTTTGCGAGCAATCAGCCAGCTTGCCGGGCAGGCGCAATTTGCGCACGGCCGATTTGCGGCTGACCTCTTTTTCCTGTCGCCGTTTCACGCGTTCTTCAGCTCGGTCAATCACCCAGCCGAGCAGCTTGTCGGCATCTGCGGGGGCGGAGGTGAGGTAATGCTCAAAATGGTCGCGCAATGTTGTCTCGACAATTTTCGCGGCTTCGGGCGTTGCCAGCTTGTCTTTGGTTTGCCCCTGAAACTCCGGCTCGCGCACAAAAACCGACACCAAAGCGGCGGCGGTGCCCATCACATCTTCGCCGGTGATGATGCCGGCTTTTTTGTTGTTGATGCGGTCGCCATAGGCTTTCAGCCCTTTGGTCAGCGCGGCGCGCATGCCTTGCTCATGGGTGCCACCTTCGGGCGTTGGCACGGTGTTGCAATAGCTGGCATTCATGCCATCGGCATTGCCGATACCGGCGGCAACCCAAGTGACCGCCCATTCGCACGAGCCATGGCCGCCGGTTTTTTGCACTTTACCGGCAAAGGGTTGCGGCGTGACAACGGCGCGCCCACCGATTTGCTCTTCCAAATAATCTTGCAAACCATTGGGGAATTTCAGCGTGTCTTCGGGCGGGCATTTTTCTTGGTCTTTGATGAGCGACGGGTCGCATTTCCAGCGAATTTCAACGCCGCCGAATAAATAGGCTTTGGCCTTCGCCATCGCGTAAAGCCGCGCCGCATCAAATTGAATTTTGCCGAAAATATCTTCATCAGGCACAAAGCTGACTGTCGTGCCGCGTTTGTTTTTGGCTTCGCCGACTTTTTGAACCTTGCCTTGCGACAGGCCGCGCGAAAATTCTTGCCGATGCAATTGTTGGTCGCGCGCCACTTCGACCACAAGCTCAGAGGCCAGCGCATTGACCACGGAAACACCAACGCCGTGCAAGCCGCCGGAGGTGTCGTAGGCGTCGCCGCCAAATTTACCTCCCGCATGCAGCGTTGTCATAATCACTTCAAGCGCTGACTTGTCCTTATATTTCGGATGCGGGTCAACCGGGATACCGCGGCCATTATCGCGCACGGAAAGTCGATTGCCCGCCATAAATTCGACTTCAATAAATGTCGCATGACCGGCTACGGCCTCGTCCATTGAATTGTCGATAACCTCGGCAAAAAGATGGTGCATGGCGCGACTGTCGGTGCCGCCAATATACATGCCCGGACGGCGGCGCACCGGCTCCAGCCCTTCAAGCACCTCAATGTCAGCCGCTGAATAACCTTTCTCAGCAGCTTTTTTGACCGGCGCTTTCTTCTGTTTGGCAGGCGTTTTCGCGTCGCTTGCGGTGGCGGGCGCATCGTCAAACAGGTCAGCTGATTTCTTTTTTGCCATTCAGGCACTCCAAGTCTTGTCTTCGTGGTGATTCGGTTGCTAGTTTACCCGACGCAAGCCATTGGAGGTAGATAGTGACCACAGTAAATATAGAAAATTCTCTGAAATTGCCCTGTGGGGCCGAAATCAAGAACCGAATTTGTAAGGCTGCCATGACTGAAGGGCTTGCTGACGAACAAAATCGCGCCACTGAAAAGCACGCCGCGCTTTACGCGCGTTGGGCCGAAGGCGGGTCGGGCATTTTGTTGACCGGCAATGTGCAGGTTGACCATCGCTATCTCGAACGTCCGGCCAATGTGGTTATTGAGGGCAAGCAGAGCAATGAACAGATCGCTCGTCTGCGTGCCTATGCTGAAGCCGGCACCAAAAACAATACGCATTTATGGATGCAATTATCCCATGCCGGTCGGCAAACACCGGCTGCTGTTGCCTCCACACCGGTTGGCCCGTCTGATATTCAATTGCAAATGCCGGGCGCTGCATTCGGTAAACCGCGCGCGCTGGAGCATGACGAAATCCTCGATATTATTGAGCGTTTCGCGCATGCCGCGAAGGTGGCGCAGGACACCGGTTTTACCGGCGTGCAATTACATGGCGCGCATGGCTATTTGCTGTCTGAGTTTTTGTCGCCCGATATTAATAACCGCACCGACCAATGGGGCGGCAGTCTTGAAAACCGCGCGCGGTTGCCGCTGGAAAGTATTCGCGCCGTTCGCAAAGCCGTGGGTGATACGTTCCCCGTCGCGCTGAAACTCAATTCCGCCGATTTCCAAAAAGGCGGTTTCAGCCATGAGGAGTCCGTGCAGGTCGCCAGTTGGCTGAATGATGAAGGGCTGGATTTGCTGGAGGTTTCCGGCGGCACTTATGAGCAGCCGAAACTTGTCGGCCTTGATAATTTGACCCTGAACCCTGACCGCGCTGAAGATGTGCGCGAAAGCACGGTGGCGCGCGAGGCTTATTTCCTCGATTACGCCAAAGATATTCGTGCCGTATATAAAGCGCCGATGATGGTGACGGGCGGCTTCCGCTCGCGCGCCGGCATGGACGCGGCCCTGCAGGCCGATGCCTGCGATATGATTGGTGTCGGGCGTCCGCTTTGTGTTGATAGCCATATCATCAATAAGCTGATTTCGGGCGAGGAAGAAACCACCACGATTTTTGAAAAATCAATGGAGATTGGGCCGAAGTTTTTGCGCCCGCTGCTGGGGCTAAAATCCCGGTCGCGGACAATGGCATCGCTCAATGGCTGGGGACAGCAGGGTTGGTGGTGCTTGCAAATCATAAATATGGCAGAGGGACGCGAACCCGATCTCGACCTTGGCGTGTTCAAAGCCTTTACCGGCTATCAGGCCAGCGAGAAAAAAGCCGCCGCCGCCTATAACGCCCATTGGAATGGGTGAGCTTTAGGGGTGAATTGCCTCCACCCCTAAAGCTTCTCTCATCTAATTATCAATAAACAAGCGCCTTTGGCGCGTGACCATTTATCGGCTTTGCTACTTGAACTTGCGGTAGAAAAAAACGCCCCTACTGATGTGCAGTAGGGGCGCTCTGTTGAAGGGCGTGGGAGGA
This sequence comes from Phyllobacteriaceae bacterium Water-Bin73, assembly GCA_900197605.1. GTDB lineage: Bacteria > Pseudomonadota > Alphaproteobacteria > RS24 > RS24 > UBA8337. The sequence goes on from FZLQ01000016.1 coordinate 25,674, forward strand.
ACGCCCTGTCATGGTGTTCGTTAAGGTCGCGAATTAGACGCTGTAATACATGTCAAATTCGACCGGATGCGGGGTGTGCTCGTAATTATAGATTTCTTCCCATTTCAGCTCGATATAAGCGTCAATTTGGTCATCATCCATCACCCCACCTTTTTTGAGGAACTCACGGTCAGCGTCCAACGCCTGAACCGCTTCGCGCAGCGAACCACATACTTGCGGCACGTCTTTAAGCTCTTCCGGCGGCAATTCGTAAAGGTCTTTATCCATCGGGTCGCCCGGATCGATTTTATTCTCAATGCCGTCCAGACCGGCCATCATCATTGCCGTGAAGGCGAGATATGGGTTGGCGGTCGGGTCAGGGAAGCGGATTTCAATACGCTTGCCCGGTGCCGATGTGGCAAACGGAATACGGCAAGAAGCTGAACGGTTGCGGGCAGAATAGGCCAGCAGAACCGGTGCTTCAAAGCCCGGAATAAGTCGCTTATAGCTGTTGGTTGACGGATTGGTCAGGGCATTGAGCGCGCGTGCGTGTTTGATGATACCGCCAATATAGTACAAGCACTCTTGGCTCAAATCGCCATATTTGTCACCGGCGAAAAGCGGCTTGCCGTCTTTCCAAATTGACTGGTGGCAGTGCATGCCCGTGCCGTTATCACCGGCAACCGGCTTCGGCATAAAGGTCGCTGATTTGCCATAGGCATGGGCGACATTATGCACGACATATTTGTAAAGCTGCAGATCATCGGCAATGCTGGTCATGGTCCCGAATTTCAGGCCAAGCTCGTGCTGAGCGGCAGCCACTTCGTGGTGGTGCTTTTCAACGCTCATGCCCATTTCTTTCATGACGGACAGCATTTCGCCACGCAGGTCTTGCCCGCTATCAACCGGATTGACCGGGAAATAGCCGCCTTTGGTGCGCGGACGGTGGCCCATATTACCGGCTTCATATTCAGTGCCTGAATTATCGGGCAGTTCGGTGCTGTCCAGCGCAAAGCCCGTATTGTAAGGGTCGGTTGAGAAGCGCACATCGTCAAATACGAAAAACTCAGCTTCCGGGCCGAAGTAAACCGTGTCACCAATGCCGGTTGACTTGAGGTATTCCTCAGCGCGCAGCGCGGTTGAGCGCGGGTCGCGATTATAGGCTTCGCCTGAATTCGGCTCGAGAATGTTGCAGAACAGGGTCAGTGTCTGTTGCGCGTAAAACGGGTCGAGGCGGGCGGTTGATGTATCCGGCATTAAAACCATGTCGGACTCGTTAATGGCTTTCCAGCCGGCAATGGACGATCCATCAAACATGGTGCCTTCGGCACAGAAATCAT
>FZLQ01000062.1 GCA_900197605.1 Phyllobacteriaceae bacterium Water-Bin73
GCTTGAAAAACAGCGTGTCGGAGCGCGCATCTTCGGGCAGTTCTTTCAACTTATCCGCATCGGGGGCGCTGGCTTCGTTTTCATCGCCAAAAAATTTGACGTAACCGCCCAGCGGTAACCAGCCGATTTTCCACTCAGTGCCATGTTTATCGTGCCAGCTTGCCAGCGCCCGACCAAAGCCGACTGAAAATACTTCAACGCGCACACCACAGCGGCGCGCAGCATAAAAATGGCCGAGTTCATGAAAGAAAACGACAATGGTCAAGACAAACAAAAACGGCACGATATAGGCCAAGCCCAGTGCGCCATAAAGATAGTTAATCGCTTCCACATCAAGCTCCCAAAAGTTGCAGCATTATGACCTTTTTTCGCATTAGATAAAGACCTTTAGCACGAAACAGCTTGCCCCTGAAATGCGGCAGAATCGTGCCCTAAAGTGCAGCAATAAATTCACCCGCCTGCGCCCGCGCCTCGGCATCAATGGCGGGCAAGGCGGCGACATCATCACTGCCTTCCGAAACCGCTTTTTGCAAAACCGCATCAACCGTCTCGGCAATTTGCAAAAACCCGATACGCCCCTCAAGAAACGCCGCCACGGCAACCTCATTAGCCGCATTGAGTCGCGCCGGTGCCGACCCGTCAGCGCGCATTGCCGCCTCGGCCAACGCGAGACAGGGAAACTGCGCCCGATCGACAGCGGCGAAATCGAGCCGTCCATGCGCTGCCAAATCAAGCGGTGCAACGCCCGCATCAATGCGCTGCGGATAAGCCATGCAATATGCCAGCGGCACGCGCATATCGGGGCTGCCCTTTTGCGCCAACACACTGCCATCAGCAAAATAAACCAGCCCATGCACAATGGATTGCGGGTGAATAAGCGCATCGAGCTTATCGGCTGCGACATCAAATAAATGCCGCGCCTCAATCAATTCCAGCCCTTTATTCATCATCGTCGCGCTATCGACCGATATCTTCGCGCCCATATCCCAATTCGGATGCGCCACAGCTTGCGCCGTCGAGACATCTCTCATCTCATCATAAGACAGGTCGCGAAACGGCCCCCCCGATGCGGTAAGCACAATCTTATCGACATGCTGTAAATCGCCCTGCCCCTGCAAAAGCTGAAACACCGCATTATGCTCGCTATCGACCGGCAGAATTTTTGTGCCATGCTGCCCCGCCATGCCCATCAGATGACGGCCACCTGCCACCAGTGCTTCTTTATTGGCCAACGCCAAAGTGCCGCCCTGTGCCGCGCAAATCATTGACGGGGCGAGACCAGCAAAGCCGACAATCCCCATAATCGCAATATCGGTTTCTTGTTGCGCCATTTGAGCAAGGCCGCTTTCGCCAACCCAAATTTCACCCGAAAAATCGGGCAACGCCGCAGCCAATCGTTCGCGGCCTGCCGCCTCGCCAATCACCAAAATCGACGGATTAAATCGCCGCGCAATATCAGCCAGCTTATCGACATTATTGTCGGCACTGGCCGCAAAGAGCGAGAAGCGGTCAGCATGGCGCGTCATTAAATCGAGCGCATTATCGCCAATCGTGCCGGTTGCACCAAAAAGAGAGACCTGCCGCATGGCTACCAAATCCAAAGCGCTTGCGATGACTCGCCGCCGCGCCATAGCACAATCGCATAAGCAACAATCAGCACGCCAATCAACCCGTCAACGCGGTCAAGCAAGCCGCCATGCCCGGGAATAATCGCGCCGGAATCTTTAACATTGAAACGCCGTTTAATGGCGCTTTCAAATAAGTCAGCGGCCTGCGCGACGATGGCCAGCAGAGGCGCGAACAGCACAAGGCTGGTGAATTGCATTTGCCCGAAACCGAAGCCGACCACAGTCAGAAACGACAACACGGCCGCCAATGCCCCGCCCACCATGCCGCCAAATAGCCCGGCCCAGGTTTTTTTCGGTGAGATGACCGGCGCCAATTTCGGCCCGCCAATAATTTTTCCGGTGAACATGGCGAAAATATCAACCGCCCAAACCGACAATAAAATATAGCCAATGATAAATTCGCCCAACGCGTCTTCGCGCAGATATTGCGCCACCACCAAAGGCAGAGCGACATAGTAAAGACCGCCGACCAGCGGCCCCAAACGTCGCCCTTTGGCCAGCGCAAAAGCAGCCGCCACAAGCGATAGCACAACAATCAAGGCCACAGCATTTCCAGCACCGGCCCATAAGCCGAAGGCCAAAATCGCCACCACGGCGAGGCCGAGAATTCGTCCATTATCAGAAGATGCCGCCAGCAAATTGGCCCATTCGCGCGCCATCAAAAATCCGGCAAGGGCGAGCAATAGGGTAAATGACCAGCCGCCAAAAACCACGGGCGCAATGACGAAAGGTAGTAATATCAGTGCCGAGCGAACGCGCTGCAATAAGCCTTCAAATTTTGCCGGTGCGTCCGCCATATCCCCCCGCTCGCCAATCAATCCAATTCGCCGGTGGCCGACACCAAGCCGAAACGGCGGTCTCGGTCAGCGTAAAAGGCAATCGCGGCTTCCAAATCGGCGCGCGAAAAATCCGGCCATAAAACATCGGTGAAATAAAGCTCGGCATAAGCGCTTTGCCACAGCATAAAATTACTCAGCCTTGACTCGCCGCTGGTGCGAATAATAAGGTCGGGATTGGGCATGCCTGCGGTCAAAAGCTCAGCCGCCAAGACATCGGCATTAATCGATTCCGGGTCGAGTGTGCCATTGGTGGCGCGGCGCGCCAAACGCGAGGCCGCATCGGCCAACTCCTCACGGCCACCATAATTGAAGGCAATCTGCAAAAACAGCCGGTTATTATTTGCGGTCAGGCTCTCGGCGCGGTCGATAAGACTGCATATTTTTTTGGACACTCCCTCGCGCCGACCGATGACGCGCACCCGCACGCCTTCGCTATGCAAGTCGGCCAGATCGCTTTCAATATAACGCTCCAGCAGTGACATGAGAAAGCTCACCTCGGTTCGTGGGCGCCCCCAATTTTCAGTGGAGAATGAAAACACGGTGAGGTGATGAACACCCAAATCACTGCTTTCTTCGACGATACGGCGCAACGACTCGGCACCGGCGCGGTGGCCTTCGCGGCGCTCTAGCCCGCGCGCCTGCGCCCAACGCCCATTGCCGTCCATAATTAACGCGATATGGTTTGGCAGTCGGCTGGTATCGTCGTCTTTTTGCATGGCTTATACCTGGCGGAGTTCGCCCTCTTTCGTCTCGAGCGTCTCGTCAAGTTGTTTGATGAATTTGTCGGTCAATTCTTGAACTTCATCGGCATAAAGTTTGGCATCATCTTGCGAAATATCGCTGTCTTTCTCAGATTTCTTAATCTGATCCATGCCATCGCGGCGCACATTACGCACGGCGACACGCGCCTGCTCGGCGTAGCCACCCGCCACTTTAACCAATTCCTCGCGCCGCTCTTCATTCAATTCCGGCAGCGGAATACGAATAAGCTGACCCTCTGTCATCGGATTAAGGCCCAGATTGCTCTCGCGAATGGCTTTTTCAGTCGCGGCCACCTGCCCTTTATCCCACACTTGCACCGTCAGCAGGCGCGGCTCAGGCACAGACACCGTGCCGACTTGCGCAATCGGCATCATTTGGCCATAGGCATCGACTACAATCGGCTCAAGCAAGCCCGCGCTCGCTCGACCGGTGCGCAATCCTGCCAAATCGGTTTTGAAGGACGCCAAAGCACCCTCCATGCGCCGTTCAATATCATCAATATCAATGCTCATATCTGCCTCTATCTGCAATTAGTCCCGAACAATGGTGCAAGCGCCCTCGCCTTGCAAGACCTGAACGAAGCCGCCTGATTTTTGGATTGAGAATACCACAATCGGAATTTCATTCTCGCGCGACAGCGCAACGGCAGACGCGTCCATAACCTTCAAATCTTTCGACAGCACTTCCATATAGCTCAGATTGTCATAACGCTCCGCATTTTTATCTTTTTTCGGGTCAGCCGAATAGACACCGTCAACATTGGTGCCCTTCATCAATGCGTCGCAATTCATTTCAGCCGCGCGCAAGGCGGCGGCGGTATCAGTGGTGAAAAACGGATTGCCTGTGCCGGCGGCAAAAATAACCACGCGGCCTTTTTCCATATGGCGTGTTGCGCGGCGGCGAATATAAGGCTCGCAGACCGTACTCATTGGAATGGCCGATAAAACGCGGGTCGGCACGCCCATGCGCTCCAGCCCGTTTTGCATGGCCAGCGCATTCATCACTGTTGCCAACATGCCCATATAATCAGCCGAGGAACGGTCCATACCGTCAGCGGCACCGGCCAGCCCGCGGAAAATATTACCACCACCAATCACCATGCACACTTCAACGCCCAGCGCGATAGCCTGCTTTACCTCATCGGCAATGCGGTCAACCGTGGCAACATCAATGCCATATTGTCCGTCGCCCATCAGGGCTTCGCCGGAGACTTTCAGGAGTACCCGTTTGAAACGCTGTTTATCCGCCATGCTACCCTCTCTTTAGATACAGCAACTATGGCGCGATTCCGGTTTGACGTGCTACGGCCTAGCTTCCGCTAACAGCCGCGGCAACTTCAGCTGCGAAATCGGCCTCTTCGCCTTTATCGACACCCTCGCCCAGTTCAAAGCGAACAAAGCCTTTCAAGACGACCGGCGCGCCAACATCATCGCCTGCATTTTGCAGCAGCTTCTCGATGCGGGTTTCGCCATCAATCACAAAAGTCTGGCTGGTCAGCACAACTTCTTCATAGAATTTGCGTAGACGCCCTTCGACCATTTTCTCGATAATCTCGTCCGGCTTGCCGCTCTCTTTCGCTTCTGCAATCAAGACAGCGCGCTCGCGCTCGATTTCAGCCGGGTCAAGGTCATCAAGATTGGCGGCCAGCGGATTGGTCGCCGCCACATGCATGGCAAGCTGGCGACCCAGCGCTTCCAATTTGGCTATGTCGCCGGTTGATTCCAGTGCCACCAAAACGCCGATTTTACCCAGACCGTCAACAACTTGATTGTGAATATAGCTGGCCACAACGCCGCTTTCAACATTCAGCTTCTCTGAACGGCGGACATTCATATTCTCGCCAATCGTGCCGACCATTTCCGTTACATGGTCTTCAACAGATTTACCCGCACCCGGATAATCGGCAGCCAGCAAACCGTCATGACCGCCAGCCGCCAGTGCAGCACCGGCAATATCAGAGACCATTGATTGGAAGGTTTCATTTCGCGCGACAAAGTCGGTTTCAGAATTAACTTCAACCACGGCACCTGATGTGCCTTCTGACGCAACGCCGACAAGACCATCAGCCGCAACGCGACCGGCTTTTTTGGCGGCTTTGGCGAGGCCTTTGGTGCGAAGCCAATCGACTGCGGCAGCCATATCGCCATCACATTCTTGCAGGGCGGTTTTACAATCCATCATGCCCGCGCCAGCTGTCTCGCGCAGTTCCTTGACCATTGATGCAGTAATTTCACTCATGGGAGATCTCCAGTTAAATCCGCCGCGACCTAGTTATCGGCTTTTTCGTCTTCAGCTTCGGCAGGTGCTTCTTCAGCAGGTGCTTCTTCAGCAGGTGCTTCTTCAGCAGGTGCTTCTTCAGCAGGTGCTTCTTCAGCAGGTGCTTCTTCAGCAGGTGCTTCTTCAGCAGGTGCTTCTTCGGCAGGTGCTTCTTCAAGCGCAGGCTCAGCCATTGGCTCTTCAGCCGCGCCGAGGTCGATACCAGCAGAGGAACTGCTTTCTTCAATACCCGCAATCACGGCTTTTGAAATCAGGCCGCAATAAAGCTCAATGGCGCGTGCGGCGTCATCATTACCGGGAATTGGATAATCAATGTGGTCGGGGTCGCAATTACTGTCGACAATAGCAATCACCGGAATACCCAGCGTCTTTGCTTCGGCAATGGCAATTGCCTCTTTATTGGTATCAACGACGAACATCAGCTCAGGCACGCCGCCCATTTCTTTAATACCACCCAGCGCGCGTTCCAGCTTTTCGCGTTCGCGTGTCAGGTTGAGAATTTCTTTCTTGGTCAGGCCACCGGCTCCGTCGCCGTCCAGCTTTTCTTCCAATTCGCGCAAGCGCTTAATGGAATTGGAGATGGTCTGCCAGTTGGTCAGCGTGCCGCCGAGCCAACGTGAATTCATGAAATATTGAGCGCATTGACCGGCATGGCGGGCAATCGGCTCACTGGCTTGGCGCTTAGTGCCGACAAACAGCACGCGGCCGCCGGAAGCCACAACATCTTTAACCTGAACCAGCGCTTGATGCAGCATGGGAACGGTTTTCGACAAATCCATAATGTGAATACCGTTGCGATCACCGAAAATATACGGTGCCATTTTAGGGTTCCAACGGTGGGTTTGGTGTCCAAAATGCACCCCTGCTTCCAGCAGTTGACGCATGTTGTAATCGGGCAGTGCAGCCATTGCGTTGCCTTCCTTTCTCTCGTTAGTCCGCCGCAGGGCTATCATCGAACACCATGTCCGACACGAAGAGCACCCGGCAATTGGGCATTCCCTGCGTGAGTAATGCGCGTGGTATAGGCAAAAACCGCCCTTAGGGCAAGCGATTTAATCGGCTAAAAACTAAACTTCATCAACATGAAGGACGCCGGGCACGGCCTTAATGGCACCGGCGACGCGCGGGTTGATGGCATATTTATTTGGCAGGCGCATTTCAACCTCGCGCTCCGGCGTCATAATCACCAATGACACCTCCCCGCCGCGTTTATGTTTGGGCTGCTCAACCGCCTCCAGCCGCGTGCGGAGGCCTTCGCAGGCTTCCGGTTTTTCAACGAAAATACGCAAACCGGCCTCAGTATTGGCCACCACATCATCAACCGGACGCATGCTTTGCGCCAGCAGACGCATTTCGCCATCCTCGCGCTCAATGCTGACGGTTGCCACCACCAGCGCGCCCACTTGCAGAATCTCGCGCGACCCGTTCAGCACTTCCGAAAAAGCCGTCATCTCAAACTGCCCCGTCGCATCAGACACGGTGATGAAAGCAAACGGATTGCCTTTTTTGGATTTGCGCTCATCGACCTTAATCACCGCACCGGCGACCATGACTTCCTGCTCAACGCGGGTCTCCAAATCCTCAAAAGAGGAGACGCGTGTGCGCTGCAACAGCGATTTATAATCATCGAGCGGATGGCCGGAGAGGAAAAAGCCAATGGCGTTAAACTCATACGTCAGCCGGTCAATGGTTGACCAGGGGACAAGCGGCGGCGGCAGCGTTGCGCTGTCGCTCACATCGGCCTCGCCAAATAAATTTTCCTGATTGGTCTCTTTTTCGGTCTGGGTGATGCTGGCCTCGCCCAGCAACATATCAATGCCGCCCATCAGCTTGGCGCGGTCCGGATCGAGACTGTCGAGCGCGCCCGCGGCGATGAGATGCTCAAGCAATCTTTTATTCAGCCCAATGCCTGCCGTGCGCCGCGCGAAATCAAACACATCTTTGAACGGGCCGTTTTCCTTGCGCTCTTCCACCAACAATTGCATGGCCTGCGTGCCGACATTGCGAATGGCCGAAAGCGCGTAAAACACTTCATTGCCGTTGATCGTAAAGCGCGCCTCTGATTTATTGACGTCGGGAATACACACGGTGATGTCATGTTTTGCGGCGTCTTGTTTGAAAATATTCAACTTATCAGTGCGCTCAAAATCCAGTGACATGGATGCCGCATAAAAGGCCACCGGATAATTGGCCTTCAGCCAAGCGGTTTGATAGGCAATCAGCGCATAGGCGGCAGCGTGGCTTTTGTTAAAGCCATATCCGGCGAAGCTATCCACTTGGTCGAAAATTTCCGACGCTTTGTTTTTCGGCACGCCGCCCTCAACCGCGCCATCGACAAAGCGCGCTTTTTGCGCCGCCATTTCTTCCTTAATCTTTTTGCCCATCGCACGGCGCAACAGGTCGGCTTCGCCCAATGAATATCCCGACAGGGTTTGCGCAATTTGCATCACCTGCTCCTGATAAATCATCACGCCATAAGTCTCCTGCAAAATCGGTTGCAGCGTGTCATAGAGGTAATCAAGTTCTTTCTCGCCTTTTTTGCGGGCGATAAATAGCGGGATATTATCCATCGGGCCGGGACGATAAAGCGCCACAAGCGCAATAATATCCTCAAATTTATCGGGCTTCATTTTACGCAGCACATCGCGCATGCCCGCGCTTTCCAGTTGGAACACGCCGACCGTGTCGCCCCGCCCCATCAGCTCATAAGTCGCCGTGTCGTCCAGCGCCAAATTATTGATGTCGAGGGTGACGCCGGTTTCGGCCAAAAGCTCAACGGCTTTTTCCAGCACAGTCAGCGTCTTCAGCCCCAAAAAGTCAAACTTCACCAATCCGGCTTTTTCAACCCATTTCATGTTGAACTGGGTCACCGGCATGTCGGATTTCGGGTCGCGGTAAAGCGGCACAAGCTCCTGCAAAGGCCGGTCGCCAATCACCACACCGGCGGCATGGGTCGAGGCATGGCGATACAGCCCCTCCAATTTCAAACTGATTTCCATCAGCTCGGCCACTTGCGGGTCGCTATCGCGCTCGGCTTGCAGTCGCGGCTCGATGTTGATGGCCTCCGCCAAAGTCACAGGATTGGCCGGATTATTCGGCACCATTTTGCACAAGCGGTCGATTTGCCCATACGGCATTTGCAGCACCCGCCCGACATCGCGCAGCACGGCGCGCGCTTGCAGCTTTCCGAAAGTGATGATTTGCGCCACTTGCGCGCGGCCATATTTCTGCTGCACATAGCTGATGACTTCATCGCGGCGCGACTGGCAGAAATCAATATCGAAATCGGGCATGGACACGCGCTCAGGGTTCAAAAACCGCTCAAACAGCAAGCCGAAACGCAGCGGATCAAGGTCGGTAATGGTCAGCGCCCAAGCAACAACCGAACCGGCACCCGAACCGCGTCCGGGGCCGACCGCGATATTCTGGTTCTTCGCCCATTTGATGAAATCCGCAACAATCAAGAAATAACCGGGAAAGCCCATATCGCCGATGACTTTCAACTCAAAGGCCAATCGGTCGCGATAAGCCTGCTCGTCCATTGCCGGTTCAACTTGCTGCAAGCGCGCGGTCAATCCGGCCTCAGCCTGCTGGCTCAGTTCAGCCAACTCATCGGTTTTCGAGAAAGCGGGCAATATCGGCGCGTGTTCGGTCGGGCGAAAGGCGCAGCGTTGGGCAATCTCAACCGTGTTCTCAAGGGCTTCCGGCAGGTCGGCAAACAGCGCACACATTTCCTCGGCTGACTTCAACCGATGGTCGGGCGTCAAACGGCGGCGGTCTTGCTCATTAATATACCGCCCCTCAGCGATACAAATCAGCGCGTCATGGGCGCGATAATCATCTTCCGAGGCAAAATAAGCCTGATTGGTGGCCACCAAAGGCAGGTTCATATCATAGGCAAAATCGACCAAAGCCTCTTCCACACCATCGGCTTCCGTATCGCCATATCGTTGAAGTTCTACATAAAGATTATCTTTGAAAATATTGTTTAATATATCTATTTTTCTTCTTGCCTTATCATTTTGAGCGGTTTTCAGCAGCTTATTGACCGGCCCGTCCGGCCCGCCTGTCAGACAAATCAACCCGTCAGCCGCACCGGCCACATTATCTATCGACACGCCCGGCCCCTCTTTGCCGTCACTCTCCAGATGCGCCGCGCTAATCAGCGCCATCAGATTGGTATAGCCCGCTGCATTTTTGACCAGAAACGCCATATCGCCATTGTCTTCGCCATCACGAATATGCAGCGTCGCGCCGATAATCGGTTGCACCCCCAATCCGGCGGCGGTCTCGGCAAATTCCAACGCGCCGAACAGATTATTGCGATCGGTCACGGCAAGCGCCGGCATGGAGGCGGCCAATGCGGTTTGCGTCAATGTTTTGACGGGCAATGCGCCCTCAAGCAATGAATAGGCGCTATGAGTGCGTAAATGAACGAATTTAGGCCGCATCAGACGGGTCTCTGCTGGTTCTTCTATTGTTTCTGCTTCTGACATAACGCACGCAACCGGAATCACTAAGGTGAGACCAGTTTAGCGCAGCCGCGCCGCGTGTCAGCAAAGCAAAGATATTTTGAGGGGGATAACCCGCTCTCATGAACCGATTTAACTTACGGTCGATGCCAGCGCTTGGCCGATTGAGCCCCACATGATGATGGCGGTGCCCATACCCAGCAAGGTGCAAATGGCGGCAATGTCTTCCAAAATGTTTTTCATCGTCTTGTCTCCTCTTGCCGATAATATGTTCTCCTTTTGTTCTTTTGTCAACAAAATTAAAATCTCGGCTTTTCAATATCTTGGCCGGGTTTTGCTAGGTTTGGATAATTTTTCCGTCTTGCAGACGCATAATCCGATCAGCGCGGGCGGCCAACTCTAAATCATGGGTTGCCAGCAATATGGCAGCGCCCTGCTCGCGCGCCTCGCGAAACAATAAATCGGCAACTTTTTCACCCGCCGCGGCGTCGAGGCTGCCGGTCGGTTCGTCAGCCAAAACCAGCGCGGGT
>FZLQ01000086.1 GCA_900197605.1 Phyllobacteriaceae bacterium Water-Bin73
CGGCATGGGCGAGTTCCTCGCTCGATGTCATCAGCAACAGGCCGGGCCAGAGCCGCATCAGCAATCCCAGCGATAAGCCGCAGCCAAGCACCACATAAATCAGCATATCGGCGGTCACGCTATCGAGACTGCCCAGCAAATAGTCATGCACTTCAGCATCTTCAACGCCCAGCAACGCCATCGCGACAACGCCGAGCGATAGGGCGGCATGCGCCAAAATACCCAGCAGCGTATCGGTCGCCAGTAAACGTTGCGCGCGCAGCCAGAGCAACATCACGGCGAATAAAACCGCCACCAGCATCATGCCAAGCTGATTGCTCATGCCAATAACCAGACCCACCGCGACACCCAATAGCGCCGAATGGGCGAGGCCATCGCCAAAATAAGCCATGCGCCGCCAGACAACAAAACAGCCCAGCGGCCCGGCCAGCAAAGCCAGAGCAATGGTGGTGACGAACATCGGCGTCATCATGGTTTTATCTCGTGCAAATGCGCGTGCTCATGGTCATGTGTATGGTCATGCGCGTGGCTGTGTTGATATACCGCCATCATTTGCGCCATTTCTGCGCCAAACATTTGCACAAATTCAGGGTCACGCGCCACACTGTCGGGCGCGCCGGAACAGCAAATATGATGATACAGACAGACCACTTGGCGGGTCGAGCTCATCACCATATGTAAATCATGGCTGACCATCAGCACCGACAGATTGCGCTTTTCATAAAGCGCATCAATCAACTGATAAAATTGGAGCTGTCCGCTGACATCGAGATTTTGCGCCGGCTCGTCGAGCATCAGCACATGCGGATTGCCGCTTAAGGCGCGCGCCAGTAAGACGCGCTGCAATTCACCGCCCGACAAATTTGCCAATGGCTTATCGAGCAAGCCGCCGCAATTTGCTTCGAGCGCCAATGCCTCAACCGCCTCAGCCGATTGATTATTATTCAGCGTCAAAAAGCGTCGCACCGGCATGGGCAGGGTCGGGTCGATTTGAAACCGCTCCGGCACATAGCCAATGCGAATGCCTTGCCGGTGTTTCACCGTGCCACTATTCGGGCTTTCCAATTTCAAAAGATGGCGCAACAGCACCGACTTGCCTGCACCATTGGGGCCGATGAGGGTGATGAAGTCGCGCTCGCCCAGCGTCAGCGACACATTATCCAAGACCAGCCCGCCATGACGGCGCACGCATAATTCTGTCGCTTCAATCAGCGGCTCAGACATGCTTGGACTCCCCTGATGACAGGATTTGGCGGCGGCTACGCAGAAGCTTTTTCAAGCTGCGCGCCCATTTGCTGCCACAACATATTGACCGCCTGTAAAGGCCGCACCATGACCTTAAACTGGGTGATAAGCCCCTCATCATTGAAGTCGATAATATCAACGCCATTGATATATTTGCCGTCCATTTCGGCTTCAAATTCCAAAATCATGCGATTGCCGGTTTCCAGCTCATGCACATATTTGAATTTGGTATCTTGAAACACAATGCCCGCAGACAGCAGATATTTTATCGCTAGGGCTTTGCCTTTTTGCGGCGTAAACACCACTGGCGAGACAAAGGTCACATCGTCATGCAGCATGTCAGACAAGGCCGCTTCGCTGGGCTTGTCCATATAGGCGTGCCATTTGGCAAGAAGTTGATTGCTCATTTTGATTTCCTCACTGGCGGCCAGCTTACGGCCTGACGCCGTGCCTGCCAATAAGAAAGGATAAAAAAAGGGCCGACGCAAAGCGCCGACCCTTAAAATCAATCTAATGAAAGATTATTATTTCTTGGCTTTGCCTTCACTCTCCGTGACAGCAACGTGCCAGATGATCAGACCAAAGGCGATCTTGTTCAACACGTCAGCCAGATTATAGATAATGTTCAGCGTGTCTGCATCGACGCTGCCCATCATATAACCCATCAGATAACCGATCGGGTAAATCGCCCAACCGAAAGTCACAATGTAGCGCATCAGGCTGAAAGCGGATTGCACAGCAGGGCTGGCATTCTCGGCATTCAACTGACCGGCTTCACCACGGAAGATTTCATAAAGAACATACAACCAAGCCGCGGTGCCCAGCACAAAGCCTGCGGTCACATCCATGTAACCGGCTTCGCCCAGATAACCGAATACCAGCATCAGCGTTGTACCGATAAGCAGACGCCAGAAGACGCGCGCCGGAACAGCGGTGATGGCCGACAAGATGAGGAAGAATTCCACCATCAAGAGCGGCACAGTAATCAGCCAGTCAATATAACGATAGACGGTCGGTGTTTCGCCGGTGGCGACCCACACATCGCGCATATAGAAATAATGCACGGCGGCAACCAATGTCACCAAGCCGGAAACCGTCAAAGAGGTTTTCCATTTTGAATCGACGCGGTCACGTTCGATGAAGAAGAAAACGGTTGAGGCCACCAGAGCCATTGAAATCAACCAAAAAGAAATGCCGACAAAATCGTCGGACTGAAGGTTGGCATCTGCCGCAATAGCGAGCGACGGAAGACCAGTGAAAGCCACAGCTGCAGCAGCGACTTTCCAATGCTTAACAATATTCATGTTAGTACTCCCATGATTTAACATGTCTAACATAACGCGGCAGAATGCCGCGGCCAGCAAAAAAACCGCTTTTTGTGAAAAAAAAGACACCGGTTCACGAAAATTGGCTAAAATCTCAGGGAAATCAGAGGTAACTCAGAGAGTATTGGGTGTGTTGTGGATATTTCTAAGTTAAAACAAGGCCTTAGAGAAGATTTGGCCGATATTTTAGAGCGTTCACGCTTTGTCGAGCGCCAAAAACAGGCGCGCACCAACGCGGTTCACCGCCTGACTCGCGCTGAAGCCATTGCCATTGCTGCCAATTTACACGAGCTTTTGGGCTGGATACCGGAGCTGGCGGTTGATACGGCGACGCAGACAATGGCCACGGCGATTAATGTCGAGGCGACCGTAACCGGCAGTGAGACGATTTCAATCACCGGGCTTGTGGCTGTGCCGGGCGACCTGCTCACCGCAGATTATGACGCGGTTGAGCATCCGTCTTATTTGCTGCTCGACGAGTTTAGCGGCGACTCGCGCCCGATTGAATCGCGTGAGGCGCTTTCATTGACATTGTTTGAGGGGTTCACCCGCAGCTATCGCGAGCGTTATGAGTTTGTGCTGACGGATCCGGTGCTGCGCGAAAAGGCGCTACTGAAGGCGGCGCATTTCGACGATAACTGAGCTTGACGATAGCCGGTCTTAATGTCCGTGGTGAGTTTTGGCGCGGGCAGATGGCACCGCCTCGACAGTCAACTCGTCGCCATTGGCAAAACTTAATGTGACGCTGACCGCTTGGCTGGCCGCGCCGCGAAATCCGAACATCATTAAATGATGCCCGCCCGGTTTGAGATGCAGCATGCCATTGGCCGGCACGGCAAAATCAGTGACCGCGACCATGCGCATCATGCCGCCATTCATTTCATGCGTGTGTAATTCAATGCGCTCAAAGGCATCGCTTTTGGCACCGATAAGCCGCGTCGCCGCGCCCTTATTATGCAAATGCACAAACATCACGGCCGGACGCGCGCCAATGCCGAGTTTAATCTGCGGCTGCATCGCCATCACAGATGGCGCCATATCGGCACGCGCCATTGCACCGGAAAATACCAAAAGAACGAACGCTAAAATGACATGTTTCATAATCAATACCTTTGCAGCCAGTGAAACAGTTTGTAACGCGCTGGCGGCAAATTTCAAATGCGGCGGATAATTGGGGGAAAATGCCGCAGGGTAAAAATTTCCCGTAAGGGTGATTTTCTCTTGTGGCGTGGGCGCTTTTTTCCTTAAGGTTTTAACAGATAAAAATTGTAGTGGGGAGGACGCTTCAATGGCACATCCGACATTGGATCAAAAACAGGGCACTATCTTAAATGTTGTTGCGCTCGGGCTGATTGCTCTGGGCATGATAGCCGCGACAGTCAGTCAAAACAGCGATAGCAGTTCAGGCAATATCAGCGCGGGCAACGCATCAGCCAGCGCAACCATCGGTAAAATTGACACCGACCGCATCGTTAATGCAGAGAGCGAACCGGGCAATTGGCTGGCTTATGGCCGCACTTATGCCGAGCAACGCCATTCGCCATTGACGCAGGTCAATAAGAAAACCGTCAAAGACCTCGAACTGGCTTTCTCCGTCGATATGTACACGACGCGGGGGCTGGAAGCCTCACCGATTGTGGTCGATGGCATTATGTATATGACCGGCTCGTGGAGCATGGTTTACGCGGTTGACGCCACAACCGGCGAAGAGATTTGGTCTTATGACCCAGAAGTGCCCGGCGATTGGGCGCGCAAAGCATGCTGCGATGTCGTCAATCGGGGTGTCGCGGTTTATGATGGCGCGGTTTATGTCGCCAGCTTGGACGGCTATCTGATTTCCCTCAATGCCGAAACCGGCGAGGAAATTTGGCGCATTAATACGATTATAGATCGCACCAAAGCCTATACGATTACCGGCGCGCCGCGTATTGCCAATGGCCGCGTCTTTATCGGCAATGGCGGCGGCGAATATGGCGTGCGCGGCTATGTGACCGCTTATGACGCCAAAACCGGCGAACAAGATTGGCGCTTCTTCACCGTGCCGGGCGACCCGAACAAGCCGTTCGAGCATCCTGAAATGGCCGAAGCCGCCCCGACTTGGAAGGGCGGCGAATGGTGGAAAATCGGCGGCGGCGGCACGGTCTGGAACTCGATTGTTTATGACCCCGACACCGACACGGTTTATCTCGGCGTCGGCAATGGCAGCCCGTGGACGCGCTCCATTCGTTCCCCGGGCGGCGGCGATAATTTATTCTTATCCTCGATTGTCGCGCTCGACCCGAATACCGGTCGCAAGAAATGGCACTACCAAACAACGCCGGGTGACACATGGGACTACACGGCTGTGCAGGACATGATGCTGGCCGATTTGGAAATTGACGGGCAAATGCGCAAAGTCATCATGCAAGCGCCGAAAAACGGTTTCTTCTATGTGTTGGACCGCGAGACGGGTGAATTGCTGCGCGCCAATCCTTATGTGACGGTGAACTGGGCCAGCCATATTGATATGGAAACCGGCCGTCCGGTGGAAAATGACTCGCGCAATTTCTCGGAAAGCAATAAATCGCAGTGGATTTTGCCCGGCCCGCTTGGCGGCCATAATTGGCAGTCCATGAGCTTCAACCCGAATACTGGTCTGGTTTACATTCCGGCAATGGAAAGCCCGCTGGTGTTTGATGTTGACCATGATTTCAAAGCGACGGGTCGCTATAAATATATTGAGGGCGGTTGGAATACCGGCATTGAATTCGGACGCTTGCTGCCGCTCTTGGCTGAGCATCCCGATTTTCCGGCCAATAAGGGCTATATCACCGCCTTTGACCCGCTGACCGGCAAAACCCATTGGATGCGCGAACATTCGATGCATTGGAATGGCGGCACCATGTCAACCGAAGCCGGTTTGGTGTTTCAGGGCAATGGCGATGGCTATTTTGTCGCCTATGATGCCGGCACCGGCGAAGAATTGTGGAAGGTCAACACCTACACCTCAACCATTGCGCCGCCCATCACCTATGCGATTGACGGCGTGCAATATGTCGCCATTCAGGTCGGCTCCGGTGGCGCGGGTGGCCTGACAGACGGTTCGGCCATGCCGGCCTCCAATAAATGGGGCAATTTCGGTCGCCTGCTGGTGTTCACGCTAAATGGCGGTGGGTCGATTGAGCAACCCGACCATTGGGCGCGTGAAATTCCGCAGCCGCCGACCATTGAGGCGTCAGCCGCCTCGATTGATAATGGCATGGAGCTGTATCACGAGGTCTGCACTTTCTGTCACGGCATTGCCGTGATTGGCGGCGCGGCTGTGCCTGATTTGCGCAAAATGAGCGAGCAAACGCATCGCATGTTTAAGGAAATCGTGCTGGAAGGCGTGCTGGAAGATCGCGGCATGTCGAGCTTTGCCGACCGCTTGAGCGAGAAAGATGTCGAGGATATTTACGCCTTCATCAATCTGCGCGCTTGGCAAGACTACGAAGTGCAGGAAGCGGCGAAAAAAGACGCTGATAAAACCAGCAAGCTGAACCTCGAATAAAGCGGCGGAGGTTTTTTGCGAAAATGAGGGCGGTGCGCGCGCGTGCCGCCCTTTTGCTATATTGTGTCCTAAAATCTGCTATCATGCCGATGAAGAAAAATAAAAATGGCTTGGAAGAACACATATAAGCGCGGTATAAGCCGTCGCCCGTTTATGGGCGATGGTGAGCCTTTCGCCCTCACATTTGACATGTTCGAGCTGGTCGCGGAAGTGGTTTAACCCTTTGGCGGCAAGTCGGGTGCGTTTAGCTCGCGGAAGTCGAGCTTCAGCCTTTCCTCTTCACCCCCCGCATCGGGGCGCGCTTTATTGCCGTCGCGTTTTTGAATTTCATCAAGATCATCGGGCGTTGCCGCCTTATAGCTGAGGCGCGCCTCCAAATCGCGCCCGTCTTCTTTTTTGCCCAACGCCTCATCGACTTGTTCGGCCAGCTCGGGCGTGAAGGGCAGGCGAAACAGGCGCGGCTCGCCAAGGCTGACACCGCGCGCGCTGAGGCTCTGCCCTAAAATATAAATCGCGCCCTCCGTGCCGGCCGCCTTATCCGGCTCCTCCACCACCGCCCAATGCAGCTTAAACGGATTGGGCGGCACGTCGGCAATCGCCCAGCCG
>FZLQ01000093.1 GCA_900197605.1 Phyllobacteriaceae bacterium Water-Bin73
AATTTTATTTTCACAAAGCCCGCGCCCTCAATGCCGCTATGTTGGATATGGCGCGCGAGGCCCGCTTCGATATTCTGACCTTGACGGTCGATACTATTACCGGCGGCAATCGCGAGCGCGATTTGCATACGGGCTTTACCACGCCGCCGCGGCTAACCCCGAAAAGCATGTTTGAATTTGCCGCCAAGCCTTCTTGGGCGCTCAATTACTTTCTGCGCGAAAAATTCGAATTGTCGCAACTCAAAGACCATGTCGGGCAGGGGTCGAATATCGCCATTTCAGTGGGTGATTATTTTTCTACCATGCTCGACCAAAATATGAATTGGGAAGATGCTGGTGATTTGCGCGCAAATTGGGACGGCAAGTTTTGCTTGAAGGGGGTGATGAGTGCGCGCGATGCCCGCCGAGCAGTCGAATTGGGTGCTGATGCGATTATGATTTCTAATCATGGCGGTCGCCAATTGGACGGGTCGCGCGCGCCGTTTGACCAATTGGAAGAAATTCTGGCTGAGGTGGGCGGCGAGATTGAGGTGATTTGCGATGGCGGTATTCGACGCGGTACACATATACTGAAAGCCATGGCGCTTGGCGCAACAGCGTGTTCGGGCGGGCGCATGTATCTTTATGCGCTGGCCGCTGCCGGCCAAGCCGGTGTTGAAAAAGCGCTCGGCAATTTGCAAAGCGAAATTGAGCGCGGCATGAAGCTGATGGGTGTTTCTG
Organism: Phyllobacteriaceae bacterium Water-Bin73; assembly: GCA_900197605.1. Taxonomy (GTDB): domain Bacteria; phylum Pseudomonadota; class Alphaproteobacteria; order RS24; family RS24; genus UBA8337. The sequence goes on from FZLQ01000093.1 coordinate 721, forward strand.
CGCTTAATCAATTAACGCCGGACATGATCCGTCACCGCCAGGTTTAAGCTGGGCGGCATAAAGCAGATAAAAGCCCAAGCCGATATATAAAAACGGCGCGGCCAATTTGGAAAGCCCGGCGGCTTTTCCACATTCAGCGTTTGAATGGATGCCAGAGGGCGGCCACCGCATTGTCGTTTTCCACTTCGTGCAGACCCAGTTCAATATTTTGATGCGCTTGGCTTGGGGTTTTTTGATAGCTGGCGAACAGACGATCCCAGATGGATAGAAAGAAGCCATAATTCGTTCGGCTTTCTTGAGGCGCGCGCGAGTGATGCAGCCGATGCATATCGGGCGTGACAATCAGTTTTTGCAGCCAATCGTCAACGCGCCCAAGCCGCCAATTGGCGTGATTGAAAAGCGATGCGCCATTGAGCAGGATTTCAAAGAAAATCACTGCCACGGCAGGCGCGCCGATAAGCCAGACTGCCGCCGCCTTAATGGCGATGCTTACGAGTGCCTCGCCCGGGTGAAAGCGCAAGCCCGAGGTTACATTAAGATTGCGGTCGCTATGATGCGCGCCGTGCAAACGCCAAAGCAATGGTATTTCGTGAAAGGCGCGGTGATGCCAATAAAGAACAAAATCGAGCAGAATGATGCTGGCGAGAAAAATCGCCCAATCGGGCAAGGCCACCAAACCGGACAGATGACCTAACAGGCCGCCGCCCGTATTGAAGAGAGCCAGTGCCGCCAAACCGCCCGGCACAATCAAGCGCACAATCACGCCATTCAGCAATCCGATGAGCAGATTACCTATCGCATGCGATGGCGTTATTTTTTGCGCGCGGCGCGGCAGGGCGCGCTCCAGCAAAAAAAACAGCGCCAATAGGCCGAACATCACACCGGCGCGCAAATTTGCTTCATGCGCCGTGATGAATTGCTCAAGCTCAGTCATTCTGGGTCTCGGACGCGGATAGGGGGGTGGCGCGCGCTTGTGCGGCGCGGTCAAAAGCGGCGCGGCTCAATCGGTCAATCCCCAACGCTTCGCCGAGGCGTTCCAAAAAGCGCATTTCTTCGGGCGATACGCGGCCATGCAAAGCAATGAAATCGGCGCATAGGCAATAAGCGATCGCGGCGGCATCATCGCGCAAGGCGGCGGCCAATAGATTGAGCAATGTATCGAAACCGTCGGTCGCATCGCTTATGTCTTGGGCGAGCGCTTGCGCCATTTCTTGCGCCTGCGCGATATTATCAAGCGCGGCAAAAGCGGCTTGGGTGGCGATAAAATCGCCCAATGCATCTGCATCAGTCCGGGTTATGCGATGCGCCACGCTCAATGCGGCCAGCGCGGCTTGGGGCGGCGAAAAAGCCGGTATCGATGTTTTGTCGCTCATGCTTGATAATCCATGCTTGATATATGACCACCCTTAGCCCGCTTGGCAAGTAGCGGCCGGCCAGATGCGGGGTCGCCATCGGGCGCGCTTTGCTGTTTCATCTTCGTCGATTTGACTTTATGAGAAGGACTGATAGTTTTCGCCGCAAGTGAGGATAAAGCATGTCACAGCGCGACGCCGCCGAACAATCAAAAGCATGGGTTTATGATGAGGCCCGCAAAGTCGTGGCGCGAGCCGAAAAGCTTGGCCGCGATGAGGTGATTTTCGAAACCGGTTACGGCCCGTCGGGTCTGCCGCATATCGGCACTTTTGGCGAAGTGGCGCGCACGACAATGGTGCGCCAAGCATTTCATTTGCTGGCACCGGAAAAAAAGAGCCGGTTGATTTGTTTCTCTGATGATATGGACGGGCTAAGAAAAGTGCCCGACAATATTCCCAATGGCGAGATGCTGACACCGCATCTTGAAAAGCCCTTGACCTCGGTGCCTGACCCGTTTGGCGAATATGACAGTTTTGCGGCGCATAATAATGCCCGCTTGCAGGCTTTTCTCGACAGTTTTGAATTTGATTATGAATTTGTGTCGGCCACCCAGCGTTATCAAAGCGGCGCATTTGATGCGACGCTGTTGAAAGTGCTGGAAAATTATCAGGCGGTTTTGGATATTATTTTGCCGACTTTGGGCGAAGAACGCCGCCAGAGCTATTCGCCGTTTCTGCCGATTTGTCCCGATATGGGCAAAGTGCTGATGGTGGCGATTGAGCCGGTTGATGCGGCGGCGGGGGTCGTTGCTTACACCCATCCCGAAAGCGGCGCGCGCATTGAAACCAATGTGACCGGCGGCGCGTGCAAGTTGCAATGGAAAGCCGATTGGGCGATGCGCTGGGCGGCATTGGAAGTCGATTATGAAATGGCCGGTAAGGATTTATCCGAATCCGTCAAATTATCGTCGCGCATTACCAACGCGCTTGGCCATACGCCGCCGGAAGGGTTTTCATATGAGCTGTTTCTCGATGAAAATGGTGAGAAGATTTCCAAATCAAAAGGCAATGGGCTGACCATTGAAGAATGGCTGACCTATGCGCCGCAAGAAAGCCTGTCGCTTTATATGTTCCAAGCGCCGCGCAAGGCCAAACGGCTTTATTTCGATGTCATTCCAAAAGCGGTTGATGAATATATTACATTTGTCGATAAATTTGCCGCGATGGAGACCGCTCAGCAATTAACCAATCCGGCATTTCATATTCATAATGGCCATGTGCCGGACAGCGCGTCACCGGTCAGCTTCGCGCTTTTACTCAATCTGGTCAGCGCCTCCAATGCCGAAAACAAGCAAGTGCTGTGGGGCTTTATCGATACTTATGCGCCGGGCACAACGGCGGAAACCCATCCGTTTCTCGACCGGTTGACCGATTATGCGCTGGCTTATTATCGCGATTTTGTGGCGCCGAATAAGACCTATCGCGCCGCAAGTGCCGAAGAAAAAACCGCATTGGACGATCTTTTGGCGCGGCTGCAAGCGCTGCCCGAAACCGCCGATGGCGAAACCATTCAGACGGAAGTCTATGCCACCGGCATGGCGCATTTTGAAGAAAATCTGCGCGGCTGGTTTCAGGCGCTTTATGAGGTTTTGCTGGGGCAAAGCCAGGGGCCGCGCTTTGGCTCTTTCGCCGCGCTTTATGGTCTGGAAAAAACCTGTGCGTTGATTGAGGCGGGTCGTGACGGCAAATTGCTGTCTGATTAGGAATCCTGCTATCCCTGCTCTATGACGCGGTTGATTTACAAAATCCTAATGCCGGAAGCCGACGCCCAAATGCGCGCCGATGGGCAGCTTGCGCCAAGCGGTGTTGATGCCGCCGATGGGTTTATTCATTTTTCAACTGCGGCGCAATTATCGCAAACGCTGGACAAGCATTATGCCGGTCATGACGCGCTGATTATTCTCTCTGTGCGCGCCGATATTTTGGGCGATGATTTGCTTTGGGAAGTATCGCGTGGCGGGGATTTATTTCCGCATCTTTATGCGCCATTTGAGACGGCTCATATAGCGGCGCGCTTTGCGCTCAATGCAGCGCGGGACGGGTTCGACGGGTTTTTAAGCGGAGTAGCAGCATGAGCCTTTATCGCATTTTGCGGCCCTTATTATTCACCCTGCCGCCCGAGACGGCGCATCAACTGACCTTGAACGGGTTGCGCCTTTTGGGCGCGATGGGGCGGCCAAAAACCGGTGCCGCCATATTACGCCAGACTGTTTTGGGGCGCGATTTTGACAATCCGTTTGGCATGGCGGCGGGGTTTGATAAAAACGGCGACGCCATTTCCGGGGTGCATCGCATTGGTTTCGGCTTTGCTGAGATTGGGACGCTGACACCGCTGCCCCAGCTCGGCAATCCGACGCCGCGCGTGTTTCGTCTGACTGCCGAGCGCGCGCTCATCAATCGCTTGGGCTTCAATAATCGCGGCCAGATGGACGCGCTGGCACGGCTTGAGAACTGGCGCGAAAAATCACCGCAGGCGCGACCGGTCGGGGTCAATATTGGCGCGAATAAAGAGGCGGCGGACCGCATTGCCGATTATGATATTGGCGCACAGCGTTTTGCGGCTGTCGCCGATTATCTGACCGTCAATATCTCTTCGCCCAATACGCCGGGTTTGCGCGATTTGCAAAGCGGCGAAGCGGCGGGCGAGATTATGCGCCGCGTCCGTGCGGCGGCGCCTGATATTCCGGTGCTGGTCAAAATCGCCCCCGATATGAGCCATGATGATGCCATTGGCTTGGCCGAATTGGCACGGGCTGAAAATATAGACGGGCTGATTATCTCAAACACCACTTTGGCGCGCGATGGCGTGGCAAGCTCGCGCCGTAAAGATGAAGCCGGTGGTGTGTCGGGTGCGCCGGTATTTGACATGGCAACCGATATGTTGCGCGCGGTTTATCGCGCCAGCGGCGGCAAGCTGACCCTTATCGGTGTCGGTGGCGTGTCGTCGGCAGCGGCGGCTTACGCCAAAATTCGCGCCGGTGCCTCACTGGTGCAGCTTTATACCGGCTTGGTTTATGAGGGGCCGGGATTGGTCACGCGCATGAAGAGCGAATTGGCACAGATGTTGCGCGCTGACGGGTTCAGCAATATTGCCGAAGCCATTGGAGTTGATGCGCGCCGCGCCGATAAGGGGGAGAACGTCACATGAGCACGAAAATTTATCATAATCCGCGTTGTTCTAAATCGCGCCAAGCGCTGGCGATTTTGGCCGATAGCGCTGAGGTTGAAATTATCGAATATTTGAAAACCGGTTTGGATATCGCCACGCTGACCGATTTGCATGACAAAATCGATGGCGATGTGCGCGCCATGATGCGCACGGGCGAGGCGGTTTATAAGGAACTTGGCCTCAAAGAGATTGACGATAGCGCCGCGCTTTTGGCAGCAATCGCTGAACATCCGATATTATTGGAGCGCCCGCTGGTAACCAATGGCAAACGCGCCGTGATTTGTCGCCCGCCCGAATTGGCATCATCATTTTTGGACTAGCCTTTGTTTTCGGGCTAGTCGGTGTTTTGGGCTAGCCGGTTTGGCGAGTTGCAATCAACGCAATTTCGGCTAAGTGTAGGTTTATGAATATCGAAAACAATAAAGTGTCGCCGGGCAATCGAACCAGCAAGCGCGCCAGCAATCGGGCGAGCAATCGCGATGCGATTTTGGTCGCGGCGCGCGCCGTATTTGCCGAGCTTGGCTATGGCGGCGCGACGGTGCGCGATATTATCCGCCGCACTGATTTGGCGACCGGGACTTTTTATAATTACTTCACCAATAAGGAAGAAGTGTTTGAAGCCCTATCAAATGAGACCGGCGAAGAATTGCGCGCGCTCCTTTCTGA